>JACOTZ010000373.1 GCA_016178155.1 Acidobacteriota bacterium
CCAGATTTGAGAAGCTCGTGCGCCGCAATGGCGAGGAGCTGGCGTGCCCGTCCTGCGGGCAGAACCACCTCCAGCAGGAGTTGTCCACTTTTGCGGCGCACTCCGGCGGACAGAAAGCCGCGCCCGCCCCCGGCGGCTGCGGCGCCGGCATGTGCCGGACTCCCGATCTCTGCGGTCTCAACTGATCGCCGTCTCGGCGCAGAAGCGCCATACCGGACTCTTGCGAGGGATTCACCCGTTCGTTTGACCCGGAACTCGTGACAACTCCTCGATGATGGCAACCCCGCCTCGTTGACGCTGTGGTTTTCGTAGCGATCAGGCGCGAATTTTGTTGACTTTCCCCTTTTATTCGCCCAAAATAAGGGCAGACCTATGGCCCTGACGCAGAGGCAAAAAGAGGTTCTTGATTTCGTCGTGGATTTCATCGACGAAAACGGCTACAGCCCGTCCTACGAGGAAATCGGACGCGGGCTGAACCTGGCGTCGCTCGCCACGGTGCACAAGCACATCACTGCGCTGCAGCAGAGGAACTATCTGCGCCGCAGCCATAACCAGAGCCGCTCGGTGGACGTCTCGCCAAAGTATGTCGAGGAGCGGCGCAACGCGCGCGCTGCGACACCTCCGCCGGCGCTCGAGTTGCCGCTCCTCGGCCGCATCGCGGCAGGTTCGCCGGTGGAGGCCGTGGCCGGCGACCAGAAGCTGAACTTCGCTGACTTCGTCGGGCACGAGGGCACTTACGCCCTGCAGGTGCGGGGCGACTCGATGATCGAGGACCACATCTGCAGCGGCGACTTCGTGCTGGTGGAGCGCAGTGCCGAGGTAAGGGACGGCGACATCGTGGTCGCGCTGGTGAACGGCTCCGAGACTACGTTGAAGCGCTTCTACCGGGAGTCGGAGGATACGGTGCGGCTGCAGCCGGCAAACGCAGCCATGCAGCCGATTCGGGTACCGGCGGGCGCCCTCGAGGTGCAGGGCCGCGTGCTAGCCGTGCTGCGCAAGTTCAAGTAGTTCGCGCTCGGCGCGGAGCCAGTCGACTTCGGGCGAGCCGCCGGGGTAGCCCCGCGCTTCCCAGTGGGAGTACGCCAGCATCGCGATCTGCTCATGCGTGACGGCCGGCATTTCCGCCGGCGGACCGTTCTTCTTGAAGGTGCTGTGTTTGTGACTGTTGCCCGACTTGGCGCGGGCGCGGGGCTTCGCCTCGCCCGGCGTCAAGTCAGACTGAGGATTGCGTGACTTCGGCATGCTCCGATGGTAGCATGAGCCTCAAACATTTCTTGTATTGAAATGTTTTATAAGTTCGATGCTTTACTTTAATTTGGAGAAGTCAGCCGGGTTCATGTAGACAGACTCGACCTTCTCAACGATCTTGCCGTTCTTCTCCGATTCGGTGCGCGCCTTGACCCAGTCGGAGTCGCTGCGAAACGCGTCCCAGCTCTTCTTGGCGGCGTCGCGATTCTTATGGGCCAGCACGTAGATGAGCGTGTTTTGCGAGCGCGGGGCATCGGCAGGGATCCAGTAGCCGACGTTCACCATGCCGTGCTTCTCGAACAGCTTGATCGTGTGGTTGCGGAAGCGCGCGAGCAGGTCGGGCAGCTTGCCCTCCAACGTCGTGTAGGTGCGCAGTTCGTAGATGCGGTCGTCGGCGTTCACAGTCATGGCGAGCAGGAAGAGAGGCAACAGGAGTTTCTTGAGCATGGTTGTCCTTCTATTGTAAACGCGCCCGCAGCCGGCGGACGCCTGCGGCGAAGACCGCTTCCGGGGTGAGGAGGCTGACGACCAGGAAGGCCTCGGAATCGAAGTCATAGAAGTAGCCCGGCTGGACAAGCACGCCGGCGTCGAGAAGCGCCAGCGCCCATTCCTCTTCCGAGCGGAGGCGCGGCACGCGCAGTACGGCGCTCCAGCCGCCCTCGAGCCGCAGCACGTGCGCGGCGCTGCCGGCGAGTTGGTCGCGCAGAAGATCGAGATTGGTGCGCGTGCGGGCGCGGATGCGGCCCTGCACGTCGCGCGCAAGCGCCAGCAGGCGAGGCAGCGCCGCCTGCACGGGCGTGCCTACCGAGAGGTATGTGTCGGCGATGAGCTCGAGCCGTGGCAGGGCCGCGGCCGCGGCACCTCCGAGCGCGATCCAGCCGAGTTTCAGTTGCGGCAGGCCGAGCGCTTTCGAGAGCCCGTTCAAGGTGAAGGCATCGGCGGAGACGGCGCTGGCACGATCCGCATCGCCGCCCAACGCGTAGTCGAAGAAGACCTCGTCGGAGATGAGCGCGAGGTCATGGGCGGCGCAGAGCCCGGCGAGATCCGCAAGCTCGCCGCGCTTGAGATACGAGCCGGTGGGGTTGTTCGGATTGACGGCCACGAGGGCCCGGGTCATAGGAAGGGCGGGGCACGAGCACCTCGTCGCCGGGATCGCAGAACAGCTTGAACAGGTACCCGTAGGCTTCGCTGGTGCTTGCGGTGAGCAGGATACGGTCGGGCGCGATGGCTTGGCCGCCAGCGGCGTAATAGGCGCTGACCGCCTCGCGCGCCGCCGGCAGACCGGCCGGGTGCGGCTCGTAGGTGAGGGCACGCGCGCCGTCGAGCGCGGCCGCGATCTCGACGGCGGGATAGTCCAAATCGGCCTTGGTCGGATTCGACTGCGTGAGGTCGAGGACCTCGGCGCCCGCGGCGCGCCTCGCTTCGAGAGCCGCGCTGAGCCGGTTCGGCTCGACGTCCCAGACTAGGCGCGACGAGAAACGGGGCACGACCCTAGCCTGCTCTTCTCATGCGCGCTCTCGGACCGCCCCGTCCGGC
>JACOTZ010000374.1 GCA_016178155.1 Acidobacteriota bacterium
CGACGGACGCTTGCGGCGCGCCGTCGTGTTTCCGGCCGACGGCCACCCCGACCTTGCCTTCTCCGTCGCCGACGTGACCGGTGATCCCCGCGACGAGATCATCCTTTGGGACCAGGAGCGAGTCTGGATCTATACCCAGGATCGCGCCTTCTCGGGCGACCGCATCTACGCGCCCGTTCGCAATCCCTCGTACAACGATTCTAACTACCGCGCCACGGTCTCGCTCCCCGGCTGGAGAAGCGTATCCCCCAGACCACGACAGTGACCGAGCCTCGTCTGCTCCTCCCCGTCTGGGCAAGCGGTGCGTACCCTGGGCGGCGCGCCGCGTCAGGCCTGCGGCGGCGCCTTCCGATTGGGAATCGCGGTGACCGCAAGCGTCCCACCCAGACCCATGGTCTCGACCGCCGAGGAGGGAACGATCACCATCGAGCCCTTCTCCTTCAGGGCCTCATACAGCATGTTCATGGCGCGCAGGTGCAGCGCCGTGGGGTTGTCGGCATAGGTCTGCGCGGCAATGCGGAACTTGTCGGCGATCTCGGTCTCCGCCGTGCCCAGGATGATGCGCGCCTGGCGCTCGCGCTCGGCCTGCGCCTGCCGCGACATGGCGTCCTCGAGCTCGGTGGGGATGCGCACGTCGCGAATCTCCACCGACTGCACGGTGATGCCCCAGCCGTTGGTCTTGTCATCCAGAATGCGCTGCAGCTCGCGGCCAAGCGATTCGCGCTCGGTGATCATCTGCGCCAGCTCGTGACGCCCGATCGATTCGCGCAGCGCCGTCTGCGCGCTCAGCCCGATGGCGTAGGAGTAGTCGGCCACTTCGAGAATGGCCTTCTCCACGCTCCAGACAACCCAGAACACGATGGCATCGACGTTGACCGGCACCGTGTCCTTGGTCAGTGCCGACTCCGCGCTGACGTCGGTGACGCGCACGCGCTGGTCCACGAACTTGCTGAGGGTGTCGACCACGGGGATGATGTGGAACATCCCCGGGCCGCGCAGGCCGATGTATCTGCCCAGGCGGAGCACCGCCACCTTCTCCCACTGCCTGGCGATTTTGATCGCGAACAGCAGGTACATGCCGGTCAACAGCCCGGCGATCGCATAGCCGGGCTTTTCGGTGAAAGCCGTTAGGGCGACGCCGGCCCCGATCGCAATCGAGCAGAACAGCCCACCCATGGGGCTGATCGGCTGGACTTCCGTGGCCTTTGCAAACAGCTCCCGCTGCTGGTTTCTCTCTGTCACTACGGACGGCACGATCATGGTCATTTCCTTTCTCGCTCCAGCGACAGCTCACCGAGCCGGTCCTGGATCTCGTCAAGCCGGAAGCCTTCGCCGGCCGCGCGCGCCACCAAATCGCTCACGAGCTGCGTGAGGCGGCGCTGCCGCTGGGCTTCATCCTGCCTGACCTTCTTGGCGGTAATGAATGTTCCGGTTCCCTGCTGAGTGGCAAGGGTCCCACGAATTTCCAGCTCTTTGTAGGCGCGCACGACGGTGTTCGGGTTGATCGAGAGATCGACGGCGAGCTGCCGCACCGTCGGAAGCTGATCCCCGCCTTTCAGGGCTCCCGAGGCGATCGCCACCATCACCTGGTCGATAAGTTGGCGGTACACCGGTACCCCGCTCGCCCCATCCAGCCGGAACCGAAAACCTCCATCTGCTGAACGATTCATCTATAAATCTAGTGTACTAGTTATCTAGTACAAGTCAAGAGGAAAGTGGCCGGGCCCGGTTTCGACTCCCGGCCGAGCCGGCGGCCCGCGAGCCGCTCTGCCGCGCGACAAGATAGCAGGAAATTGAGGTGCGGGAGCGCAAGCGCTCCCGCACCGAATGGGAGGAAATGGAAAGACGATCTTAGGCCAGGTAATATTCCCAGACGATGCCCCCCGGCGGAAGCGGCCGCGGCCCGGCGATCGACTCGGATTTGCGGGCCGGCTCGGGCCGGGACGCCGGACGAGGCTTTTCCGGGCGAGTTGCAGTGGCCGGAAGAACCTTCCTTGCGATGTTGAGAAATTCGCGTCTCACGAGCACAGAGTACCGCTGAACAATCAGGCGAAAAATAGATCTTGAGTACCTTTTTTTACTTAATTGTTCGGTACCGGAGCGGGGGTACCATAACGATTGGCGATGCCGTAGCCAGGGCGCGCACCGCCGTTGCGGAACCGTGTATCATCGTGCCTTGATTAGTCGACGCAGCTTCCTGCAGGCTTCTCTCGCCGCGCCGGCCGTGCATGCGCAGTCGCGCGGGCCGAACATCCTCCTGATCATGACCGACGATCAGGGCTGGTTCGACCTGGGCGTCCACGGCAATCCGCACGTGGAGACCCCCAACATCGACCGCCTCGCGGCGGAGGGTGTGCGCTTCACGCATTTCCACGCCTCGCCCGTGTGCGCGCCGACGCGCGCGGCGCTCATGACCGGGAGGCACTACCAGCGCACCGGCTGCGTGGACACCTATCTCGGGCGCGACACGCTCGACGCGAACGAGGTCACGCTCGGCCAGGTGCTGCAGCGGCATGGCTACCGGACCGGTTGCATTGGCAAGTGGCATCTCGGGCGATACATGCGGTACCACCCGAATCAGCGCGGCTTCGACGAGTATTTCGGCTTCTGGCAATACGGCTTCATGAATCGCTACGACGATTCCAGCGAGTTGTTCGAGGGCCGTGAGCGTGTGAAGGTGAAGGGCTACATCACCGACGTGCTCACCAACCGGGCCATTTCCTTCATCGAGCAGCATCGGCGGGCGCCGTTCTTCCTCTACCTGCCTTACAATGCGGTGCACAACCCCTTTGATGTGCCCGACCCGTTCATTGAGCGCTACCTGAAGAAAGGCCTGCCGCTGCGGGAGGCGCGCATCTACGGAATGGTCAGCTCGCTCGACGATAACATCGGGCGGCTGCTGGGCGCAGTCGACCGGGCCGGCCTGCGCGAAAACACGGCCGTCTTCTTCATGACCGACAACGGCGGCGTGAGCCACTACTATAAGTGCGGCCTGCGCGGCAACAAGGGATCGGTGTGGGAGGGCGGCGTGCGCGTGCCGTTTATCGGCCGCTGCCCAGGGCGTTTCCCGGCGGGCGCCGTCGTCGACGCGATGGCGCAGCACATTGACGTACTGCCGACTGTATGCGAGCTCACCGGCGCCCCCCTGCCGGACCGGCCGCTTGACGGCGCCAGCATCGCGCGCCTGTTGCGGGACGGCCGCGGGGAGACGCCGCATCGCTTCCTGTTCCACCAATGGAACCGCGGGCATCCCGTGCTCGCGACGGTGCCGGGCGACCGCGAGCTGAAGGCGAGCTGGGCGGTGCGCGACGCGCGCGGGCTGAAGTACCACTGGAATGGCGAGCTCTACGACCTGAACTCCGATCCGGGCGAGTCCCGCAACATCGCAGCCGCGCAGCCCGCCGCGGCCAAGGCCCTGCGGGGCGAGTTCGAGCGCTGGTTCTCCCAGGTCACGGCGCGCGAGTACGGGCGGGTGCCGATCGAGATCGGCCGGCCCGATGAAAACCCGGTCGAGATCGACCTGCTCTGGGCCGATGCGCACGGCAAGCGCATCGACGTACGCTACGGCAGCTATAACCGCGACACCATCGAGAACTGGTCCGACGCCGGAGAGTACGTGAGCTGGAAGGTCGACGTAGTGGAGCCGGGAGCTTATGAAGTAACGCTCGAATATGGCTGCGACCCCGGCGGGCAGGGCTCGCGCCTGCGCGTGCAGTGCGGGCCGGCGGCGTTCGAGCACACGGTGCAGCCGACTGCCGGCCGCACCATATTCCGGCCGCTGCTCGCCGGTGCGTTCCGGCTCGATCGCGGTCCTGCTCGTTTCGAAATCCGCCCGGTTACCATCAAAGGCAAGGAGTTGCTGGTCCTGCACAAGATCTGGGTAAGGCGGGTGGATGCTCCACGTCACTAACGGCGATTCCGCGGCTGCGAAGATCCGCGCCGCCGGGGTCGGCGGCGACGTGCTGGTGTGGCTCGACTGCCTGCACGAAGGTCCGGTGCCCGCCGGCTTCACGCGCGAGGAGTTGAATGACATCCGCGCGAAATTCATCGCCGAATGCGGCTGGGAATCCTACAGCAAGGTAGTGGCCGCGTTTGAGACGCGCGACGCCTGGCTGTTGGCGGCGCCCGACGTCGCGCTCTGGTTCGAGCACGATCTGTATGACCAGCTCCAGCTCATCCAGGCGCTGAGCCTGCTGGATCCGCAGTCCACGGCAGTGTCTCTGATTCAGTCGGACGTGCATATCGGGCCGCTGGCGCCGGAGCAATGCGCCGCGCTGTGGTCGCGGCGGCAGCTCGTGTCCGATGCGCAGCGCAATTACGCCGCGCGGGCGTGGGCTGCCTTCCGGGCGCCGCAGCCGGAGGAGATCGAACGCCTGCTCGAGGACGAAGCGCCGGCGCTGCCCTATACCGCCGCGGCGCTGCAGAGGCATTTGCGCGAGTTTCCGTCGTTCGACACCGGCCTGTCGCACACCGAGACCTACATCCTCGAAGCCGTGGCCGAGGGCGCCGGCGAGTTCGTATCGCTGTTCCATGCTTACCAGCGGAAGGAGCGGGCGCCCGCCTTCATGGGCGACGCGGCTTTCCTGCTGTATCTCAACCGCCTCATGAATGCGCGCGTGCCGCTGCTCGAGGCCGAACCGTGCCGGCTCACGGAGGCGGGGCGCGCGGTGCTGGCGGGCGCGCGCGACCAGATCGAGCTGAACGGGATCGACCGCTGGCTGGGAGGTGTGCATTTGAAGGGCGATTACGCCGAATGGCGCTGGTCCGGTCCCGAGCGCCGGCTGCTGCACATGGGAGCGCCACAATGACACGTCGAGAACTGCTGGCCGCAGCGACCTTCGTGCCGGCCGCGCGGGCAGCCGCTTCGCGCCCCAACGTCGTGGTGTTCATGACCGACGATCACGGCGCCTGGGCGCTGAACAGCTACGGCTGCCCCGAGATGCATACGCCGAATATCGATAGTTTGGCCCGCGCGGGGACTCGCTTCACCCGCGCCTTCGCGTGCACGCCGGTATGCTCGCCGAGCCGCATGACGTACATGACCGGCGAGCTGCCCTCGCACCACGGCGTGCAGGACTGGTTGGTGCCGGTGGATTCGTTCGGAGCTAAGTCACGGCGGTATCTGGAGGGGCACACGGCCTGGTCGGAGGTGCTGGCGAAGAACGGCTACACGCTCGGTATGTCCGGCAAATGGCACATGGGCCATGACGAGCGGCCGCAGGCGGGCTTTACCTATTGGGCGACTATTCCCGGCGGCGGCGGCCCCTACAGGAACGTCGAGATTCTCAGGAACGGCGT
This sequence comes from Acidobacteriota bacterium, assembly GCA_016178155.1. Lineage (GTDB taxonomy): Bacteria > Acidobacteriota > Terriglobia > Bryobacterales > Bryobacteraceae > JACOTZ01. The sequence continues at coordinate 5,299 of JACOTZ010000374.1, forward strand.
GCGCGAAAAGGCGGCGTTCAAGACCGATGCCTTCGCCGATTGCGCCGTCGAATTTCTCGGGCAGCAGAAGGGCCGCGGCCCGTTCTGCCTGCTGATGCCGTTCTACGCGCCGCACACGCCGCTCGACTACCAGCCGGACGAGGACCGGGCACCCTACTCGAGCGCGAAATTCTCCTGCTTTCCCGACCTCCCCGTGCATCCGTGGCAGAACGCCGGCTTGCGCCGGCACCATGGCAATCGCGAGAGCAAGCTCGGCTATTCCGCCTTGATCAGCGGCGCCGACCGGGCGGTCGGACGCGTGCTGCGCAAGCTCGAGGAGATCGGCGCGCGCGAGAACACCCTGGTCATCTTCACCGCCGACCAGGGATTCAACTGCGGGCACCACGGCGTCTGGGGCAAGGGGAACGGCACGGTTCCCTACAACATGTACGATGAGTCGATCCGCGTGCCGCTCATCTGGAACCACGCGGGCCGTATCCGGCCGGGGCGCGGGCTGTCGCAGATGGTTTCGAGCTATGATTTCTTCCCCACGCTGCTTGACTACCTGGGCCTGAGGGCGCCCGCGGACCGCCGGAGAGTGGGCCGGAGCTATGCGGCGCTGCTGCGGGGGCAATCACCCCGCTGGCAGAACCGCCTTTATTTCGAGTACGGCTACACCCGCGCCGTGCGCACGGAGAACCTCAAATACATCGAGCGGACCGAGGGCTGGCCGAGCGAGCTGTTCGATCTCGAGCGCGACCCGGGCGAGACGGCGAACCGGCTCGAGGACCCGGGCTATGCAAAACAGGCGCAATCACTGCGGGAGGACCTCGCGGGCTGGTTTGCCCGCTCCGGTGCGCCGCCGCTGAAGGACTGGCACTCGACGACCACGCAGAATCTGACGCGGTACCGGCGCGCGGACCGGTAGGGGCGGTGAGGGTAGGTTCTCGGCTCGCCGTAGCTTGCCGGTCGACGCTGGACATGGCCGTTCCAGCGCGCCCCGAGGCGCCCGGCTATTCGCGAGTTCGATGAGATTCGGATCCTCTTCAAGGCCGGCCGCAGCTCGATAGAAATTAGGTCGGCCCGCCGTTCGTGGCGAGCACCCGCTTCGGCCTCTGATCGGCTGGCAGCGGGGCGGCGGCGCGACCGTCAGGGCACCGGGGCGGTCAACAGTCTGAGTTCCAGCTCGTTCAGCTTGCCCAGGATCTCACTCGGAGGGTGAGTGGGCTTGGGGTCACTCTTGTAAAAGATATCGAGGGCCTTTTGGAAGGAAGCGACGGCATCGTCCGCCAAATCCGAGGCGGCCTGGACTTCGCCTTTGCGCGTCCAAGCCGGCACGCTTTCCGGTTGCTTTGCGAGAAGGTTCTCCACGGCCTCCAGGGAGGCAGCATTGTCGCCGTTGAGCTGGTGATAAAGGGACAAGCTGAGCCAGTGTTGATTCAGCTGTTCAGCGGTCCAGTCATCAGGCTCCGGTTTGAAGGAAACCTGGACGGTGTTGCTCGATTCCCGGCCGTTCCATGCACCCGCGCTCGCGAGTTCTGTCGCATCAGCGACGAGCGTAATCTCGAACGATCCCGGTCCAACTGCCGCGGCGTCTTCGGGCGAAAGAAGCCAGTAGAGCTGGACGGATTGCTTATCATCCAGCGTCACTTTAGCTTCGGGCGAGGGGTCGGTTTTGAAGTACCAGTCGAGCGAGGAACCGTCAGGAGCTGAGATTCTCAAGGACAGGGCCGCGGTCCAGGTTCCCTCGCTGGCTTCGAGCAGGATGGGCTCGCCGGAGGCGGAGAAGAGCCGTGCCGTGAGGATCAGCGGCGCGCCCGGATAGGCCGCCGCCGAGGAGACGCCGTTGGCGGAAAGACCAAGGGCGAGGCGTTGCTCGCCGTAGAGGCTCGCACAGTAGAGGAGGCAGAGGAAGTATCTCATGAGCATGGCCGCGTTCTCCTTTCCTCAGCGTTGGGGCGGCTGGGCCCGGTCGTTGACCAGAATCTGATGTTTGCAGTCGCCACGGCCGCGCGTGGCGTCGCCGAAACGGGATTCGAGACTGCTGGGGCGGCTGTCGGAGTTGACGCCTGTTCCCTTTGGGGCGCCACAGAGAGTATAGCCGGACACTTCCCTTGTGGAATAAAAAGTCTCGCCCGGAATATTCTTCGCCGGATAGGTGTTCGCGGCAGTGTACCGCATGACGCAGGTGTCGTCGCCGCTATGTTGGCCACCCATCACGCCGATCCAGCGCCTCATTCCGACTCCCGGCCTCATGGTAACGTCGGTCCCGTCTTCGAGGTAGAGGGCAATCGAGTGCTCTCCAAACATCAAGGCGCCCGTAGCGGGGTCACGCGACCAGAAGACTGGCTCTGCGTCCCCTTCGCCGTGGTGCCAGACGTTGCAGGCGTGGAAGAGCTCATGGGCAATATTCTGGTCAAATGCGGTAACGCCGGAAACCATCGCCGAAGCACTTGACCAGTTCACAGGGATTTCGACTCGAACGATGTTCTTCGGCGTGGACGGCCCTCCCACAGCCTCCGCGTACGGCCGGTCGTTCAGAATCGGAATGATGCGCACGCCGTGCTGATCGTTGTTGCTGGGGCCGCGGTCCTTGAGGTAATTGATGATGCGGCCGAGGTTCAGCTCGTCATCCAGGATGTCCCAATGGACGTCCAGCCCGCTGGCGCGGTAGAAGACGAGAATCCCGCCCAGCGCCGCCGAGCCCATCTGGTTATTGATGAAGAAATCCTTCTTCTTCGAGTTGGCGTACTTGTGCACCCGCTTTTCGTAGAAGCCGCGGTATTCTTCGTAGAGCGAGAGGCCGTCGCCCTCGGTCGCGTCGCCTTCGGGATCCTTTTCGGTGTCGGCGTAGTCGCCGCCGGAAGCGCCGGCGGGGGAGGTTTTCCACGCATCGGCGATATAGGAGTTCCTGTCGCGCTTGGGAATCCGGATGTCCGCTTCGCCGCTGTCCTTGAATTGGCCCTCCACCGGGTCGCGGGTGGCGAAGTGGGCTTTAACCTTGAGCACACCCCAGCCGCCCCAGTCGTAGGGCGCAACCTTCGCCTTGTCGGAAGTGTACTGGCCGGGGGCGGTCTCGATTCTCTGTTTTTGCTCATCCTTGGCAATCTGGTTTTCGAATGGCTCGAACTTGAGATCGGGATCGGTGTAGTTGGTCCCGTTGGGAGGCCAATTCAGGGCGACGCCAGGTTCCTTCGAAACGTCGATGAGCTCCCAGGTGAAGTGGGTCGCCTTCTCGGACAATTGTCCGCCGTTCTTCATCTTCAGCTCAGCGGTGAATTCGAGCGGGTCGCCGGGTTGAATTGCAGCGGCGGGCGCGCCACTGTGCTTCGCGGTGGGGAGCCAGTCTTTGTACTTCGCGGAGGTGACTTCCAGGATCAGCTCGTCCTTGACGAGAGGCTTAAACTCCATGGTGACGGTCACCTTTGGCTTGGGGACCTGTCCAGTCAGCGAGGCGTTGAAGCTGACCAGAGGGAAGACCATCTCGTATTGGCCGGTATTGCTGAGGTTCATCCCGCTTTGGAGAGGAAAGAGCTTGTCCCGGTCGAGCTCCTCGGGCCAAAAACTCCAAGGGGCTTCGGGCCAGGTTGTCGATCCGCTGCAATCGGAACCGCTCCCTTGGATGGTAGTGGTAGCCTTGCCCATCATGACGGCGTTTGTGAAGAAGGCATAGTCGTCCTTGACGCCCGCAAAGAGCATCACCAAAGGGAGCCCGCCGCCCTCAACAGTGGGTGCGCCGGTGGTCTTGATCTCGTTGGTCATGCGGCAGCCGTCGGACCGGGTCCACGTAATGCTGTGGGAGATGGTACTCGCACCCGTGCCTTTGATGGTGCCGGACCAGAAGCGTCCAGCGGCATTCTGCTGGTCGAGGACCACCTCGGCGGTCACGTTCCAGGAGACGACATAGTTTTCGGTCCCGGCGGGTCCGCTGATGACGCCGCTGGCACTGCCCTTGATAGTGAGTTTGCCTTGCCAGGCCTTGACGTTCAACATCTCCGCGGTCAGTCTTTGGGCGAGTGAAGGAGAGGCGGAAAATAAGGTGAGTGCAACAGCCGAGATGAACAAACCGCATCCACAGGTTCTCGGGCGATGGAATGCCTGAGGATGTCGCTCATGTCGGCCTCCTGCGGAACGGTTTTGTTTTAGCATCCGCGCGGCACCTCCTCATAAGCATATGCGAGATTTGTGGCGGCAAGGGATCAAGTTGAGCTCACGTCGTGCGGGTTTCTTCCGGCGCGAACATCGGCGCTGGTGCCAGGCGGGACAAGAGATAAGAGGCGAGCCTGGGCCTTTTCGATCAGCACTGCCGCGACAACTCCCGAAAGAGCCAGGCCCGCGCCACGACCCACTCGCGTTTTACGGTGGCTGGCGACCATCCTACAACTTCGGAGGTCTCTTCCACCGACAAGCCCGCAAAGAAACGGAGCTCTACGATCCGGCTTTGCAGTTCGTCGCGCCGCGCCAGAGCCTCCAGTGCGTCATCCAGGCGGACCAGGTCGACCGGGGAGCGCCCGGGTACGTCCAGGGCTTCGTCCAGAGACAACAGCGTTCCTCCGGGATCGCGCTTGGCGGTCTGGCGCCGGCGGGCGTGGTCGACGAGGATCTGCCGGGTCAGCCGGGCGGCAATGCCGAAGAAATGAGCACGATCTTGCCAACTTATGCCGGTCTGATCGGACAACCGAAGCCAGGCCTCGTGCACCAGGGCGGTACTCGCCAGCGTGTGGTCCGGGCGCTCCCGGCGCAGGTAGTGAGCTGCCAACCGCCGCAGCTCGTCATACACCAGAGGCGTCAGCCGATCCAGTGCGGAGCGGTCCCCCGCAGCCCATTGCTGGAGCAACCGCGTCACCTCTCCCGGCGCCGCTTGGCCCACCTCAACCTCCGGTGCGATTCTAGCATCGTCAAAGAGATATAGTCCGCCAGGCGTGAGGGACGCGCGGACGCTGATGGGGAATCGCCCCACACACCACGGTTGCAGCGTCACCGCGCCCCCGCGCACAGGTACCAGCCCGCATTTCTCATCACGGTCGTCGCGAGGCGCCGCGCAGGGGCCGCAGATAAAAGGCGTGCGAAGGCCGCCGCCCGGAGGCGTACTTGACGGTATGTCGAGGACGCCGGCGGAGCGCAACGCAGTAGATGCGGCCCTTTCGCAAGCCGCAGCAGAGTGCTGATCAGAAATGCGGGCTAGAATCGGGGAAATGACGCCAGAGCAGTGGGCCGCAGCCAAAGCGCTGTTCGGGCAGGCCTTGTCGATGGCTGCAGAAGACCGCGATCGGTTTCTGCGGGAACACTGCCCCGAAGAGTTGCGCGCCGAGGTGCGCGAGCTGCTGGAGGCCGAGCGCGCAGCCGGCGACTTCCTCCAGAGCCCGGTTTTCGACTTTCAGGGCCGCTGGTTCGGCCCCTATCGCGCCATCCGTGAGCTCGGCCGCGGCGGCATGGGCGTGGTTTACCTGGCCGAGCGCACCGACGCGGAGTTCCATAAGCAGGTGGCGGTGAAACTCGTGCCGAGCAGCCTGTTCAGCGCCGAACTGTTGCGCCGATTTCATCAGGAGCGCCAGATCCTGGCCTCCCTGGAACATCCCCACATCGCGCGCCTCCTGGACGGCGGCACGACGCCGGAGGGTCATCCCTATCTGGTGATGGAATACGTGGATGGAGAGCCCCTCGACCAGTACTGCCGGCGCCCAGACCTGTCCTTGCCTGCGCGCCTCCACCTCTTCCGCAAGATCTGCGAGGCGGTGCAGTTCGCCCACCGGTCGCTGATCGTGCACCGCGACCTGAAGCCGGGCAACCTGCTGGTCAATCGTGACGGCGAGCCGAAACTCCTGGACTTCGGAATCGCGAAGATCCTCAGCCCGGAACCCACGCCGGAAACGACAGTGGCGAGAGCCTGGACGGCGGACTACGCCAGCCCGGAGCAACTGCTGGGCAAGAAGATCACCACGTCCAGCGACGTCTACTCCCTCGGACTGTTGCTGTACGAGCTGCTGACCGGGCGGCGGGCGCAACCCTGCGGCGGAAAGGCCTTGGATGCCGTGCTCCGGACAGTGTGCGCGGAAGCGCCGCCTAAGCCCAGTTCAGTGGCCGGCAAGGGGTTGGCCGGCGACCTGGATGCCATAACCATGCGAGCGATCGAGAAGGAGCCGGAGCGGCGCTACGGCTCGGCTGAAGAGCTCTCCGCTGAAATCGATCGCTATCTCGCCGGGCGGCCGGTCCTCGCTCAGGAGCCGACCCTGGGGTATCTGGCGCGGAGATTCGTGGGACGGCACCGGCTGGCTGTCACGGGGGCGGTGATGGCGCTTGTGCTCGCCGTGGCCGCGGCAGGCGCAATCCTGTGGCAAGTCGGCATCGCCCGGCGGGAGCGCGCCGAGGCCCAGCGCCGCTTCGAGCTGGTCCGCAAGCTGGCCGGCAGCATGATCCATGAACTGCATGACCAGATTGCGCCGCTGCCCGGCTCTCTCGCCGCCCGGCGCACACTCGTGAGTCAAGCCCTGGACTACCTGGAGCGCGTGGGTCGCGAGGCTGAGGGACAAGTTCCGCTGCAGTTGGAGCTGGCCGCCGCCTACCGCCGGCTGGGGGAAGTACAAGGAGATCCCGAGCAGTTCAACCTCGGCGACACACCGGGAGCCCTGCGTTCCCTCGAGCGAGCGAGCCGAATCCTGGAGCCGCTGCGCGGCCGGCCGGAAGCGGCACGCGAACTGGTGAGCGTGTACCTGGCTGAAAGCAACGTCCATGGCGGGGCCGGTGCCACTGCGGCTGCCATCCAAGCGGCGCGGCAGGCGGTAGAGACGTCTGAGCAGCTTGTCCGGCATGCTCCACGCGGATACGAAGAACGCTATCTGCGAGCCCGAGCCTACTCTGCTCTGGCGCTCACAGGAACCGCGGGGGAACTTCAACTGGCGGAAAAGGCGCGCCAGATTCTGGAGGGCTTGCTCGCCGAGCGTCCGGAGGAACGAGGGCCACGGCGGGCCTTGGCGACAGTGGAACATCGCGTCGGCGCCCACTATGTGGCTATTCCGCAGGCTTACGGCCAAGCTTTTCCGCATTTAGCTCGTGCCCTGGAGCTGAACGAGGGTGCTGCGCGGGCCGATCCGGCGGACCGCCGCACCCAGATGGACATCAGCATGCAGTGCTACCTGATGGGAATCTGCCTGCTGGATCGGGGGGATCTGCCAGCGGCGGAGTCCCACGTCCGGCGAGCCGTGGAAATCCGGCGCGGTCTGGCGGCCGCTGATCCTTTCGACGTGCATGTGCGAGACGGCTTGGCGGCCGCGCATCGCCTGCTGGGCGATGTCCAGGCCGCCCGAAACCGGACCGCTGCCGCCATGGAGCAATATCGGTCGGCCCTGGCCGTCGTCGCAGCCTTGGATTCGCGGCAGCCCAACCTTGTTCGCCTGAAAGCTACCCGCGCCCACAGCCACCTGGGCATCGCGCGACTGCAGGCCCGGATGGGACGTCATGCGGCGGCTTGCGCGGCCTTCGCCGCCGCCCACTCCGCCTATCGAAGCCTGGGCGAAAACCTGATGTCGGTATTCGACCAAAAGGAGGCAGGAGCTGCGGCAGCGGGTTACGAGGCCTGTTTGGGCAATCAGCCTGATCATGAGGAATGACAGTGTATAGATTGCGTGAATGATTCGGGCATCCGGGGAAGCCAGGTACAACCGGTCGTGGACGGATCACCTGTCCGGATTTGACGCCTCGCCTCGAATCACGCCAGCGGCGCTGAGGTGCTCGCGGCCCCCAAAGCGGGCAAACGCCGCCTGGCCCTACAGCCTGCCCCCCAAGCGCGCTACTATGCTTGCGGAGCGGTGCCCGCCAATCTCACGCCTGATTACCTGTCGGCCGAACAGGCTTACAGGCACGCACAGACCCCTCAGGAAAAGATCGCCGCGCTCGAGCGGATGTATGCTGCTCTGCCCAAGCACAAGGGGACGGAGAAGATGCAGGCGGACATCAAGCGCCGCCTGTCGGAAGCGCGCCGGGAATCACAGAGGAGCCACAAGGCGGGCGCCCACGCCGCTCCGGTTTATCTCATCAAGCGCGAGGGCGCGGGCCAGATCGCGTTGCTCGGGCCGCCGAACTCGGGCAAGTCACAGCTCGTGCGAGCTCTCACTCGCGCGCTTCCGGAGGTCGCCGATTATCCTTTCACGACGCGCATCCCACTGGCCGGCATGATGCCGTTCGAGGACGTGCAGATCCAGCTCGTCGACCTGCCGCCCATATCGCAGGAGTTTATGCCGCCGTGGATGGCGCAGGCGGTGCGGCCGGCCCATCTTAGCGCGCTGGTCATCGACCCCAATGATGCCGGCGTCCTCGGTGACTTCGAATTCATCCTCAGGACGCTCGAAGAATGGCACGTGCCGTCTCCCGCTCTGCTGGTGGGCAATAAGCTCGACCTGCCCGGCGCCGGGGAGAACTTTCAGGCGGTCCGGGACTTGTACGGCGGCCGGTTCCCCTGCTGCGCGGTCTCGGCGGTCACCGGCGCCGGACTGGCGGAGTTCGCGCGTGCCTCGTTCGCAGCGCTGCACCTGGTCCGTTTTTATTCGAAGGCGCCGGGCAAGCCGCCGGACCTCGAGGTCCCGTACGTGCTGAAGCGAGGCTCGACCGTCGGCGATGCGGCCGCGCACGTTCATCGCGACTTCGCCCAGCACCTGAAGTACGCCCGCCTCTTCCGGAAATCGCATGGGCACGACGGACTGATGGTGGAACGTACGCGCCTGGTCGAGGATGGCGACATCCTCGAATTCCACGTGTGATCGCCACGCTGCTTGCAAGGCCATACCCGCCTGCACTCCCGCGCCGCGTCGCATGGCGGGCTCGAGCCCCGGCGTTCACCGCCACGGCGGCTTGTTATAAAAGGTCACGTAGGCTTCACCGTCGAGGACGATCATGGGGTCGCGGTTCTTCGGGTGGTTGCGCTTCTCGAGATTGTAAGTGACCGCTCCGCCGCGCAGCCGGGAATTGGCGGTAATCGTCGTTTCCGTGGCGCTCCAGGTCCCCGAATCGGAAGTCTGCGACGTGGCGCCGCCGAGCGGGCCGTAATTGTCGCTCTCGCCCGAGTACTCATACGTCCCATTGGGATAGAGCACGAAGCAGGCGCTTGACGTACGCGCGCCTCCGCCGGTCGCGTTCAAGTTGGTCACCCGGCACCACTTTCCGGCAAGCTCCTGCGGGCTGCCTCCGCGTGCCTCGGCCGGTGCCGCGGATGCGGGCGCGGCGCTGTTCTGCGTCACCCGGGTAAGCCGCATCTGCTGGCCGTTCAGCACCACCGCCAGCTCGTCGCCTTTCAGCTCAAACGGCATGGCGAAGAAGCCGTCGGGGCCGGCCATCATGAGGATGTTGCGCCGGATCGTGTACCGGTACGTGTACTCGCCGATCACCGCCGTGCCGTCCGCGCGGATACGCACGACGCCCTGCGGCGAACGCCAGTCGCCGACGATGCCGGTCTCCTTCCCGCCGGCCGGAGCCGTCGCCGCCGATACGGCCTGCGGTGTCGCCTCGCTCTTGAGCTCGTAAGTCGCGCCATCGCTGGTGAGCCTCAGCCCGCTGGGGGTGCGGATCGCGGTGAAAGAGAATGTCTTGTCGTCAAGCGTGAAGCTGCCCTCGAGTGCATCTCCGTGAGCACGGCCGGTTGCGGGCATCGACTTGCCCTCGAACGAGAAAGTGCCGGTGTAGCCGTCACCGCCGCCGCGGTTCAGCTCGACCTTCAGTTTGTTGTTTTGATATACGCCCGAGAAGCGGTCGGGCGCTGCCGGCCCATTCGCCTGCTGGGCTGCCAGAACTGTCACAGCGGACACGGCGGCGCAAAAAATCCAAGGACGCAGCATGCAGCCGCTTTATATCACACCTTGTCCGGCTCGGGATGTACCCAGGGCTGCCGATACGGCCGCCGCATCCGCCGCTGCGCTTCCTCGTCCCCCACGATGCGCTGCTGCACCGGATCCCAGGCCAGTGTGCGGCCGAGCTGCATCGAGAGATTTGCCAGGATGCAGCTCGTGGTCGAGATGTAGCCCTGCTCGATATCGGCTACGGGCTTGCTGCGCGCGTCGATCGCGGCCAGGAAATTCTTCATGTGGACGCGAATCGCCGGCGCGACGTGCTTCTCGAGCGCCTCCTCGGTCTTGTCCTCCGGGTACTGCTCGAGCTCGTAGGTGACGTCCTTGTGCACCGGCTGCGCGCCTTTCTCGACGGGTATGAAGTCGTAGCCCATGACGCCTGCCTTGAGCGTGCCTTTGTCGCCGTAGAGGGTTGCAGCCCACGGATACTTCGGATCGGGAGCGTGGCCCCAGGTGCGGTGCTGCCACACCACCTTCACGTCCCCGAAATCGAAGGTCGCGAGCTGGGTATCGCTGATGTTGGCTTTGCTGTTCTTGTGCACCAGGATGCCGCCCTCCGAGGAGACCCGCTTCGGCCAGCCGAGATCGAGCATCCAGCGCACCATGTCCAGCATGTGAATGCACATGTCGCCGACGATGCCGTTGCCGTACTCCATGAAAGCGCGCCAGCGCCGCGGATGCACCAGCTCGTTGTACGGGCGCATCGGCGCCGGTCCGGTCCACATCTCGTAGTCGAGGTAATCCGGCGGCGCGGTGTCGGGCGGGTTGGCTCGCGCCCGCATCTGGTAATAGCAACAAATCTCCACCAGCCCGATCTTGCCCAGCTTCCCTTCCTTGATGATCGTGTCGCGCGCCTCCATCAGGTGCGGCGTGCTGCGCCGCTGCGTGCCGACTTGCACCACACGGTTGTATTTGCGCGCGGCGGCCAGCATCGCCTGGCCCTCGACGATGTCGACGCTGATCGGCTTCTGCACCCAGACATCGGCGCCCGACTTCACGGCTTCGATCATCGGCAGAGCGTGCCAGTGATCGGGCGGCGCAATCAGGACGATATCGAGGTCTTTCTGCCTGAGCATCTCGCGGTAGTCGCTGTAAATGCGCGGCTTCTTCTTGGATGCCTGCCGCGTCGCCACCAGGTCGGCGGCTTGGGCGAGCATGCGTTTGTCTACATCGCACAGCGACACGACCTCGACCGGCGCCACCTGAATCAGCCGGAACAGGTCGCATTTGCCGTACCAGCCGGTGCCGATTAAACCGACGCGCCTCGGCTTGTCGGCGGCGTAGCTCGCGGCGGCCGGCGCAAGCGCCGCGGCGCCGGTGGTGAGGAAATGACGGCGGTCCATAGGAATCTCCTTGGTTCAGCTTACACGACTATCGCTCGCCTGGTCTCCGCGAGCCCCGCCCGCGCAAGCGAAACCGCGAAGCTCGACCAACGAGAGTACGCAGCCGCTGCGGCTTTCCGCACCTTCGTACGGAAGCCCTGCTGAGAAATGCTGCCAGCGCGAGCGCGCCGGACCCGGGGAGTCCCGTACAATAGACCCAAAGTGGCTCGCGAATACTCCCTCACACCGAGACCCGTCGCCCGGGTCGAAACGCGGTACCGGCGCATCGTTACCGACTTCCCTGTTCCGGACTCGCTCCCCGTCCTCCAGCGCTTGTAC
>JACOTZ010000375.1 GCA_016178155.1 Acidobacteriota bacterium
GGCACCGTGACTGATCCGAGCGGTTCCGCCGTACCCGGGGCGACCGTCGACGCGACGCACGAAGAGCGTGGCGCCAGCCGCAAAGTCGTGACCGACGCGCTCGGTGGCTACGTTCTTCCGCTGCTGCCGGTGGGAACCTACACAATTCATGTAGAATCCTCCGGATTCAAGACCTTCAGCCACCGCGGTGTCAGTCTTACGGCGAACCAGAACGTGCGTGTGGACGCTGCGCTCGAATTGGGCAGCCTGTCTGACTCCGTGCAAGTCAGCGCCGAAGCGCCGCTGGTGGACAGCCGTTCGTCCGTGGTCGGCACGCTGATCGATTCGCGGCGCGTGCTCGAATTGCCGATGAACGGCCGGAACGTGGTCGGGCTGGCCAGCCTTCTGCCAGGTGTTTCCCAGGTTTCGGCGCCGCAGACCTTCACCGGCGACCGCAGCGGTCCGACGCTGACGATTTCCGGCTCCCGGTCCAACCAGAACCTGTTTCTTTTCGACGGCGCCCAGCATAATGCGCTGTTCCGCAACACAGGTCTGAACTTTCCGCCGCCGGATGCGCTGCAGGAAGTCAAAGTCCTGACTAACAGCTTCAACGCCGAGTACGGGCGCAACGCCGGGTCGATCTTCAACGTGGTCACGCGTTCGGGAAGCAACAGCTTCCACGGCAGCGTCTGGGAGTTTTTGCGGAACCACAAGCTGAACGCGCGGAACTTCTTCGCGCCGTCCGCCAAGCCGCAACTCATCCAGAATCAGTTCGGGTCGGCCGTCGGCGGACCCATTCGCAGGGACCGGCTCTTTTTCTCGGCCTCCTATGAAGGCCTGCGCGTGCGGCCGGCGGCGCTCGGCGCCAGCGCGTTTCCGCTGACCGAAGCCGAGCGGCGCGGCGATTTCTCTGCCTCCACCCGCGTCATCCGCGACCCTCTCAACAACCAGCCGTTTCCGGACAAGCAGATTCCGGTCTCGCGGTTTGACCCGGTAGCGCGCAGGGTGCTGTCGCCGGAGCTGATGCCGCTGCCCAACCGGGCTGGCGGGCAGCTTGTCACGATCTTCCCGTCGCCGGACAATAACGACCAGTTCCTCACCCGCATCGATTACAACCACGGCCGGCACACCATCGACGGCCGCTACAATTTCAATCTCGCCAAGGAACGGGATTTCTCCGGTCAGGTTCCCGAGTACCTGCCGCTCGACCGGCAGGCCAAAGTCCAGAGCGTCACCATCGGCGACACCTTCGCCATCCGGCCTGACCTACTGAATCAGATTCGCGTCAGCTTCAACCGTATCAGGTCCTCCATCGACAACCTGAACCCCACGCACCTTTCTGATCTCGGCGGCAATTTTCCTCTTTTCGGTCCGAAGATTCCCCCGCATCTGGCCATCAGCGACCGCGTGACTTTGGGAAATGCCTCTTCCGTAGACGCCGTGATCGTGAATGAATCTTTGCAAGTCCTCGAGAGCGTGAACTGGACCAAGGGACGGCACTCGGTCAAGGGCGGTTTCGAGCTGCTCAAGCTGCGGTATCTGAACCGCTCGTTTTTCCAGACGATGGGTTCTTTCACGTTCAGCGGCCAGATCGCGGGCGATCCGGCGGCGGACTTCGTCCTGGGCCGCGCTGCTTCAATGACGGTCGCGAGCCCGGTACTCGAGCAGGCGGGCCTGCAAACCAACACGCATTACTTTATCCAGGACGACTGGCGCGTCCACCCGCGCCTGACGCTGAACCTGGGGCTCCGCTATGAGCTGCCCCTGCCGTGGGTCCACCCGCAGAACTTCTGGGGCACTTTGCGGCCAGGCCAGCAGTCCCGCGTGATCGCCACGGCTCCCGTGGGCATGGCGTTTCCAGGCGATCCCGGCGTGCCGCGCGGGCTGATCCAAACCGACCGGAACAATTTCGCGCCTCGGTTCGGCTTCGCCTGGGATCCGTTCGGCAATGGCCGCACGTCGCTGCGCGGGGCGTACGGGATTTTCTACGACACGCACAACGCGGACATGATTCAGAATACGAGCCAGCCGTTCCGCTACACGTTCACCTTCCAGACACCGTTTGCTCTCTCGGACCCGTTGCGCGGCCAGCCGCCGATTCCATTATTCGTGAATCTGCAAAATCCGGAATTTGTGGGATTGCAACAGATCTTCTACCCGGATCCATCGCTGCGGTCGCCCTACGTGCAGCATTTCAACCTGAATGTCCAGCGGGAAGTCGCGAAGGACCTTGCGGTCGAGGTGGCTTACGTGGGCAAGCTGGGACGGAAGCTGCTCATGGGTCTTTCGAGCAACCCGGCTGTATTTCGGCCGGGCGCTACGCTCGGCAACATCAACGCGCGAAGAATCCTGCCGGGGTTCGGCAATAACAGCGTGATCTCGTCGCAGGCGAACTCGAAGTACAATGCGCTGCAAATCCAGGTGAACAAGCGGTACGGCCGGGGCTTCTCGATACAGGGCGCCTACACCTGGTCGCGCTCCATCGATATGGCCTCCGGCCAGGCGCTGGGCGCCGCTGTGCCGAACGTGTTCGATCTGAGCACGCAGTACGGCCTGTCGGACTTCCACGCGGCGCACATCGCCTCGATCTCCTGGATCTGGGATTTGCCGGGGCTGCGGGTCCGGCCCGCGGCGATGCGCACGATTTTTGGCGGCTGGCAGGTAAACGGTCTGGTCCAGGCGCAGACGGGCCAGCCACTGAACATACAGACCGGCCCCGATATCGCGCTGAGCGGAACGCCGCGGCAGCGGCCCAATGTCATTGGCGAGCACCGCCTGCCTGAGGACCGGCCGCGCGGCGACAAAATCCTGGCCTGGTTTGACCGGAACGCCTTCGCGCAGCCGGCGGCAGGCACTTACGGCAACGTCGGCCGCAATGCGCTGATCGGCCCGGGCACGAAAACCACCAACCTGGGCCTGTTCAAGTATTTTCCGGTTCCGGGCCGCGAAGGAATGCGCCTGCAGTTCAGATCCGAGTTCTTCAGCTTGCTGAACAGCCCGAACCTGGGAAACCCGAATACTTCGGTAAACGCGGGAGCTCGCATGGGACGCATCACGAGCGCCGGCGGCGCTCGGGTGATCCAGTTCGCCCTGAAGCTCCTGTTCTGAACGACCGCCGCCTGAACGCGGCGTTTCCGCCCAGCGCCGGAACCGGCTGCCTTGCCGGCGGTTCTGTAAACACCAGCATCACAGCGTCAACCCGCCGTCGATGGTGAGGACCTGCCCGGTGATGTAGTTGTCCGGTTCGAGAAAGAAGCGGACGGCGCGGGCGACGTCGCCGGCGCGACCGAAGCGGGGAATGACGCCCTCGTCGAGATAGCGGTCGTACTTGCGGGAGGCGATGCTGGCCTTGGCCATACCGGCGTCGTTCACACCCGGGCAGATGACGTTGACGCGGATGTCGGAGCGGCCGCGGCACTCTTTGGCCAGGATGCGGGCGGCATGGACGAGGGCTGCCTTAGCACCGGCATAGGCGGTCGAGCTTCCAAACAGCGCCACCGCCTGCATGGTGGCGAGCAGCACAATGGCTCCCCGTGTTTGTGATCGCTTCATGCGATCCGCGGCTTCCCGCGCCAGCAGGATGGGGCCGAGGTAGTTTTGCTCGTGCGAGCGGCGCAGCGCGGACTCGAGCTCGCTCGAGTCGGATACGCGCACAGGCTCGCCGGCAAACACGGCGAGGCCATAAAGATCTGGCGCGGCATCGAGCAGGCGGGCGCGATCGGCCTTGACGGTCAGATCCGCCTGGATGAGGGTTGCTCGCAACTCTTCGGCGCGCGCGCGGTTCGAGCGGTAGCCCACGATGAGCCGGGCGTTCCCCGCCGCGAGCAGCCGCGCTGCCGCCGAGCCCAGGCCGCCGGAGCCGCCGGCCAGGACGATCTCGCGTCCGCTAAGCGGGCTCGGCATCTTTCGCCCAGAGCGCGGCGTAGCCGAGGCCCACCACGGTGAGAAACATGGTCAGCACCTCGCTGTCGCCGAGATTGTGCTCGAACATGCCGGCGATCAGAATCGCCAGGATCACGGCGAAGCCGCCGCTGAGGATCGCCCTGGCGTCGGGCGAGGGCGCGGCGCGCGCTCCGCGCCAGAAGTCGCGCAGGATGCGGCCGAGCATCCACAGCAATGCGAGCATGGTCGGGAGACCGCGCTCAGCGGCGAACTGCAGGTAGATGTTGTGGAGATGTCCGTACCAGCCCGCCGGCAGCTCGGCGAAGTCACGTGGCACGTACTGCTTGAATTGCAGGCCGACGTGCTGGGGTCCGACGCCGAACCAGGGATGCGCCTTGATCATCTCCCAGCCGGTGCGCCAGGTGACGATGCGGTGGAGATTCGAATCGGCGGCGCCGGGTTGATATGTGGACACGGCGCGCTGGCGGACTGAGGGCGGCGCCAGCCAGAAGCCCAGCGCGAGCAAGACCGGGGCGAGCAGCAACAGGCGGGGCCGCCAGCGCGCAACCAGGTAAGCGCCGCCGGCGGCAGTCGCCGCCCAGATGCTGCGCGTCAGATTCAGCACGAGCGATCCGCCGATGAGCGCGGCGCCGATCCAGAGCAGCAGAGCATGGCGGCGGAGCGGCGCAAACAACAGCAATGCCGCAAGCATGAGCAGGACCATCATCTGCTCACCGCCGAAGGTCATCCAGTGCGACATAAAGCCCGTGGTGCGGTCGGCGATGTAGTGGGTGTAGAATTCGACGCCCAGGGCGCGCGCTTCCTCGCGTTTGGTGAAGAACTGTACGAAGCTCTTGAGCGCCGCGAGCGCGCCCACGCCGCCCCAGACGATGATCAGCCGCCGCACGTCGGCGAGCCGGTGGAACGTGCTGGCGACGACCAGGAGCATGAGATAGACGAAGAATTTGCGGAGCTGCGGGCGGCCCGCTGAGGGGTCGTCGGAGAGCACGAGCGAGATGACCGTCCCCAGGAAGAAGAGCGCCAGCGGCAGCTTGACGGGCGGGAAGCGGAGCGGCACGTCGGAGAGCAGCAGCAGAACGAAGGAGAGCGCGAGCAGGATATGGCAGGCCGCGATCGAGAACATGACCGCGACCGCGGCGCCGGCTGCGCACCAGAAGGCGGCGCGCCCGAAGATCTTCCGCACTGCGTCAGAAGTCATGGAAGAAATCAGTATGGCAAAATGAACATCCGAACCTCGATGAAGCTTTATATCCTGCGACACGGAATCGCCGAAGACGGCAAGCCCGGCAGCGACGACTCGGAGCGGATGCTCACCGCGCTGGGCCGGCGCAAGGTAAAAGAGGTGATGCGCCTGGCGATGAAGGGGGAACTCGCGCCCAGCCTGATGGTGACGAGTCCCTATGTGCGGGCCGTACAGACCGCGGAGACGGCGGCTGATGTGCTCGGCTACAAGAACGACCTGCTGCGGACACAGTCGCTGGCTCCGGGCTCGACTCCGGAGGCAGTCTGGGAAGAGCTGCGCGCGCACAAGAACCAGAACGAAGTGATGCTCGTGGGGCATGAGCCTCTGCTCAGCCAGGTGGTCGCATATATGCTCGGCGCCCCGTCCCTCGCGGTGGACATGAAGAAGGGCGCGCTGGTGCGGATCGATCTCGACAGTTTCGGCGCGCGGCCGCGGGGCGTATTGAAGTGGATGCTGGCGCCCAAGCTGGCGGGATAGGCGCTTACGCGGGTGCGGCAATGCATTCCAAGTTCAGGTAAGGATTTCGCGCCGCCGGCGTGAACGCAGCGGTCTGTGAATACGCGAAATCAAGCGTTTGGCGGCTCGGTATCCGAGTTGCTGCGATTTGGCCGGAGGTGTAGTGATGTTTCGACGCGTTACCGTGATAACGGCGTCCGCGGTTCTTGCCGCCTCTGCCGCCTACGGCGCCCCGGAGAATACGGAGCCGGCGCGGCGTGGTCCGCAGCCCATCTACAAAGTCACCGTAATCTCTCGCACGACCAAGGCCGTTAATTACGGCTACCGGTCCGTACCGACGCGAATCGGCTTCCAGGGCACGGCGTTAATGCCTCACGCGGAGGGCGAGGCCAAGGTCGCAAGCAAAGGCGGGTCTACACTCATCGAAGCCCGCGTCAACGATATGGACCAGCCGGGACGGTTCGGGCCACAATACCTCAGCTACGTCCTCTGGGCGATCAGTCCCGACGGGCGGCCGCAAAACCTGGGCGAACTGATCCTCAAGGGAGGGGATGACGCCCATCTCACTGCCACCACGAACCTGCAGACGTTCGCGATGATCGTGACGGCCGAGCCGCACTTCTCCGTCACGAAGCCGAGCGGCGTGGTGGTGATGGAGAACGTTCTTCGCTCCGACACGATCGGCAAAGTCGAAACCGTCAATGCCAGCTACGAGCTGCTGCCGGTGACGGAATACACTTACACGGCGGGCGCGCAAACATCCGCGCCGCGGCCCGAGGTTTCGGAAAGCGAATACGAGGCCGTCGTGGCGCTCTACCAGGCACAGAATGCGGTCCAGATCGCCGAGTCGCAGGGCGCGCAACGTCATGCGCCGGCGCGGATCGCGCAAGCGCGAAAGCTCTACGATCAAGCGCGAGCGTACCCGAGTTCCGTGAGTAAGGACATCGTGGCGCTGGCTCGCGAGTCCACGCAGCTCGCCGAGGACGCCCGGCTGGTTTCGGTGCGGCGCGCCCAGGAAGAGCGTGACGCCCGCGAAGCGCAGGAAACCGCGGCGGCGCGGCTGCAGGCGGAGTCGGCGCAGCGAGCCATGGAGGAGCAGGCCCGCCGTGCCCGGGAACAGGCGGAGCGCGCGGCCGCCGAGGCGGCGCGTGCGGCGCAGGCTGCCGCCCAGGTGAACGCGCGGGCGGAAGAACAGCAGCGCGCGCGGCAGGATGCCGTCGAAACCCAGAGAGCGCGGATCGAGGACGTTGAAGCACGCGCGAAACAGAACCGCGCTCGCCTGGTAACCGAGCTCAGCCGGAGCCTGCACACGATCGACTCGCCGCGCGGCGTGGTGGTGACGATCCGGGAGCCGTTGCCCTCCGGGGCCGTGCTGCGCAGTATCCTGCGGCCCGTCGCTGCCGCCATCCGGCAATATCCCGGCGTGCACCTCGAGGTGGAGGCCCACACCGACGCGGCCGGAAATACCGCCTGGCGACAGACGCAGGTGCACGCGGCCGCGGTCCGGGATGCGCTGCTCGACCTGGGCGTCCCGGCGGGATCGCTGAGCACCCGCGGATACGGCAATACACGGCCGACCTCCGCGGCAGGGGCGCAGAACCGGCGAGTGGAAATCGCGCTCAAGGGCGGGCCGATCGGCGACACGGCGGCCTGGGAGTACGGCTACTCGGTATCGCCGAGGTGACGGCGGCAGCAACCCAACCGCCGCCCATCAGCCGTGGCGGATGACGAGGACGTCGCCATCTTTGACGATGTAGTCCTTGCCTTCGAGGCGCAACAACCCTTTTTCCCGCACGCCCGGGTAGCCGCCGTGGTCGATCAAATCCTTCCAGTTGACGACTTCGGCGCGGATGAACTTCTTCTCGAAATCGGTGTGAATGGCGCCCGCGGCTTTCTGAGCGGGCGTGTTGACGGGAATTGTCCAGGCGCGGACTTCGGTTTCGCCGGCCGTGAGGAAGGACATGAGGCCGAGCAGTGAATAAGTGGCGGTGATGAGGCGCTGCAGACCGGACTCCCGCAGCCCATAGCTGCCAAGATACTCGCTCGCGTCCTCGGGCGGAAGCTCGGCCAGCTCGGCTTCGATCTTGCCGCAGATGGCCGTGACCGCGGTGTTCGGCCGGCCGGCGAGGGGACCGTCGCGGTACTCGGCTTCGCGTTCATGGAGGCGCGGCGCGTCCTCCTCCCCAAGATTCAGCACGTAGAGCATTGGCTTTTGGGAAAGGAATTGAAAGCCGCGGATGCGCTTCTCATCTTCGCCGGAAAGCTCGAGCTCGCGCAGCGGCCGGTTGTCCTCGAGGGCGGCTTTGGCCCGCGCGAGCAGCTCGAATTCGCGGTCGAGCTCGGGGCTTTTCATCTTCTTGCGGTCTTTGTCGAGCCGCTCGAGGCGCTTCTCGACGACGATCAGGTCGCTGAGGATCAGCTCCGCCTCGACGTCGCCGCGGTCGCGCACGGGATCGACGGAGCCGTGCTCGTGCGGGACGGTCTCGTCGGCGAAGACGCGCAGCACGTGCGCGAGCGCGTCGGCCATGCGCATGGCGGCGAGGTAGCCGGGGTTTTGCAACGCTTCTTTCGAGATGGCGGGGAAGTCGAGGTACTCGAGGGTGGCGTGCGTGACCTTGCCGGGCTGGAAGACCCCGGCGAGGGCGTCGAGGCGCGGATCGGGCACTTTGGTGATGCCCACGCGGGCTTCCATGCCGCCCATGCGGGTGGCTTCGTGCGCGCCGGTGAGGATGGTGAAGAGCGACGTCTTGCCCACCATCGGCAGGCCAATGATTGCGGTTTTCATTCGGGTCTATAAGGGGACTTCGACGAGGGTGAGGATCTCGTGCAGAATGCGCTCGGCGGTTTCGGCGCCGCGCTGGGCGAGCGTGGTGCGCGTGTTCACGATCACCCGGTGGGCGAAGACAGGGACGACCAGGCGCTTGACGTCGTCGGGTGTCACGTACTCGCGGCCGCTGAGCAGCGCGAGGGCCTGGGAGGCGCGGCAGAGCGCCTGCGCGCCGCGGGGGCTGACGCCGAGCAGGAGCGACTCGTGCCGGCGAGTGCGCTCGACGATGGCGAGCATGTAGTCGAGGATGGCGTCATCGACGGGCAGGCGCGCCGCCTGGTCCTGAATCTGCAGCACATCTTCGGCGCTGACCACGGGCCGCACGGAGGCGTCGGCAGGGCGGTCGGAGCGCAGAATCTGCTTCTCGCTGGCGGCGTCGGGGTAACCGATGCGGAGCCGCATGAGGAAGCGGTCGAGCTGCGATTCCGGCAGCGGGTAGGTGCCGTGGTGCTCGGCTGGATTCTGAGTGGCGACGACCAGAAACGGCTGCGGCAGCGGGTACGAGCGCGCATCGATGGTGACCTGCTGTTCGTTCATCGCCTCGAGCAGCGCCGACTGCGTTTTGGGAGTGGCGCGGTTGATCTCGTCGGCGAGCAGGAAGTTGGTGAAGATGGGACCGGGCTTGAATTCGAACGCCTGGGAGTGCGCGTTGTAAATGGTGACGCCGAGCACGTCGCTCGGCAGCATGTCGCTGGTGAACTGGAGGCGATGAAAGCTGGAACTGACGGAGCGGGCGAGAGCGTGCGCGAGCGTGGTCTTGCCCACGCCGGGTACGTCCTCGATGAGCAGGTGGCCTTTGGCGAGCAGGCAGACGAGCGAGAAGCGCACGACCTCGGGTTTGCCGCGGATCGCGGCGCCGAGGGCGGTTTCGAGATCCTCGAGGCGCTCGACGGCGGGTGAGACGTCGCTGGCGTTGCGGCGCGGCATCTGTACGTATGATAGCGGGCGCCAGTTGCATTCAGGCATGAGTTGGTTGCTCGTTTGGGACAAGGAAGAAGACAGAAGGAGGCACTTCGAGTTTGGGTTTGGGGTCGCA
>JACOTZ010000376.1 GCA_016178155.1 Acidobacteriota bacterium
GGAACGACTCCGAACCGCACCTTCGGCGCTATCATCGCGTACCACGAGATGCGGCGCATGCAACTGGGGCTGCGGTTCGATTTCTGACCGAAGTTCGTCACCACCACTCCCTGACGGTCGTGGCTCAGAACGCTTCCGCTGATTTGACGGCACTTACTGAGCCGCGCGCGTCAGCAAGCGGTTCGAAATCCTGTCGGTGACGAACCTCGGCTAACTCCCGTGTAGTCCGAAACAGCTTCCGGTCCGCCCATTTTCGGCGTGACCTACACGCGACGCGTTTTGCGATCCTTCAGCGTGCGCACCGGTTTGCCCGCGGGATCCATCACCCGGACCGTATACGCGCCCTCGCTGAACACCTTGGGCGTGAAGGAATCGCCGGGCATGCGGTAGGTATAGACGATCTCGTTCGCCCCCTGGTCGGCCACCTGCAGGATGCTGCCGGGCGCCGCCTTCACCGCCTCGAGCGCGTAGCGCGCGCCGTTCAGCCCGTTGTCGGTCTGGTCGATCGTGATCGGCCAGCCCTCAACCGGACGCGCTCCCGGCTGGGTGGCGTCAATCCAGCGCGGCCACACCGCAACCGTGATCTTGCGCGTGGTGCGGTCGAATTCGATGATCCCGTAGCCCGGCGCACGCTGCTGGAGCTGCCGTGGCGCGAATTTCACCGCCGAGGGATTGAAGATCGCATGCACCGTCACCTTGTTCCCGAATCCGTCCAGGAATTCCCCCGTGTAGTCCGGCGCTCCGGGCTTGCGATTCTGCCCGGGCTCCGGCGGATACCAGCGCCGCGGAAAGATATTCGCGATCGCCGGGCAGCAGACAGCCCAGGACGCGTCATTCCAAGTGTCGACCCCGTACTGGAGGGTGCTGCCGAGGTGCTGGTCGCCCGCGATATGGAAGGCGAGCGCGCTCCGGATTGCCCGCAGCGCCCGATTGCGCGGCGTCTGCGGCCAGCCGTTCGAATCATGGTCCGCCACCTTCACCTCGCCCTTGGGGAAAACGCCGGGCTGCTCGATCGGCAGCTTCGGCGTGACCGCGTCGGTGTCGGCGGGCGGCGGCAGAGTGACCACGTTCGCGAAAATCGTCTGCGACACCACCGATTTCATCCACACGCCGTCGCTCCAGTCGGCCGCCCAGTCGGCGAGAAACTTCATCTGGCGCTCGCCCAGCAACTCGGCGCCGGCCACGTCGCCGTCGCGCGCCGCGTGGTAGTTCGGGCTCTTGGCCCAGCCGTTGACGATTTGAGCGCTCGGCATCGCGATCTTCGGCGCCGACTTCCACTTCCGGTCTTCGATGATCGCGAAGCTGACGCCGCCGACGCGCATGTCGCAGTAGTAGACGCCGATGCCCTGATCGATCGGGGCGGGATCGTGCGGATCAGGCAGATGGCTGGTCTGCGTGCGCTGCACCATGTTGACCCAGGGCGCGGGCTGCGTATAACCGCCGCTGTCCTGGCCCGGTTGTCCCATGCCGTCGGCCTTCTTGCCGCCCGCGCCCCAGACGTTGCCGTGGTAGACATCGTGATCGTCGGGCATGCAGATCGCGGGCGTGTCGCGCAGCAGGTCTCGATACTCCCACCCGAACAGGTACCATTTGCGCAGGTAGTCGAGCGTGGCGCGCTCGATTGGCAGGCGCTCGATACCGTAGCCCGCCACGCGCTCGTAAATCTGGTCACCGTTGAAGATGAGGAAATCCGGCGCGAAGTGCCCCACGTTGCGGACCACGTCGCTATGCGGAAAGCCCAGGTCGTTATTGCAGGAAAGGCCGGCCACTATGATCTTGGCCTTGTCTTTCGGATCTTTGCGGACCGTACCCTCGAACGTGTGCTCGCCGTCGAGCCGGAAGACGATGCGGTAGGGGGTGTCGCGGGTATCGTCCCATTCGGGCACGCGGAAGGTCGCCGTCCGGGCCATCGGGTCGATCCTGGAGGTCGCGGCCGTGCGCCACGTCGAGCCGCGCCGCACCTGCAGGCGCACCGGCTCCGCGGTCTCGCCCAGCGGCGCCATCTGCGCCGTGAGCTTGAGCACCCGCCGGCTGCAGGTGTACATGGCCCAGAGAATCGGCCCCCAGGCGCGGTCCTGGTGCACGGCCACCTTCGGCCCGGTGAGCTCCCAGTCCTTGAACCAGAATCGTACGTCGCCGCCGCGCTCGGAGCCGGGCTTGTGGATGCCGTTCATGGCCATCACGGCGAGCGATTCCTCCGGCGTGTCCGGCACGTGACCCGAGTGGCAGACCAGCGCGACGCCTCCGGTGATCCATTCAGGCTGGATGTCGCTCCGTGTCGTCTCTCCAAGCACGGCGCCCGCGGCGTCGCGCGCGATCAGCCTGAGCGAGTACAGGTTGCCCGTTGGAAAGGCCTCGAGTATCAACTCGAGGTTCTGCAGCGGGGCGGCAATACGCGGCGCCGCCTCCGAGAGCCGTCCGATGAACAAACGCCCGTCCGGCGAAATGCCCGCGTTCAGACCGATGCCGTAGACGGCGCTGTCGCGATAATCGCGAAAATGCCCATGAACCCCGGTACGAAATCCCGCGAAGCCTTCCCCGGGCCGCTGCGTGTCCTGCTCGAGCCGCCCCAGCCGCGTGCGCATCGTAAACCCGCCCGAACCGCCCCCGGCCTCGTGCGTCAGCAGGAAAACGTTGCGATCGCCGCCCGCGGTGATGCACTCGATGCGGCCCTCGCGGAGGCGCCAGTCCTGCAGCGGGTTGGACCAGTACTCGGGTCCGATCCACGGGCGCTCCACCGAGCGCTGCAGTCGCGAACGGAAATCGGCAGCCGCGGCTGGCGCGGCCGCGAGCAGGACACAAGCTTTGCGGCGATTCATGGGGAGTCCTTATTGTAACCGCCTCGCGGCGGCGAAACTCGCCCCCGCCGCGACGTTGATATAATCGCCCGTCACGGAGGATCTATGCGCAAGCTTTTCCCTGGTTGTGTCCTGCTTCTGATGATGGCGTCCGCGGCGGCGGCGCAGATCGTGACCGGATCGATTCTGGGCACGGTTCAGGATCCCAGCGGTCTGCCGGTCGCGGGAGCCAAGGTCATTCTCATCCACCCCGCGACCGCGCGCGAACGCGAGACCGTGACCGATGAGCGCGGCGATTTCGTCTTTCACGGCCTCGACGCAGGCTCGTACAACCTTGCGATCACTGCCACCGGATTCAAAAAGACCGAGCGCACCGGTGTCCCTCTAACCACCGGCGAACGGCTCGCGCTCGGCACACTTCCCCTCGAGCTGGGCCAGGTGACCGAAACCGTCTCGGTCACGGCGCAGGCCGCCACCATCGAGACGCGCAGCGCCGAGCGCGCTGCCGTCATCACCAACCGCCAGGTGGAGAACCTGCTGGTTCGCGGCCGCAACGTGATCGACCTGGTGCAGCTCCTGCCCGGCGTCGTGGTCGGCAGCTCGCAGGAGGACCTCAGCAGCGGATCAGAATTCTACGTGCAGGGCAATCGAAGGGCGGCGAACAATATCTCGATCGATGGCGTCCCCGCCACCGATATGGGCAACGGATTTCAATTGAAACTGACGGTCAATCAGGACGCGGTGGCCGAGGTCAGGATTCTGATCAGCAACTACCAGGCGGAGTACGGCCGCATGGCCGGCTCCAACTTGCAAGTGGTGACGAAGTCGGGCGCCCGCGCATTCCACGGCCTCGGGTCGTATTTCAAGCGGCACGAGCAGTTCAACGCCAACAACTTCTTCAATAACCGCGACCGCATCGCGAAGCCGCGCTACCGCTACAACACCTGGACCTACAACGTGGGCGGTCCCGTCTACATCCCCGGCAAGTTCAACCGCGATCGCGACAAGCTGTTCTTCTTCTGGGGCCAGGAGTTCTGGCCGACCCGGACCGACCGCAACGGACGTGTCACGGTCCCGACCGAGCTCGAGCGGCGCGGCGACTTCTCCCAGTCGCTCGACCTCAACAACCGTCTGATCGTGATCCGTGACCCGGCCGCCAACGCACCGTTCGCCGGCAACGTCATCCCCGCCGGCCGCATCGATACGAGCGGCCAGGCGCTGCTCAAGGTGTTTGCCCTGCCGAACTTCGACCGCGCGCTCTCCCGCGGCCAGTACAACTATGTGTTCACCGCGCCCACCGATCTGCCCAAGAGCACGAGCTCGCTGAAAATCGACTACAACCTCAATTCGACCAACACGCTCGTCGGATCATTCTCGGCCTTCAACGAAGATCACACGGGATCGGTCGGGCTTCCCAGCTCCGGAGGACTGAACTGGCCACAGACGGTAAAGACCTGGGGGACGCATCCGAAGAGCCTGACCACCCGCTACACCAGGGTTTTTTCGCCCACCGTGCTCAATGAGTTCAGCTTCGGCTGGCTGACGCAGCCCGCCGATGACACCTATACGGACGACGAACTGCGCAAGGTGCAGCGCGACGCCGTGGGCTTCCGCGCGGGGCAGCTCGCGCCCCAGGCGAATCCACTCGGTATCATTCCCAATGCCACCTTCGGCGGCGTGCCGGGCAATCCGGCGGCGCTCACCGTCGAGGGCCGCTTCCCCCTATACAACCGCTACAACCTTTTTAACTGGGCCGACAACCTGACCCTCAATCGCGCCGGGCACACGCTCAAAGCCGGCGTATACATCGAGCGGTTTTACCGGCACCAGAAGAAGGCGACGCCTTTCAACGGCTCGATCAACTTCGGCCGCAATGTCAACAACCCGCTAGACACGAATTATGCGTACGCGAACGCCGCGCTGGGAGTCTTCAACAGTTACAGCGAGATTACCGACGCCGCCTGGATGAATGTGCGGACATACGGCGTCGAGTGGTTCGTCCAGGACAACTGGAAGGTGAACCGCAAGCTCACGCTCGACCTCGGCGTTCGCTGCTACCTGATCCCGCCCCTGCTCGAGCGCGACGACATGCTGGCCGGCTTTGTCGCCGAGCGTTACGATCCGGCGAAACGCGCGCAGTTGATCCAGCCGGGCCGGAACGCAAGCGGCGCGCGCGCCGGCGTGCATCCGGTCACGGGCGAGATCTACCCGGCCGCCCTGATCGGGGCCTTGGCGCCCGGCGCCGGCGATCCGTACAACGGCATGCTGGTGGCGTCCCAGGCAAAAGATTATCCGCGCGGGCTGATGAACAGCCGCGGCCTCCAGTGGGGACCGCGCGTCGGCTTCGCCTTCGATCCGTGGGGCGATGGCAAGACCGCGATTCGCGGAGGATTCGGGATTTTTTACAACCGCTTCTTCACCGAGACCTTCTTTGGCCCGCTGGTTGGGCAGCCCCCGATCCTGCTCACTCCAGTCATCACTTATGGAGCGCTGGCGAATCTGCGCTCGTCCTCGAGTGTGGTATTTCCGGGCAACGTCTTCGGCGCCGATCGCCAAGGCATGGTGCCGCAAGTCATGAACTTCAGCCTGTCGGTTCAGCGCGACCTCGGCGCGGGCGTGGTCTTCGACCTGGGCTATGCGGGCTCCCTTGGGCATCATCTCTACTGGAGGCGCGATACCAACCCGGTCCCGCTGGGGGCGAACTTCGATCCCGCGAACCTCGATCCCACGACTCCGGGGCGCGCCCTGCCGGCCCCGTTCCTCCGGCCCATCGTCGGCTACAACAACATCACCATCATGGAGGGCGCGGGCAGCTCCAACTATCACTCGCTGCAAGTTCAGGCGAAACGGCATTTCCGCGGCGGCCTCGAGTTCGGCTTCGCCTGGACCTGGTCGAAAGCCATGGACTTCAATGACACCGATACCGAGGCCATCAGCCCGCTCGTCCCGGTACGCGTTTGGAATTACGGGCTGGCGAGTTTCGACCGCACTCACGTGGTGAACATAAACTACATCTGGGATGTGCCGCGCGCGCGTGTCGCGAATGCGATTGCCGCCCAGATTCTGAACGGCTGGCAGATTTCGGGGATTACGAGCTTCACCAGCGGGGCTCCGCGCGGCATCGGCCTGAGCACGGTGACGCCGTTCGACTTCACCGGTTCGCCCTCGCAGGGGGCGCGGACCGATGTCGCCGGCAATCCGGTGCTGCCCAAAAGCGAGCGGACGTTCAGCCGCAACTTTCGCACCGAAGTATTCCGCATGCCGGCCGTGGGCGCCGTGGGCAATGCGGCAAAGTCCGTGATTCGCGGGCCGGGCATCAACAACTTCGACATGGCGCTCTTCAAAACCTTTCCGATTCGCGAAAGCGTGCGCCTCCAGTTCCGTTGGGAGCTGTACAACGCGTTCAACCATACGCAGTTCGCCAATCTGGACACCAACGCCCGCTTCGACGTCACCACCGGACAGCAAGTTAACGGCCGCTTCGGCGAATTCACCGCGGCCCGCAATCCACGCCAGATGCAGTTTGCGCTTCGCTTTTATTTCTGATACGGGGCAGGACATGGATAGACGCGACTTCCTCTTTTCAAGCGCGGCGGCGCCTCTGGCCGCGCAGCAGGCGGCGGCCGCCGCACAGCCGGACATTCTCGTGATCGTGTCCGATACCCTGCGCAAGGGTTTCCTCGCCCCGTACGGCAATCGAGTGGTGCGGACGCCGAACCTGGCGGCGCTGGCGGCCGAAAGCGCCGTCTTCGAGCGGCATCACCCCGAATGCCTGCCCACCATTCCAACGCGGCGCACGCTGCACTCAGGCCGGCGCGCCTTCCCCTTCCGCAATTACCAGCCGGTCCCTTGGGACAACGTGTATCTGCCCGGCTGGCAGCCGATGTCGCCCAATGAGGATACGGTGGCCGAGTCCCTTGCGCGGGCCGGTTATCACTGCTGCTTTGCGAGTGACGTGCCCCACTACTTCGTTCCCGGACAGAACTTCACGCGAGGCTTTCACCAGTGGGACTTTATCCGGGGCAACGCGGAGGACCGCTATCGCTCACCCGCGGCCTTCGACCAGGCGCGCGTCAAGCAGCGCTACGAATCGGGTCGCGGGCCGATGCAGGTCGCGAATCTCGGCGGCTTCGAGCCCGGCGAAATGGCGTTTGCCACGCCGCGCACGTTTCTGTCCGTCATGAAGTACGTGGAGGAGAATCGCACCAATCCCAAGCCGCTCTATCTCTACGTCGATACCTTTCACCCGCACGAAAGCTGGGAAGCGCCGCGCGAGTATTATGACCTCTACCGGGACCCGGCCTACAAGGGCAAAACGTACCTGACCGTGCCTTATCGCACCCTGCACGACGTGAATATACCGGAGGAATCGCTGCAGGACATTCGCGCCCACTACTCCGGCCTCATCACCATGGTGGACCACTGGGTCGGGCGTCTGCTCGCGAAAGTGCGCGAGAGCGGGCGCGGCCGGGAAACGCTGATTCTCTTCGGCAGCGACCATGGCACCAACTTTGGCGACAACCTCGAGCGCGTCATCGGCAAGCCCGCCGGCGCGCTGTATCCCGGCACCATGGATATTCCGCTGATTGTCCGGCACCCCGGCCGCAAGGGTGCGGGGAAGCGCTTCCCGCAGCTTACCTACACGGTCGACGTCCCGGCCACCGTCTGCGCCGCTGCGGGTGTCGCGCCGAAGCATGGCCTCGACGGCCGGAACCTGCTCCCGCTGCTCGAAGGTGGGCGCTTCGAGGCGCGTGAATACGTCACCTGCCGCTACAGTAACTGCGTCTGGTATCGGGACGACAAAAACTGGTTCTTCTCCAACATCCATTGGCAGAACCAGCGGCTGTTCGACCTCGAGGCGACCGAGCCGTTCGCCAAGACCATTGCGAAGGCTGCGCCCGAGCGCGTTGCCCTCGCGCGCAAGCGCATCCTCCAGGACGCCGGCGGCGATCTGCCCGTGTACCCGCTGAAGCCGACCGATCAGACAAAAGCACCGTTTATCTAACAACGCTGGCGCCGCCTTGACACCACGGCAGGTAAGCTGTCAGCGTCTAACCGCCGGACCGGCCCCGGACACGGGATTTCATTACACAGTGCATCGCTAACCGAGGTTCGTCACCACCACTCCCTGACGGTCG
The DNA here is from genome assembly GCA_016178155.1 of Acidobacteriota bacterium. Lineage (GTDB taxonomy): Bacteria > Acidobacteriota > Terriglobia > Bryobacterales > Bryobacteraceae > JACOTZ01. Next base: position 7,937 of record JACOTZ010000376.1, read on the forward strand.
TGGCTCAGAACGCTTCCGCTGATTTGACGGCACTTACTGAGCCGCGCGCGTCAGCAAGCGGTTCGAAATCCTGTCGGTGACGAACTTCGGCTAAAGTCCCCGGCGCTCGCGCCGCCCGCAACCTTTTGCCGCCGGCCGCGTCCTCATCGAGCATAATGGTTCGTATGCGGTTTTTCGTGCTGGCGGCGGGCGTGGCGCTGCTGGCCGGGCAGTCGGCCGCGCAACCTACCTTCTCCCGGGAAGTATCCCGGATCATGCAGGCCAAGTGTCAGATCTGCCATCGGCCGGACGATATCGCGCCCTTTTCCCTCATGACCTACCAGGATGCGGCGGAGCGGCTCGAGGCCATCCAGGAGGCCGTCGGCCAGCGCAGGATGCCGCCCTGGAAGCCCGTGGAAGGGCACGGGCGCTTTCGCGACAGCTACGCCCTCAGCGAGGAAGAGCGCAACACAATCCTGCAGTGGATCGACGCGGGCGCGCCCGAGGGCGATCCTGCCGACATGCCCGAGCCGCCGCCGCAGACCGGCGAGTGGCAGCACGGCGAGCCCGACCTGGTCGTCCAGATGCCCCAGCTCTATGAGGTGCCGCGGCGCAGCGACGTCTACCGCTGCTTCGTCCTCCCGACCGGTCTCGAAGAAGATAAGTGGGTAACGAAAGTCCAGGTGATGCCGGGCAATCGCCAGATCGTGCACCATGTCATTCTGTTTTTGGACAGCAGCGGCCAGGCGGAAGAGCTCGACGCGCGCGACGAAGAGCCCGGCTACGAGTGTTTCGGCGGACCCGGGTTCGAGATCGCGGGAGCGAGCCTGAGCACGCTGCTTGACCTTATGTCGAGCCTCGGCGGATGGGCGCCCGGAATGCGCGCCAATGTCATGCCCGAAGGAGTCGGCCTCTTCCTCTCCCGGCGCGCCAGAATCGTGATGCAGGTGCACTATTTCCCCGGCGGGCGCGGCGGAACCGACCAGACCAAGGTCGGGTTGTACTTCGCGCAAGAGCAGCCGCAGAAACGCATGCTGTACGTGCCCGTGCTTAACACCACGTTCGAGCTCGTGCCCGGAGAAAAGAACCAGGAGGTGAACGCCGAGTTCACTGTGCCTTTCCTGCTCGACGCCACAGCCTGGCAGATCGTCCCTCACATGCACCTGCTTGGCCGCCGGATCAAGGTCGAGGTCGAGCGGCAGCGCGAGACCGAAAGCCTGGTGTATATCGACGACTGGGACTTCGACTGGCAAAGCTTCTACACCTTCGAAGAGCCCGTGGATCTCCCCGCCGGAGCCCGGATCAAGCTGGCCTGTACGTTCGACAATTCGAGCGAGAATCCCCGCAACCCGAGCGATCCTCCCAAGCGCGTAACCTGGGGCGAAGGCACCCAGGACGAGATGTGCATCGCCTTCCTCGGCGTGACGCTCAAAAATCAGTTCCTGCTGGGGCTGCTGCCGATGCTCGCAGTGCATTGAAACCGCTGACCCGCTACGGCCGCGCGGCTCCCTGCAGTCTTGCCGGCCTCTTTCCGCCGATGACTGAACCCGCGTAAATCTTTGCTGTCCCGTTTCGCTTACCGTTAACAGAAAAAAGTTTACGGCGCACCTTGGGATGTGGGTGTACGATCAAGACGAGATACCGAGGTTCCCATGCGTCATAAGGGAAAATCAGACACCAATACGGACCAGGCGATGGCTGTCGCGCCTGCCGGCGATTCGGGCGGTGAGACGCCCGTTCGCCACGAAGACATCGCCCTACTGGCATATTCATACTGGGAAGCCCACGGTGGTGGAGACGGTTCGGCTGACCAAGACTGGCTCCGTGCCGAGCGTGAGCTTCGCCGGCGTGCATCACGGACCTCACACGCGGCGGCTGCCTGACGGCGGATCCGGGCCCACACGAAATTTCGAACTAAGCTCGGGCTCGTCGTGCGCCCGTTGATTGCTCAAAGCGTGCCGGACCTACGCACTCGCCTGAGACACGGCTTGGCGGTGCCTGAATAGCAGTTCCCGCGGGCTTGCCTGGACGAGCGGCGACGGCAAGCAATCAGCGGCCGAGTGCCTTTTCCCGAACCGCGCGGAATTCGTCGCCCGGCTGCCAGGTGGGTAGTTTCTCCGTATCCGCCACCGTGATGCCCATCAGCATTCCGAAACGGCCGATCTGCTCGAGTCCCGCAAAGTCCCATTCCTCGCGGAATTCGTCGGATGGCTGGTGGTAATGCCGGGAATTGTATTCACGGAAGAGCTCGGCAGCGAGTTCCGGGGGCTTGCCATGGATCTGCTCGCCAACCTTCACCGAGAAGGCGGGCACGCCGGTGCGCGCCAGCATGAAATGGTCGGAGCGGTAGTAGAGACCCTGCTCCGGCCGCGGGTCGGGCGTGATATCCAGGTTGTAGCGCCGGGCCGCCTCCTCCACTGCCGGCCATGCGGTGGTTCGCTCGGCGCCTCGGACCACGACATCCCGGGTTCGCCCGATGGGGAACAGGGCATCATAGTTGATCGCGATTGCCGTCTTGCCCGGCGGCGCCAGCGGGTTTCCACCATAGAACTCTGAGCCGCGGAGCCCGCTCTCCTCAGCCGTCCAAAACAGGAACAGCGCCGAGCGGCGCGGCTTTTGCCGCAGCGCTGCCCAGGCGCGTGCGATCTCCAGCACGATCCCGCAGCCCGTGGCATTATCGACCGCGCCGTTGTAAACGGCATCTCCCTCGACCGGGCGCGCAATGCCAAGGTGGTCCCAGTGCGCGCTAAAGATGACATACTCGGCCGCCAGCTTGGGGTCGCTGCCGGGAATCACCCCCGCGACGTTGCGCGTCTCCACCTCGCGGATTCTCGCGTGCAGCCGCCCCTGGATCTGAATGCCGAGCGGGATGGGACGAAATTCGGGAGAATCGGCTGCCTTCAGTAATTCGGCTACGCTGTGGCCCGCCATGCCGAAAAGCTTTTCACCGGCCTCCTGGGTCATCCAGCCGGCGAACGACAGCGCCGCCTGGCCCGCCGGCAGGCGGGCCTGCGGGTCCTCGCCGCTCCAGGAGTTCCGCACAACCTCCCAGCCGTAACCCGCGGTCGGCGTGGTGTGGACGATGATCGCGCCGAGCGCGCCCTGCCGCAGCGCTTCCTCGTATTTGTACGTCCAGCGGCCGTAATAGGTCAGCCCCCTCCCCTGGAACACGGCAGGGTTCGCGGGCTGCGGCTCGTTGGTAAACACCACCACGATTTTGCCCCGCACATCCGTGCCTTTGAAGTCGTCCCACGGCTGCTCAGGCGCACGGATTCCATGGCCGGCGAACACCGCTTCTCCCTCGAAGCGGATCTCCGGCTTCTGGGTGTGCGTCGCGCCGACGAATTCGTCCTGCCACTCGAAATTCAGCGTCCGGCCTCCCTTCGCAGCCGATAAAGTGGAATCCGGCTGCGTCGCAACTCCCACCAGGGGAACGCGCTGGTAATACGTGCGCTTGTCGCCCCCGGGCTTTGCTCCCAGGAGCTCCAGTTGCGTCGCCAGGTATTCTTCCGCGAGCCGGCCGCCGCGCGTTCCGACACCTCGGCCTTCGAACAGGTCGCTCGATAGGAAGCGCGTATGAGCCCGGATTCTGGCAGCGGACACTGCGTCCTGCTGAGCTGCTCCCGTGGCGGCGAGAAGCGCCGGCACCAGGATATACCGCGTCATGTCACTCGCAGGATAGCGCGTCGCGGCAGTTTGTCGCGTCCGGACCGGCCTGCCGCGTGGGCAGCCGTGGTTGCCAATCCATATACTTAGCGATACTTGGCAATCCGATCACCGGCCGCGCCTCAGGCAGGCTGAGAAAGCCCGCAAAAAAATTTCCGGGCGCGGTAACATCGGCCTGCCCGGAAACGTTATTTACAGCAACCCCGTTACACGCGGGCGCGATTCACCCTTCACCCAAACAAACGCGCCCGCTTCCTTCTTTTGTGTCGACTTATCCTATGTCGACCCGGCAGCCCTGGCGGGTTGCCGGCCTATTCCGCCACCAACCCTTCATAAAGCGACGAGCTCAAATACCTTTCGCCAGAATCGGGGAGTACCACGACCATCGTTTTCCCCTTCATCCCCGGCTCCCGAGCGACCCGCGCCGCCACAGCGACCGCCGCCCCGCTCGAGATCCCGCACAGGATGCCTTCTTCTTTCGCCAGCCGCCGCGCCATTTCGATCGACTCTTCGTTCTTAACCGTTTCCAGCCGGTCCACCATGTTCACGTCGAGCGTGTCGGGGATGAATCCGGCGCCGATGCCCTGAATCGGGTGCGGACCGGGCTTGACCTCCTTCCCGGCCAGGATCTGCGTAATCACCGGACTCGCCGCAGGCTCGATCCCGATCGAGGTGATCTGCTTCCCGTGCTGCTTCAGGTAGCGCGATGCGCCCGAGATTGTGCCGCCCGTCCCGATCCCGCACACCAGCACATCTACGGCGCCATTGGTGTCATCCCAGATCTCCGGGCCGGTAGTGCGGTAGTGGATCTCCGGGTTGGCCGGATTCTTGAACTGATGCAACATGATGTACCGCCCGGGATCGCTGGCCACGATCTCTTCCGCCTTGCTGATCGCGCCGTTCATCCCCTGCGAGCCGTCCGTGAGCAGCAGCTTCGCGCCGAAACCGCGCAGGATTTTGCGCCGCTCGATCGAGAACGTCTCCGGCATCGTCAGCGTGATCGCATATCCCCTCGCCGCCGCCACAAACGCCAGCGCGATTCCGGTGTTCCCGCTGGTGGGCTCGATCAGCTCCTTGCCCGGGACGAGCACCCCCCGCTTCTCGGCATCCCAGATCATCGAGGCGCCGATCCGGTCCTTCACCGAGTAGGCGGGATTGCGTCCCTCGATCTTCGCCAGCATGGTGACCGGCGCTCCGTCCGTCACGCGACTGAGGCGGATGAGCGGCGTCCGTCCGATGCTCAGTGAATTGTCTTCAAACAGCACACACGCTCCTTTCGGCCCTTAATCCAGGCCGCACCCGGACACGCACGTAAAGCAGTGTGGCCCGGGCAGCGGATACAAATCCCTTCGGGCCATCTCCGGACGATTCGCTGCCGCCAGGCTTCGAGCCCGGCCTCAGATATCCCAGTTGGGCACGTACCGCGCCTGTTTTTCCCGCCACTGCCGTACCAGGTCGGCAAGACTGGTCTGGTCCACAACGCTCGAAACAGCGCCGTCCACCCTGCGCCACATCTCCGAGAATGGGGTTTCAGCCTTTGCTTTGCCCGCCCCTGCCCGCCTGCTTTCGACAAAGCGGATCACCTGGCCCACCGTGATCGCATCGGCCGGCCGCGCCAGCAGGTAGCCACCCTCGGCCCCCCGGCGCGACTCTACAAATCCGCCCTGCTTCAAGCCGGCCAGGATCAGCTCCAGGAACTTCTGCGGGATCCTTTGCCGCCGTGCAATGTCGGCGATCTTGACGGGTGCCCCCGGCGGCCGCGTCGCCAGGTCAAACAACGCCTGGAGGGCATACTCGCCCTTCACCGAGATATTCATACTCGCTGGCAATCACCTATTTGAAACTAGAGATTAGCAGATCGCGGATTGTTGTGGCCAGCGCGCGAACGTGCCGTCACGTGAGGCTCGAGTACGCTTTCGAGTGAAGTTGTCGCGGTCCGCTGAGGACGTCCTATAGTGCGCCGGCAACGACGGCAGCCTCAATCGCTCATCAGGAAAATCAGCGGCCGCACGTCATCCTCGGGCGTCCAGTCCCAATAGCGCAGAAGAATCGTATAAACCATCAGTCCGGTCTCGCCTTCCCCCAGCAGAACGAAACGGACCGCCTGGCTCATCAGGTTCTGCCGCGTCAGCCCGATAAAGATCGCGACCGGGTCGATCAGCTCGCTGACGTAGGCGATGGTGTTCGCGATCGCGATCGCCTGCGATACCTCGAGCACATAGTTCGCGCCGTCGCGCCGCGCCTTGAGCTGTAATGGCGCGAAGAACTCGCTGCGGTTGTCGAGCAGCCGCACATGCACGAACGCGAGCGGCGCCCGCACCGCATAGTGCCGCTGAATCTCCGCGGTTTTCCGCCGGCGCGCCTGGGCCGAAGGATCGCGGATCGGCACCAGCGACACCTTCTTGCCCACGATCTGCTGCCAACACTCGGAAGACTCCGCATCGTGGAAAGAGACCTCGGAGACGCGCAGCTCGGTCGCGCGCTGGAAACGGCTGATCGCGCTGACCACGATCGTGATCCCGATAAATATGCTTGCGATGATGATGCCGTCGGGCCGTTCCCGCACGTTCTCGGCGAGCGTGTACGCAAACACCGCGCTCACCAGCCAGCAGTAGAGACTCAGCGGGCGCCTGCGCTCCTGCCATAAGGCGAGCGCGGCCGCAACGGCCGCCGAAAGCATCAGAGCCAGGACGCCGGTCGCGTACGCGCCGCTTTGCGCCTCGACATTGGCGTCGAAAACCAGCGTCACCGCCACCGCCACCACCAACAGGGACAGCACCAGCGGCCGCTGGAAAGCCACCCAGAGCGGCGCCATGCCGAAGCGCGGCAGATAGCGCGGAATCAGATGCAGCAGGCCCGCCATCGCGGATGCTCCCGCGAACCACAGGATCAGGATGGTCGAAAGATCGTAAACCGTGCCGAACATGTGGCCGAGCAGGCCGTGCGCCAGGAAGGCGATCGCTCGCCCGCTCGCCTTGCCGCCGATCTGGTAATCGCGCTCCGGCACCAGCAGCGTCGTGACGAAGCTCGAGGCCATGAGCATGACGCTCATGATCAGCGCGGCGGCCACCAGCAGTTTGCGGGTGTTCCGGATGCGCCCTCGCGGCGTCCGTTCCGCGGCATCGCTTCCCTCGCCCCGGATCAGCGGCATCACCGAGACACCGGTCTCGAATCCACTCAGGCCGAGCGCCAGCCGCGGAAAGATCAGCCCCGACGCAATCAGGATCCCGGTGATGTCTCCGTGCGCGAACAGGGCCGAGCGCCAGGCCGGCAGCGCCTCCGGATGGTGCAGAATCTCGATCAGCCCGCGGCCTAGCACCACCGCGTTCAGCAGCAGATAAGGAACTGCGACCACCACCGCCAGTCCGATCGCTTCCCGAAACCCCTTCAGGAACACCGCCGCCAGCAGCGCGACCAGCGCCAGCGTGATGCCCATCCGCTGATCTCCCAGGAACGGGTGCAGGAACGGGTTCTCGATCGCATGCTGTGCCGCGTCCGCCGCCGATAGCGTGATCGTGATCACGAAATCGGTCGCCGCGAAGCCGATCAGCACGAGTACCAAAATCTTCCCGCGCCAGCCCGGCAGCAGGTTCTCGAGCAGGGCGATCGAGCCCTGCCCGACGAACGACCGGCCCGCCACCTGCGCGTAAATCGGCACCGCGCAAGCGAGCGTCACCAGGATCAGAAACCCGGTCGCGATCGGCGAAAGAGCGCCGGCCGCCAGCAGCGCGATGCCCGGCTGATAGCCGAGCGTCGAGAAATAGTCGACGCCGGTCAGCCAGAGAACCAGAGACCAGGGATGCGTGTGCGCCGGAGCCGTATGGGATGTGTCCAGCCGCTGTCCGCCGAATAGCCACCCCCGCTTGCGACCCGCGTGGTCCTGCCCCGGCGCCCTCAGCACCAACTGTCCGGTTTGTGGTTCGGTGGAGAGATCTTGCGCCATCGTATCCGCGACCCGGCGCCACTCACCCCAAATCGGCGACGCGCGGGCGCCCTCCCGATGTTAGATGAGGCGTCCGCTCCTGCTTTATCCTACCCTGAAGGAGCTCGTGCGCGCGGTCACGCCGGCGCAAAACTGCCTCGTGGGATTCGCTCTTTGGATCGATCAAGACTCGCCTGGGCGCCAGATCTTCGCTGGAAAGTATCAGACGAGTTCGCTGGGGAGGTGTTGTGGCGCTCCGACGGAAAGGAACTTTATTATCAACCCCCCCGAGCCATGATGGCAGTGTCGGTCCGCGCGGACGGTGACAGACTGAGTCTGGGGACGCCGGTGAAGCTTTTCGACTGCCCAAGTACCGGGTATGCGGCCGGTGCGGAGACGCGCGACGGTCAACGGTTCCTGATGGTGGAGCGCGAGCAGGCCAAGTCAGAGCCGATGACAGTTGTTCTCAATTGGCAGACCACGCTCCGGCAACTGATGTGTGCGGCTCACAGACATCGCTTTGAATCCCGGACGGCGCTCGTCTCTTCTACACTTCAACGGCGGCTGCAGGCGCCCCGAGCGCCTTGGGGGCGTATTTCAACCGCCTGTGGGCCAAGTGTCAGGATTCCTCGAGAGCCTCCTCAACTCGGCTTTTGCGGTGGTCGAACGGGGGATTTACTACGTCGAAAGACGCTTACACTCATCCGCACAGTCACAGCACCGCACCACACTCCGCGATGTGAGTTGCAACCGACTTTCCGAGTGGTCGGCCAACCGGAAGTGATCCACTTTGACGGTTTGTCGCCGTTGCTGACTTCTGCCGAACCGACGTGCAATGTCGCGGTCACTCTACGGTTTGGGCGTTAGACGGCCAAGTGGCTCCGCGCAGCTCTATTCGCCCGGCTCTTGCCTGTGCCATTCGACGCAAGGGCGACCTGAGAACTCCCCATTAGATCCCTCAAGACTGCTTTCCTCTTTCCAGAGAGGGTCAACCCACTGACGTAGCTCGGCCGGATTCGAAAACTCGGGGAGGCAATCATCCTTCCAGGGGTTGTTCAACATGGTAGCGGCGAACAATGCGTCGCAAGAACGGCGTGGATGCCGGGACGAGTAGGCTCGCATAACTGTCTGCGTGGTGATGTCATGACTTCGGACAATGAAATCGTCCCAAGATTGAACAAGCTCATCGGCCGGTCGTAGGTCAATGATCTAGATCTCTGCGATCTCGCGAGCCCCATTCCTCGACCATACCTCAAGTAATGCGTTTCTGGCTGCCACGTCCGTAATTGGGCCGCTATAACCGAAAATGGTCACGAAATACGCTGCTTCGAGGTCTCGCCTCAGGCGTGCCCACTCACTACGGATGAAAGGCTGACCTGTATAGTCCTTGTCTTTAACCGGAAACAGCAACGGTGATGGTGAGAATGGCTGACTGCACACTCGGCAGTTGTCATCGTACCAACCGCAGGTCCGGTGTTCCGCACAAAAACCTACAGCGACGTTTCCATGGAGGAACGCCGGCTTGCGCATGGAAATCAGCCCTTCGTGTCTGCGAAAACTCTGCGCTAGTAGAGGATCCCAATTGAAGGTTGCAACGAGGTCTTTCGGCCGTAGTGATAAAAGTAAATAGTCGTAGACCGTGGCGGTATCCGGAATGCGAAGTTGCTGAAAGTAGTCCCGGATTATTGACTCGATGTCAGCCATGAGATTGTCATGTTTGCCAGACGTCGCGAGGTCGTTATACAGTGCTTCGAAATCGTCAGTATGCGATTGAACTCCGGCATTTTCAATCAACGGCCGCAGCCCAACCGTGTCAACTAAGTCGGCCATGACGGGAAGATGGCGACCGTTCTTGTCGCCAGTCGGGCACGCAGCGCGGCTTCCCCCCGCGCCAACGATCACGATGTGGGGATCAGCGTCGTCCCGGGGTCCTGTTCTTGCCAGTCTTGCCATTCCATTCACGTGCGCGCGACTTGGTTGACCTGTACGCGTCGGGTCCCCCGAGGGTACCTCCATGACGACCAAGCGCGAGAACATAGGCCCGCGCACCCGATGCTATCACGGCTCAGAAATGACAGACTGTGGCCACAATGCGTAAATCACCCGTGACATCCACCTGTCCGTTATAAACGCCATCGCGGAGAGTGACACCTCCAGGGCGGCTCAGAGAGACGCCGGCGCGGTCGGGGCTGCCAGAAGTTGGTCCAATATAATACCAACGTCTCAACGGACTTCACGCGCTCAAAGACTGCATCGTTTGTAACGAATCCAGTAGCGTGTGCCCAGACAGCGCACGCGGCCTGCAATGCGTCCGGAGTCCGCAGCCGATGCGCAGCCCGGACCCTGGCTGCTATATCTGCTACTTCCAGGCCCGGTGCTATCCAATCGAGGTTGGGGTACGTCGAAAGTAGACCGAAAAACTCGTTGACGCGCTGCTCGTCGGCATCCCGGTACGGTTGCACCAGCAGCTCCGTCATGGTGATTGTCGACGTTATGGCTGCGTGATGCGGCCGCTCGACCCACGCAAAGATGTGGTCCGTCAGATGAACGTACCGGGGATTGGCCTCCAGTTGGGAGATGAAGACGCTGGTGTCCAGCGCGATCCGCGCATGACGTCGCAGGAATCCGCGCAGGTGCGTCAGTCCCAACTCCGGCGTTCCTTCTCGAGGTACTGCTCAGGATAGGCACGGCTCGTTAAGCCACGGATCGCAGAGTGATGAGTCTCTGGTTTTTGGAGCACGATCACTCTGTCACCGCGCACAACAACGAGGAGTTTGTCGCCCGGTTTCAATCGCAAGGCTTCGCGGGCCTCGCGTGGAATGACGATCTGGTTCTTCCCCGATAGAGTCGACTCCGACATCACTTTACATTTTAACAGAAAGTAAAGGACCCTTGGCGACACCGCCCCATCCCCGACGTGCACGTGGCCGTATTGTCGCCGTTCCGCTGATTGACGCGAATCTGCCGGATCTGCCCCCTGCAAATCTGCACAAGCGAGCAACGGGCGTTAGACGTCAAAGTGACGCAGGCCCAAGTTCCGGATGGCGCGTCATCCCACCTGAGCAATGATAAGGTCATCATGCTTTCATGCCAACCGGCGGACTTTGATTCTGCTTTCCGACTTCCGGGCCTGCGCCAGGTCGTAGTTCACCTGCATCTGCAGCCATGTCTCCGCCGTGCTACTGAAAGCCTTGGCGAGACGGATCGCCATTTCCGGACTTATGCCGTTCTTGCCGTTCACCACGTTATTGAGCGCCTGCCGGGTCACTCCGAGAACCTTCGCGCCTTCGGTTACGCTCAGACCCAAAGGCTCAAGGCAGGCGTCTCGTATGCTGCGGCCGGGATGCGGCGGGTTCTTCATTGGCATGATCTGTTCACCCTCAGTGGTAATCGGTTAGCTCAACGTCATGGGCGTGGCCGTTTTCAAAACGAAAAATGATCCGCCAGTTTGCCCGGACGGTCACGGCCCAAAATCCCTTTAGATCGCCCTTGAGCTGGTGCAGGCGATAGCCGGGAAGACCGAGAGCCTGCGCCGTCTGCGCTGCATCGAGGCGGGCAAGGATGTCTTCAACCCTGTCCACCAGATCGGGCCGGATGCCGCCGCGGTCTCCGCGCTCATACAGCCGTTTCAGGCCACGATGCTTAAAGCTCCCAATCATTCATTGTACAGTAAAGCGACAATTACCGCTTGTCAAAACCAGTTGCCGTATTTAGCTGTCCCCCGGAAGGCCGCGACCGGGTTGGCGTGTACCAACTGGCCCGCCGGGAATGGCGTTATACTCGCTAACC
>JACOTZ010000289.1 GCA_016178155.1 Acidobacteriota bacterium
ACCTCGGCGCCCGCGGCGCGCCTCGCTTCGAGAGCCGCGCTGAGCCGGTTCGGCTCGACGTCCCAGACTAGGCGCGACGAGAAACGGGGCACGACCCTAGCCTGCTCTTCTCATGCGCGCTCTCGGACCGCCCCGTCCGGCTCCGGGCCCCGGCGTGGGAAGGTGTGTTCGCTTTCCCATGAGACGGACTCCCGCCGTGTGCGACTGTGTCGTCCCGCATGCCGCTTGCTTACGCGCGCGGCTCGGAAGTGGCCGTTGTGTGCGGCGTCCCGGAAGTGTTCGTTGTGAGCCGTCGCGCGAGCCGCGAGCGTGAGGGAGCGGTGATCAAAACTACTACGGCGGGACCCCACACTAGCCCGAGGTCCGCTTGCGCCAGGCGGCGAGGTCGTTGGCGAGGCGGTCGCGCACCGTGATGAACTGCGCGTTGCCGTACTGATTGACCTTCTCGCGCGGGTCGGCGCGGAGGCTGTAGAGCTCGTTGGGGCCTTTGCCTCCGCCGCGCACCACAAGCTTGAAACGGCTGTCGCGCGCCATCTCGGTGTTGCGGAAATGGCCAAAGACGACATCCGCCCAGGGCCGGTTGCGCGGCAGCGGGCGGCGCATGGCGAGCGGCGCGAAACTGCGTCCGGAGAGATTGCGTCCGGCGGGGACGGCCGTGCCGGTGACCTCGCAGAGGCTGGGCAGCACGTCGTAGAAGCTGATCAGCTCGGGCGTGACCGCCTCGGTGGGGATCTTGCCCGGCCAACTCCAGATCATCGGCACCTGCATGACCTCGTCGTACATGTTGATGGGGTCGGAAGCGAGTCCTTTGCTCCACAGGCCGTGGCGGCCAAGCAGGTACCCGTTGTCGCCGGTGAGGACGACAAGCGTGTTGTCGACGAGCCCGCGCTCGCGCAGCTTGCGCAGGAGAACGGGGATCTGGTCGTCGAGCGCGGTGGTGGCGGCCGCGGCACGGCGGATGTTGCCGACCGTGTCCTTGAGCATGGCCTTTTCGCGCAGCGCATTGGGCGCGGCGGGCTCCCACCCGACGCTATCGAACGCTGTCTTCGCGTACATATCGTAGTACTTCTGCGGGTGGCCCTCGTAGGGTGTGTGCGGGTTCAGGTACCCGAGCGTGAGGAGAAACGGCTTGTCCGCGCTCTGCCGGTCGAGGAAGCTGCAGGCCTGGGCGGTCATGAGCTCGGTCAGGTAGCCCTTTTCCTGCTGCGGCTTGCCATTGAGGTATAGCAGAGGATCGTTGTAACGGCGCGCCTTGAGGGTGTAGGTGAAACTGTAGCCGTGGCCGGGCTGCTCGTCATGTCCCAGGTGCCACTTCCCGATATAGCCGCAGTTGTAGCCCTGGGCGGCGAGTAGATCGGAGAGCATGATCTCCTTGTCGAACGCGGGCGGCGGAGCCTTCTGGCCCTGCGGCGGATTGTCGATGGGGTTGTCGGTGAGGAAGTCGTGGATCCCGTGCTGGCGCGGGACGCGGCCGGTAAACAGGGTGGCGCGGGAGGCCGAGCAGATGGGCGTGCAGACGAAGCTGTTGAGAAATCTCATGCCGCTGCGGGCGAGCGTGTCCATGTGCGGCGTCTTGATTTCCTTATTGCCGTAGCATCCGAGCATCCAGGCGGCGAGATCGTCGGCCAGGATCAGGAGAATGTTAGGGCGCGAGGCGGTGGCGCGGCGCTGCGCGAAGGCGGCGCCAGCCGAGCCCATCAGGAAGTGCCTGCGGTTTAGCATTACGGTATTCAAATCCTCACATCGGTGGACATTACAGTACGTCCGCGAATCCGCGCTTGAGGTGGCGGAACACCAGTCCTCCCAGGACGAAGGCTCCCAGCGCGCAGGCGCAGAGAATGAGGGACTGCTCCAACGCCGGCAGCCGGTAAGACAGCAGGCGCTCGCGGTAGGCCGTGACGATGTAGGCCATGGGGTTGATGCGCACCAGGAATCGCACCTGTTCGGGGATCTGCTCTTCGGAGATGAAGATCGGGGTCATCCAGAACCAGAAGGTCATGATCACCGAAAGCAGGTGGGAAGTGTCGCGCAGATACACCTGGAGGCCGGCGACAATCCAGCCGATACCGACCGCGAACAGGCCGAGCAGGGCCATGTAGACGGGGAGCGTAAACGACATCAGGCTGAGGTGGCCAATCCAGACTCCCACCACGGTGACGAGCAGCGCGAGCGCGAGCAGGTGGCTGATCAGCGAGGAAAAGAAGATCGAGATGGGAATGATTTCCGACGGAAAAACGGTCTTGGTGATGAGGTTGGCATTCTCCAGCAGCGAGGTCGACGAGCGCATGACCGTGTCCTGAAACAGCAGCCAGGGCAGAAAACCGCAAAAGAGAAAAATGGTGTAGTTCTGCGTGACCTCGGCCGGAGGCAGCGCCTGGCGAAGGCAGATCTGGAAGACGAAGGTCCAGCTCGCGAGCAGCACCAGGGGATGAATCAGGGCCCAGACCCAGCCGGCGATCGAGCCGACGAAGCGCTGCTGAAAATCGCGGCGCACGAGCTGCACGAGCAGCGTGCGGCTGTGGATGAGATTGCGCAGAAAATGCTTCCCGGGGATCCGCGCCATGGGGACAGATGAAATTCGATCCTAGCATGACGCGATGCGGAGGCACCCGTGAGGACGTCGGGCATGTCGGGCATGTCTCACCGGTACTTACGTGCGGGCTGTGGAAGCGTGTTGCGGTCGAAGGCGGTCGCTGATGCAGCGTTGGAGTAGGTCTCCGGGCGCGATCTTCGAGCGGCTGGTAACCGCTTGCATTGCGCCGCGCGACGACCGTCATCAGAAATGTGGCAGTCCACAGCAATCGCCAGCGCTCTACCGGGATTTACAGGAGGCCACGTCTCCGGCGTTGCGCTCGTCTCCTCCTCGACGTAATGATATCGGCTGCCCTGAACTGGGTGCTGATTCGGACTTTCTCGAGGGGCTCAGGGTGAGCCAGACGCCGGGCTCTACTCATCGGAGGCGGACCGGCGGAAACGGGAGAGCGCCCGTAGAGCTGCTGCTCCACGGTGCAGCAAAGCCGGTAGAGCACGGTCCAGTGAGAGCATGCAGGAACGGGCGTAAAGGCGCATGAATCAACCTCGTCTGCGAGTCGAGTGGCGCTGGCGACAGGTCCCGTCGAAACGCCCTTGCAGCCGACTACCGGTGCCTGTGTCCCCGTTCCAGAGCCATTCTCCGTCAGATCCGTCCTCGGTCGGATGCCAGTCCACGAAATGGCGCAAGCCGCGTGTTGCACCGGCCCGACGGCGGTGCAGGCGCACTCTGGAAACATCAGGCCGCTTGCGGCCGCCACAAGAGGGAGTCAAGGCAACGAGCGCGGCACCAGGGCGCTGAGGTCGAGACCGCCCCTCGTAAGAAGAGGGCGGTTCAGTCCACGTCGTAGCCCACGACCGGAGTACATTGGAACTTCATCGAACTCCTCGGCTCGCCACCGGGCACGGCTTGTCACAGAATGGTGGCATCCAGACTTCACCCCGGTGGCAATACTTCCCACTACGTTGGGCAGGATCTCTGCGGTGCAAATCCACGCAGCCGCGGCTTGCCCGGCTTGCCGCCGCACTCAGACAATGTGGACAGATTACATGTCCATACGGTATCGTTAGGATATGAGGCAGATGAACGCCACCGATTTCAAGCAACGGTGCCTATCTGTGCTCGACAACCTTGACAGCGAAGGTGTCGTGATCACCAAGCGCGGAAAGGCCATCGCCCGCGTCATTCCAATCACAGCCGACTCGGCCCGGCTCATCGGAATCATGAAAGGTCGTCTCACGGTGAAAGGCGACATTCTGTCGACAGGTCAGAAGTGGGATGCTGAACCTCGACACTCACATCCTCGTCCACGCGCTCGCCGGAAATCTGTCCGCCCGTGAGCAAGCGGTACTCTCCCGCGAGCGGTGGGGGATTTCTGCGATCGTGCTGTGGGAGATCGCCAAACTCTCGCAACTCGGGCGGATTTCGCTCGACATAGGATCAGCCGAATTCAGTCAGGTCTGTTCGTCGATTCACATCTGGCCGCTGGACCTCGAAATCTGCCGGGCGATGCGAAAGCTCGATTTTCGCGGCGATCCCGCAGACGAGATTATCGCCGCGACCAGCCTCGTTCACCGGGCCGCCCTGGTCACGCGAGACCGCCGGATCTTGCGGTCCACGGTTGTGCCGCTCGCCTGAAACTCGCTGCCGGAGAGAAGGTGACGGCTACGCTGCACATGGCTGAGTAGTCGGGCTATGCGGCTCGACGGCCGACGAGGGAATCGCAGAGCGGCCACAGTCGATGCGAAGATCACGGAGGAAGCCGGCCCGGCGACTGAAGTACCACCATGCTCACGTACTGGCGAGTACGCGGCCTCGCGCGGCGCCTTGCCGCAATCGGGATGAAGTGCAGAACGTTCTTTGAAGAGCCCCTCTCCGAATACGCGGGCTACTGCGATAGTTTGTCCATGATCAAGCTCAGGACTTCCTCAGACGGGGCAGCCGGACACAATTTTGCCCGGGCGCGCCACAACTGCTCCCCAAGCGACAGCTTCTCCTCGGACAATTCGTTCGTGATTACGCCTCGGGGTCTTTTTGTCAAAGCCTTGGCAGCAGCGGCGAGCAATTGAGCTGAATCCTCGGATGCGCTCCCCTGGCTTTGGGTGGTGCAGCGCTCAAGTGCGTCGGCGGCGCGCTGAAGGATGGTGATGCTGCGGCGATACTTTTCACTCGAGCTGAGGCGGCGCGGCGTCGGGTCGAGTTCTGTCAGATTTCGAGCAAGCTCCAGCCTCTGTCGTGTAGCGTGGTCTCCAGGATTCCTCACGAGCGCAGCCCGGAAAGCAGCCTGCGCGCCCGGATAGTTGCCGAGAGCCAGTTCGGCTTCACCCAGACCCGCATAAGCTTCGGCATTTATGGGATCGTCCTGAATCAAAGCCCGAAAGGCCCGCTCGCTGCGCGCCGGCGATCCAGCCACAAGGTAAAGACTGGCGATCCTTTGCCGCATGGCCCGATCATCCGGGGCTTCCGCCTCGAGAGGCAGCAATTCGGCCAGCAGCTCCTTTTCGGCGTGGCGCGCGGCCAGAAGATCGATCAGCTCCAGCCGTACCTCCATCCGGTGCGCCGCCGGCTTTTCATGCCACACTCCGTAGATCGCCCTGTGGTAGTACGATTCAGCATCGGCGGTTCGACCCGCCTGGACTGCAAGCCTTGCAGCCAGGAGATTGGCGCGACCATCGTTTGGCTCCTTGCGGAGCAGGTCTTGAAGCAGGTTCTCGGCCTCTCGAGACTTCGCAGTTGCGAGCAGAGCCGCCACCAATTGCAATTGATACTGCCGGTTTCCGCGCGCAAGCGCGTGTGCTCTCCGCAGCATTTCCTCAGCTTCGGCGGCCTTACCCTCGCGCAGCAGGCGAGATCCTTCGCTATAGAAATGGGTTGCTTCCTGCCGGACCTCGGCCTGATCGGTCTTGGCCAGGAAGAAATCGACTGCAAGCAGAGCTCCGATCAGGACCAGGATGGCGGAAACCGAGCCGATCGTCACTCCCGGCGCCGGTGCTTCATCACTTGTGTGTTCGTGCATCGGCATCGTGCTTCCTCAGGCTTTAACTGTCGTCCGGTGCACGACGCCGTATGCGGCCAGCACATCGGTTAGCGTGACGACCGCAAGGACACGCCGAATATTCGCGCGGCTCACCACCGGGACCGCGTCCACACCCGCCGCCCCCATCCTCTCGAGCGCGAGAGAAAGGGGGTGATCCGGATGGACGTAAGGAAACACCGCGCCGGAGTCGATGATGTCGCGCAGGCGCGCGGTCGCGGCATCCTTTCTGCCTTCGAGCTGGCGCGCGGTGACGATACCGAACAGACGGCCGGACGTTCCTGCCGGCCAGGCGTTGCGCCCCATTTCTTCCAAACGGCGTTTTGCGGCGGCGGCAACCATGTCCGCAGGAAGAAGCTGCGCCTCGGATTTCATGACCTCGCTCACGCGAATTCCCGCAAGTTCCGCGCGCGACTCGCCGGTCGGCAGGTAGACGCCATCCTGTAACGCGAGCGCTTCGTAGATCGGCTCGCGCTGCAGCCGGTACGACACAAAATAGCTGATCAAGTTGGAAACCATGAGCGGCACGATGATCGAATAGTCGCGCGTCAGCTCAAAGATCATGATCACGGAAGTGAAGGGTGTTCGAACAATGCCGGCGAACGCAGTGCCCATGCCGACCAGCGCATAGGCGCCTGGAGTGGCCGTGACCGTGGGGAGCAGATTATGCGCAACTCCTCCCAGCGAGCCGCCAAGCATGGCTCCGATGAAAAGACTGGGCCCGAAAATGCCGCCTGCGTTCCCTGAGGAGTAGCACATCGCTGTCGCCACGATCTTGAGCACCGCGAGCAGCACGACGATGCGTAGGGGGAAGTCGCCGCCGAGCACGCGGTCGACGTAGTCATAGCCGACGCCAAGCACTTCGGGGATGAACCATCCCATCATCCCGACCAGCAACCCGCCGGCCGCAGGCTGGAGCCACACGGTCGATTTCGGAAACCGCCGGAACCATGTTCGAATCTTCAGGAGCAGCTTGACGAAGCAGACAGAACCGAGACCGCCCACGACCCCGAGCACGGCATAGATGCCGAGCTCGAGCGGATGGACCAGTTGGTAGGCGGGCACATGGAACAGCGGCTCATCTCCGAGGATCAGGTGCAGCATCATCCATGAAGTGGCGGAACTGATTACAACCGAACCGAGCACCGGCGCATGGAGATCGCCGAGGATCTCTTCGAGGGAGAACAGTACGGCGGCGATGGGGGTGTTAAACGCCGCCGCGAGAGCGGCCGCGCAGCCGACGGGGACGAGGTTCTTGACGTTTTCGGGGCTGAGCCCGAACCTGCGGCCGAGCACGGAAGCGATTCCCCCGCCGATCTGCACGGACGGCCCTTCGCGGCCCAGGGCGATACCGCTCGCCAGCGAAGCCGAACAACAGAAAAACTTGCCGAGCACGGTCCGCAGAGCGATGTATCCGTCATTGATAAAGAATGCGAATTTGGTCTGGGGGATGCCGCTTCCACGGGCATTCGGGAAGTACTTGAACAGGAGCCAGCCGGTCACGAGCGCGCCGGCAGTCGGAATCAGCACTCTCCGCCATGCGGCTCCGCCGGCCGGATACATGCGGGCCGCCAGCCTGCCGGTGAGCAGGATGAATGCGACGATGACCAGACCGACCAGCACGCCGATGATGAGACTGAGCAGCATCGCGAGCTGGTCTTCGCGATTCTGAAAACGCTCAGTCCAACTTCGCAGTGTAGTTCGCAGCCGCGCCAGCTTCACTCTATCAGCTTAGATCACGCTCGCGAGGCAGCCCGGAAAAAAGACGCCGGAAGCTGCTGCGCCTCGCTCGAGAGACTCACGACAGTGTCGGTCCTGTGTGGTGGCTGGCCGAGAGCTCATCAACCGTTAACGATGGCCGCTCAGGCCGAAGGCGGCGGCGCCACGACTTCCGAAGGACGGTCGAGGAGATGCCGGAATCCGCCTGGCCGAAGTTCGTCACCGACAGGATTTCGAACCGCTTGCTGACGCGCGCGGCTCAGTAAGTGCCGTCAAATCAGCGGAAGCGTTCTGAGCCACGACCGTCAGGGAGTGGTGGTGACGAACCTCGGCTGGCGGCCCGCAGCCAGGCTGGCAAATCGCCGGGCGGGCACAAGATAATGCGGCTCGGACGGCCGAAGCGTGGCCGACAGCAGCGTTTCTATTTCGGGGAACGACTCACGCCGGCCGGCACCTTCTGCAAGAGCTGATCCGGTACCGCGAAAGTAAGCTTCAGTGGAATATCGAGGTTGATCGGCTCAACGTGGACGATGACCCCGAGCGTGTCTTTCGGCCGCGTGTCGGGAGGTGTGTAGCGGAACGACACGCGGGCCTGTTCCCCGTGGTTCAGCGTCTTTCTGTCCACACTGATTTCAAGGCCCGGCCGGGGACCGTAACGCAACTCGAGCGTAATCTCTCCGGGCATTCCGTTCTTCACCGTCACCTCGTCGGTTGAGGGCTGGTAGCTGCTCAAGCTCACGTCCTGCTTGCTGGCCACCACCTGCCGCAGAATGGTGGCTGGATCGGCGCCCTTGAAAGCCTGCAGAATGGCCGACCCGCCCGGCGGGTCCGGGCCCGGCGTCATTTTGCCCCAGGGTGTCTCCCAGTCCTTCTGTGGCACCACGTACCACCACCACTGGCCCGTCTCGAGCTTCCAGAGGCTGGTGAGCGGCGGCTTCACCCGCATGACGCCGACGCGCGGCGACCGCCACTCCATTTCCACCGCCGTCACGACCTTTGCTTTCGTGAAGTTTTCCGAGTAGACGATGGTCACGATATCGAAGGCGAGATAGCGCTTCTTGTCCATCGTGAAGAAGGCATCCTTACTGTCTTCGGCGACCACCTCGTCTGCTGTGCGGAACTTCCCGTCGACGTGGGCCTGGAAGAACTTGGCGACACGCGCGCGTAATGCCTCGTCGATCGCGGGTGGCGCCTTCTCAAAAATCTCTGTCTGCGCGCATAGCGGCAAGACGATCGCCACGATGACAAGCAGTTGACGCATATTGCCTCAATTTTACCTTGGGTCGGTGCGGGAGGGCGGCCACTCGCCGCCCCCCCCAGAAGTTACTGAACCGGCAAGGAACTCCCCTGCGAGTACACAGGATTGCCGTCTGGTCCGACCACACCCACCGAGAGCGTGATCTGGGGTCCGGATGGTGTATCCGCCGGAACATCGAACGTCAGCACGAAAATGCCGACGACGCCCGTCAAGGGTTCCGCCGAGATCAGGGGCACACCGGCGTTGTTGACGCCGACGATGAGCGGCGCGAGCGGCGTCTGGCCGGGTGCGCCCGGGCGGTTGGTGGCCGTGCCGGGGCTGGTCTGACCGATGCCGGTGATGAAGAGCCGCAGCCGATCGCCGCGGCGGGCCGGGTTGTCGGATGTGACCACGCTGCCATCGTCCTTCACCAGGACGGCGATGCGCTGTCCTCCGGCGATCATCTCGAAGATACCCGGATCAAGTGGGACCGCGGGGACATTGCTCAGCGTCGTCGTGCCGCCGCCCGCCGCGCGGATGGTCACGGAAGCGACTCCGCCGGGGGCAATCTCATACGGCACCTGGACGGTGATGTCCTGCCGCCCGCCGCTCGACGCCGCAATCGAGAAGATGGGCGCCGGGATGCTGCCGAACAGGACCTCCACACCGCCGAGAGACAGCGGCATCGGCCCGATCAGGGTACCCGCCGTAATCGTGTTCTGCAGGTTCGGCACGAACCCGCTGCCGCTGATAGTCAGCAGCATGCCGGGCGCGATCGCCTGGAGCCGGCGGAAACTCGCGGCGTTCATGAAATCCGCGAGCGCAAATACCGGACCCGGCAGGCGCGAGCTGAGGTTGAAGGCCGCGCTCAGGTTGCCGACGCTCGCGGTCAGGCCGATCGGTCCCGGGCTGCCGCCGGCGGTCACGTTGACGCTCGCCTGCCCCTGGGCATTGGTCGTCGCAGTCGCGCTGCTCAGAGTCGCGCTGCCGCTGGCGACGGCGAAATTGATTGCGATGCTCGAGATCGGCTGGCCTTGGGTATCGGTCAGCCGCACGACGAGAGGCTGCGGGAACGCCTGGTTGATCTGGACTTGCTGCCCCGAGCCCGAGACCGCCGTGAGCGCGCCGAAGGACGCCTCGACATTCGCGGTAAAGGTGGCAGTGGCCTGACCGGCGGTGACGCGGATCTGGTGAGCGCCCGGCGTGGTGCCGAGCCGGACCAGCGTCGAAACGCGGCCCGTCTGGTCAGCCGTCCGGAAGGTGTTCACCAGCTCGGAATTCCCGGTGGCCACCGTCCATGTCACTTGCGCGCCGGGGAGGACGTTGCCGAAGGCATCGGTCACCTGCGCTACCAGCGCAAGCGGCAGTTGCTGGCCGGCGCGCCCGCCCTGGTTGTTGCCTTGCAGGATGTTGAACTTCGCCGGTTCGCCGGGGAGTACGTTGATTTCGAACGTCGGGGAAAAAGTCGTGAATCCGCCGACACTGATCGTAAGCTGCGCAGTTCCGATCCGTCCACCCAGGACGAGGTCGCAAGTAGCTAGACCGCCGGCGTCGGTAAGGGCGAATCCGCCGGCGCACTGGGCGGTGGGCCCGGTGTTGGGATCGTTGCCCGTGCCCGCCTTGATCGCGACGCCCGGGATCGGCCTGCCGGAATCCGGCCCGCTGGTCGCTGCCACCCGAACCAGAATCGCCTCTTTAATCGTCTCGCCAACTTTGCCCTCGAGGGTGCGTTCCTCCACCGGTTTCTCGATGCGAAACGTGGGGTCGCCGGCAATCTCGCCCTTGTACTGGCTGAGATAGGAGGTTTCGGTAAATGTGACGGACTGGGTGCCGAAAGTGGCCGTGATCGTGGTCTGCGCGAAAGACACGCTTTGACTCACGAAGCCTGCCTGAAACCCGACCGACGATTTGCCGTCCGCATCAGTCAGGCATGTGAATTGACGAAACTGCGGACTCTGGCAACTGCCTGCGAACTGGCCGATGATGCCGCCATCGCCCGAGGTGACCGTCCAGGTGACGGTTGCGCCGGCGATGGGCTTGCCGCTCGCGTCCCGTACGACCACCGTCAGCGACTCGGTCGCGGTGAACTGCTCGCGGACGGCTTGGCCCTGACCGGAGAGGATGAAGATGCCGCCCTCGGTCGTCGAGCCTCCACCGCCGCCGCCTCCTCCCGTCCCGCCGCCCGTGGTGACGGTGAAGGCGAGTGTAGCGGCAGTTCCGGCGGCGGCGTTGACCGTGAACGTACCACCCCGATTCGGCGCCGTCGCGTACGCGATCGCATAGCCGTCGATATTCGTTGTCCCGCTCGCGCCCTGAATGACCAGGTCGCTTTCGGGAGTACTGAAGGTCACCGGGGCGCCAAAGACGGGTTCGCCCGCGGCATTCAGCGCGCGCACCACCAAGGGCTGCAGCGCGCCGCCGGGGGTCGCGGTCTGGACCGTGTTGAATCCGATCAGCGCGCTCGGCGCACCCGTGGCCGGCGGCGCCGAGAAGACAACATCCCTCGGAAGATTGCTCAAGGCAAGCTGCCCGTTGAGCTGGTTGCCGGCGACCTCGATGCGCAGCAGCGAGCTGGGAGTCGCCACGAACAGCCAGCGCGGAGTCGGAGCTTCGTTCGACGTGACTGCGCTCACGGCGTTATTGATGTTGCCGATGTTGCCAAAACTGGCTGCGTTGACGTTCATCGGCACGAGCGAAATGTCGTAAAGCGCCTGCGTCTGCGAGGAGGTGGCAATCACCCGGTTGTTGCCGAGCACGATCAGCTTGTCAAGGGCGACGTTGAAGTTCGGCAGCGTAGTCGCGACCTGGCGGCTCTGCAGGTCGATGAGCAATACCGCGGAGCCGGTGACGGGAGTCTGGTTGATGGTCACGCCATACTTCCCATCCGGCGTGAAGACCAGTTTTCCCGGACGGGCGTTCAGCGGAATCTCGCTGCGAATCTCGAACGTGCGCGGGTTCACTTCATAGATCCGGTTGGTCGTGCTCAGGTAAACGAAGCCGTTGGGCGCTACCGCGACGCCGGTGGGCGTGCCGGGGATCGTGATCGGTGTTCCCGCGAGCGCATTTGTGCTGAGGTCGATGGCCGTCAGGCGCTGCGATGCGCTGCTGAGCACAAACAGCCGAGTGGAGTCCAGGGAAACCGCGAGGTCATTGGGCGCAAGACCGACATCGAGTGCGCCGAGAGAAATCTCGTTCTCCGCGCTCGTCTCAAACATGTGCAGTAAGCCCGCGGCAATGATGAGCCGCTGGCCGTTGGGAGTCAGGATGGCCGCGTCGGCGTTCTGGCCCAGATTGAAACGCTTCAATACGTTCGTAAAGCTCGGATCCACCACCATCAAAGTGTCGCTGCCGGAGCGCGAAACCAGGTAGTACTTGCTGCCGCTGGGATGCGCGATGGCCCAGCCCGTCGCGGGCGTGCCCAGGAAATTGTTGATGAGTGCAAACGGTTCCGCCGTGAAGACCGGAGTTGGCTGTGTGGCGCCGCTACCGCCAGGCAGCACGAATACGCGGCCGTAGACGCCCCCGGCGAGAGCGCAAAGATAAAGCACGAGCAGAGCCAGACCTTTTTGAAGGGACATGCACACCTCTTAACTAGGAGTATTGAAAACCCTGAGAACCGGACGCGGTTAAAGTACCAAGTGTAGCACTATGACTAACACCTGAGAATACGGAAGTTCTTCGGGGGAGGAGGTTGAAACCGTGGGTTGGCTGCGGGTGCGGCAGCCTCTCGATACAAAAAAGGAGGGGAGTTGCCTCCCCTCCTTGCTCTACATCCGCTAATGAACGGGCCTAGTGAGCCAGGACCTCACTGGCGAAGCCAGTGCGTGACCCTATGCCGTCATCCATCACCAGCGCCAGGTAGCCCTCCGCGACCCTCGCCTGACCGATAGGTCCATCGGTGATGAAGGCGAAGCCGTGGGCGTACTGGAATGCGCACTGGGCGATGATGTAGCCCTGGAATCCGGGCGTGCCGGTAATGCCGTTCGTGCCGCCCGTGGACAGCACGAAGGTCAACTGGCTGCCGGCCGCGATCGTGGTAGAGGTTTGGGCTGCCGGAGCAGCGCCCCCACCGGTGGTCGTGCCGTAGTAGTTGATCTTGCAGGCGCCCGCTTGCGGCGAGGTCCCGAACGGATCTTGCGAGGTGTTCGAGATCGCCATGCCTGTATCAAAGCCGGCCTGGTTGGTCACGAACGGGAACAGCAGGTTCGTGCTGCAGGCGGCGATGATCGCCAGGTTCCTGGTGGTCGGGGTGTCAGCAAAGCGCGGAATTGCAGCCGTCTCGCTGGCCGTGCCGACCTGGCTGACCGGGGCAAAGCTGCCGGTCACCGTAGAGGTGCCGAGAGCCGGGAGATTCGCCGAGGTGTTCGCCTTGAACGCGATCACGATCGGAATGTCCACCCGCTCGACGATGGAGGTGTTCGACCGGACGACTTCGTACACCGCGACGCCCGTGCCGCCCGAAATGGTGACCGGAGCCACCGGCACCCCGCTAGTGCTAATCAGCGTGCCGGTTGTCGTGCTGGCTGTCGGCGAGTAGGGGCCGGCGCCACTTGCGTCGGTCGTCACCAGCCGGACCAGCAAGTTGCCGGTACCCGCCACCTGCGTCAGCGGAACGAAGAGCGACACACCCGCCTGCACGTTGGCGAAGCGCAGCATCAGGCGTGTTCCCTGGTCCGCCAGCCCGGGCTGCCGAACGCCGGCACCCGCCGGGTAGGTGAGAAGCGGAGCGTAGAAGCCGCTCTCGGAGTTGTACTGCGCGCCAGGGATGTCCTGGGCTGCTGGCGCACCCTCGCCAAGATCAGCCTGAGCATCCTGCGTGAGCGTCAGGTTGGCATTGGCGCCCGAGGGTCCAACAGTCCGTACCTTGAACGCGGTCGCAAAGCCCTCCTCAAAACGCGCCACGGCCGCGTCGGCCGGACTAGCCTGGAGCGCCTTCGCCACGTCTCCCGCTGCGTCGGGGTTGAACGAGACGCACTGCAGGAAGGCTGCGCCGGCGCTGCGTAAGCCGCCGCTGTTCGCCGCATTCCGGAGCGAGAAATTCATGCCCGGCGCCACGAAGCCGACGGTCTGCTGCGGGTTGTTGATACCCATCAACTGCGGCGGAGACGCCGAGATGAAGGCTACCACCTGGGTTGGAACGAGCGTCGAAGAAACGCCG
>JACOTZ010000290.1 GCA_016178155.1 Acidobacteriota bacterium
CTGGTGCAGCCAGGCAACCCGCAGACGGCTGATATTTCCCGTATGAATTTGCGCGAGCGGCGAATAGCGCCGGCCCGAATAGTCGCGCGAGTAGGTGAGCCAGTTGCCCGGTTCCTGGTCGGCGTCGCGAATGCGCTCATGAGGAACGTTGACCTGCGCAAGCGCGAGCAGCGGAGCCAGCAGCGCGGTAATGATTCTCATGAAGCCTCCTTCAACGACGCCAGGAATGCGATCAGATCGGTCAGCTCGGCCTCCGTGAGCTGCGATTTGTAAGACGGCATGGGCGACGTTCCACGCTGTTTGTCGATCCCGGCGAGCTCGCGTTTCCAGAACGAATGCGAGCGGCCCCGGCTGTCGCGCACCTGGATCGAAAACGAGTCCTCGTTCACCCGGACGCCAGTGAGCGAAGAACCGTCTTTTAAACTGAGTTTCACCACCAGGTAACCTTCGGGAACCTCCGTCTCGGGATCGATGAGCGAAGCGCGCAGGTAGGCGGCGCTGCGCCGTGCGCCGACCCCCGCCAGGTCGGGACCCGACACGCCCCCCTCGCCTTTGATCGAGTGGCAGGATGCGCACCCGGCTTTGCCCTGGTAGACCACCCGGCCGCGCGAGGCGTCGCCCGGCACGGGCTGGCTCGCAACGCGCCCCAGCGTGCGTACGTACGCCGCCACCTGCCGGATCTCGCGCGGCGACATCTGCCAGGCGCCGGGCATCTCGGTTCCGCCAATCCCTTCCTCGATCACTTTCACCAGGGCGCCATCGTCGGGTGCGCGCGGCAGCTTCGGTTGCGCCAGCGCCGGTCCCCGCCCGCCGCCGCCGTCGGCGCCATGGCACAACACGCAATGATTTGTATACAGCTTTTCGCCGCGGGCTATATCGGTGCGGTGTTTGGGCAGCTTGACCTTGGCGTCAGCCCCGGCGGCGAGTCCCGCCGCGGCAATCAGTGCAGGCAGATACATCCTGATCACGATTCATCTATGGTAATGTAACCGCCGTAGAATCCGGCCGCCGCGTGGCTCACATCATCGCCGACGCGCGCAGCAGCGTTTCCTGGATCTCGAAGTCCTGCTCAGGCGTTACCGAGAGCGCCCGGCCTTCCCGGATGCATTCCGCCAGATCCTTGAAGTCGTCCACGTAGCGTTGATAAGGAGGCATCGGGACCTGCTGGAGGCCGGCCTTATAGGGGCCGGAGTCTCGGGCGAGGTCGATCGTAAGCCCCGGCGGCTCGGTCGGCTTTACCAGCGCCGTGCCGGCGGTGCCCGCGATCTCGAGGAAGCGGTGGGGGCCGGAATCGGGCTGCAGCGTTGAGGCGGTGATCACCCCGAGCGTGCCCGGCCACTCCAGCACGGCGACCGTGTTGTCCATCAGTGTGTCGTCGTACCGGCCGTGCTTGCGCAGGAACGGCGTGACCCGGGCCGGCCGGCCGAGGAGCCGCACCAGCATGTCGCACAAGTGCGCTCCCTGTTCGAACATTTGCCCGCCCGGGAAGCGCGCCCACTCCTTGCGGCGCGTGGCGTCAATCAGCGTGTTCATGGTGGCCCGAATCAGGTAGACATCGCCGAGCCAGCCGCTGCGCGCCGCCTCGAGCGCGGCCTTCACCGCGGGGTTGTAGCGCCACATGTATCCAACCTGGACGATGGCCTCGTGCCGGCGCGCCAGCGCCTGCAATTCGCGAAATGCCGCGAGCGAATCCGCCGGCGGCTTTTCCACGTGCAGGTGCTTGCCCGCGTCGAGCGCCAGCCGCGCGTGCTCGGCATGGTCGGGCACGTCCGATTCGACGGCGACGGCGCGAATCGAGCGGTCGTTCAGGATCTGGTCGCGGGCAAGCAGCTTGACGTTGTGGAGCGATCTCCTCACAGGCTCGCTCGGCTCCCAGATCCCGGCCAGCTCATAGGCGGGACTCTCCTCGACGACGCGGATTTTCCCCGCCGCGTGCGAGTGCTGAGCGCCCAGAAAGGCGATGCGGATGGGAGCGGCGGCGCGCGCGGGCAATGCCGCGCCGGCCGCGATCGAAGCAAAGGTCCGGCGGTTCATCACCCTGGGGATTGTAGCGCAAGCGCTGTTTGCTATGGCAAAGGCGCCTTTTCCACTCCGTCGCGGGACACGCGCTGAGAGTCCTTGCCTCGGCCGGCGCTGATGCGGCGGCGAGCCGCAGGCTGGCCCTGGCCCCGCAGTCAGCTCTGGTCGGTGCACGAGCTGAGGCTGCGGCGCCCACGGAATACACGGACGACACCGCAGTGACCCGGAGCCGGCAGCTCCGAGTCATTGCGGCTGTAAGTCCGCCGCGCGCTCGCCGATAAGCTCCGTAATGGTGTCGATGGTCCGTTTTTCGTTGCTGCTGTTGCTGGGGGCAAGCGCTTGGACACAGATGCTGCCCGGCCGCTATATTGTGGAGTTGGCGGAGCCGCCCGCGCTGCGCGCCAAGTCCGGCAGCGCGCGCCTGGCGCGCGTCGCCGCCGAGCAGGAGACCGCGCGGCGCGCGCTCGAGCGGCGGGGCGCGAAGGTCATCGTATCGATCGAGCGCGTCGCCAACGCACTCGCGGTACGCTCTGAGCTCACACCGGCGGAACTTGCCGCGCTTCCCGGTGTGAAGCGCGTGCACCCGGTCTATGGCTACCGGCTCGCGATGGACCGGGCTCTCTCCATACACCGCGTGCTCGAGGCCTGGACGCGGCTGGAGCCGGGCGCGCCCGGCGCCGGCGTCAAAATCGGCGTCCTGGACACCGGCATCGAGCACACCCATCCTGCGTTTCAGGATGCCACCATGGCGCCGCCCAAAGGTTACCCGAAGGGCGCGACGCACTTCACCACGAATAAAATCATCGTGGCGCGCACCTATGGCGAGTTCGAAGATTTGCCCGAGGACACGCCCATGGATTTGCAGGGCCACGGCACCGCCACCGCGATGGTCGCCGGCGGCTCGCTGCACCAGTCCATCGTCGGCCCGCTCAGCGGCGTGGCCCACAAGGCCTACTTAGGCAACTACAAAGTCTTTGCCGGCGATCTGGAGATCGCCGGCGCCGACGCGGTGCTCAAGGGGATGGATGACGCGGTGGCGGACGGCATGGACGTGCTCAACGTGAGCCTCGGCATGTCGGAAGCCCGCAATCTGGAGAACGATATCGTAGTCGCCGGAGTCGAGCGCGCGGCGGAGGCCGGCGTGATTGTCGTAGTGCCGGCCGGCAATATCGGACCAAACCCGAATACAATTTCCTCGCCCGGCTCCGCCCCTTCCGCGATTGGCGTCGGCGCCACCTGGAACGATCGCATCTTCACCGGCGTTCTGACCGCGGGAAATACGCAATACATTGCCTTGCCGCTCTATCAAGCGGGACTTCCGCCGCTTACGGGCGCCTTGGCCGCTGTCGATACACCCTCGGAGGCGCTGTGCCGGGCCGCGTCCGCCGGTGACCTGAGCGGACGGATCGCCCTGATCCCCTTCGGGGGATGCCGCATCGAGCTGAAGCTGCTCGCCGCCGAGCGGGCCGGCGCCGCCGGCGTCGCGTTTTACGCCGACGTCTCGAGCATGAGCTGGGAGGACCTGCTTGCCGGTTCCATGAAGCTGCCGTCGGTGCTGTTGCTGCAAGAGGACGGGCTCGCGTTGAAGCGCCGCCTGGACACGGGCGAGCGCGTCGATGTCACCCTGAATTTCGGCGCCGGGCCCGTGCCCGCCGAGCCCGACCGCATCGCCTTTTTCTCCGGCCGCGGCCCCGGTCCCGATCTGGCGATCAAGCCGGATATGGTCGCCGTGGGACTGCAGGTACTGGCGGCGGTGCAGAGCAACACGCCCGGCGCGCCTCTGTATTCTCCCGCCGGCTACCTGCCGGTCCAGGGCACCAGTTTTTCGGCGCCGCTGGTGGCCGGCGCGGCCGCCGTGCTTCGCGGCGCCAGGCCGGGACTCACCGTCCAGCAGTACCGTTCGCTCCTTATCAACTCCGCGCGGCCGCTGCCTCTGCCCGTGCAGTTTGCCGGCGCCGGTTCGCTCGATCTCGCGGCATCCTTGCGCGCCACCATTACCGCATATCCGAGCTCGATCAGCTTTGGCGCCGGCGGCGATACCGTGGATTCGATCGCGGATCTCTGGATCAGTAACGCGGGAGCTGCTGCCGCGAGCTACACGGCTTCCGTCCGTGCCGCGCATGATGGTCCTGCCCCAACGGTTTCGCCGGCCCGTCTCACCATCGACCCGGGCGGCTTCGCCAAGTTCACCGTCTCCTGGCGCGCATCCGGCTTGCAGCCGGGCGAGTACGAGGGGGCTCTCGAAGTGCGCGACTCTTCCGGCGCCGCGATTCGGGTCCCGTATTGGTACGGCGTTGCCTCCGGTGAACCCAAGTACCTCACGCTGCTCTCCGCCAACGTGCACGCCCTCCAGGGCAGCGACCGTGCCATCGCCTTTCGCGTCACCGACGCGGCCGGCATCGCCATCGCGGATGTCGAGCCGTCGGTAACCGTGCTCGGCGGCGGCGGTGAGGTCGTCCGTGTCGAGCCCATCGGCTCGGATATTCCGGGCGCCTGGATGGCTGTAGTCCGCATCGGCACCGAGGATCGGCGCAATATCGTTCGCATCGATGCGGCCGGCATGAGCCGCATCATCGTGATCGAGGGCGTGGACTAGTCCCAATCGGCACGCTTGCGGCATCCGCGTACAACGTCGCTGAGTGCCACAATAGAACCCGGGCCGGAAGTCCCAAGGGCGGGCCACGAATTGCCGTAGCCGGAACGCCCGCCGCCATGGTTCGCTTAACAGGACTTCTATCACCCGCTGAAACGGCACGGACGCCGCGTATGCGCATCGCAGGAATCGACACTTATATCCTCAAAGCCCCGCTGGGCGCGGCGCGCTTCTGGTCATCGCAGGCGGGTTTCGATCACCGCAAGGCGCTGCTCGTGCGCGTCGAGACCGACAACGGCCTCACCGGCTGGGGCGAAGGCGGGCAATACGGCCCCGCCGAGCCGGTGGCCGCCACCATTCACTCCGTCTTCGCGCCGCTACTTCTCGGCGAGGACCCGCGCCGGCCCGAAGTGCTGTGGGAGCGAATGTACACCCATACGCGCGACTTCGGCCGCAAAGGTTCGGTCATCGAAGCGATCAGCGGCATCGACGTCGCACTCTGGGACATCCTCGGGCAGTCCCTCGGTGCGCCCGTGCACGCTCTTTGGGGCGGCGCGTTTCGCGAGTCGGTGCCGGTCTACGCGACGGGCCTCTACTATCGCGGCGAGCATCCGGCCGACCCCGGGGCGAGCATCGCCGCCGCCCGCCAGGAGGCGCGTTCGCTCGCCGATCATGGATTCCCCGCGATCAAGATGAAGGTCGGGCTGCTCGCCCCCGATCAGGAGGTGGCCCGCGTGGCCGCTGTGCGCGCCGAGATCGGCGGCGAGATCCTGCTGATGGTCGACGCCAACCATGCCTGGCCGGCACACGTCGCCGCTCGCTTCGCGCGGCGGATCGAGCCGTACAACATCTACTGGTTCGAAGAGCCGGTCGTACCCGAGGATATCGACGGCTACGTACAAGTGAGGAACTCCTCGGGAATCGCGATTGCGGGCGGGGAGTGCGAGTATACTCGCCATGGCTTCCGCGAGCTGCTGGCGCGCGGCGCCGTCGATATCGTGCAGCCGGACATCTGTGCGTCGGGCGGGCTGAGCGAGGCTCGCCGGATCGCGGCTCTCGCATCCGCCTACAATGTGCAGTGTTTTCCGCACGTGTGGGGAAGCGGTGTCGCGATCGCCGCAGGTCTGCACTTCGTCTCGACGCTGCCGCCGGCCCCGCACACGGCCGCGCCGCTCGCACCCTATAATCTGCCGATGCTCGAGTGGGATGCCAACGCAAACCCGCTCCGGACCGATCTGCTCGACCCGCCGCTTGTACCCAGCGCGGGCAAGCTTGCCGTGCCGCGGGGGGCCGGCCTCGGGATTCGTATCAATGAAACCGTTCTGGAGCGCTACTGTCAGAGCCGCCTGACCTCGGCATGACGGCGAAGCTTCAAATCGGATTGGCGCCCTTTTCCTGCTGAAGCAGCGGCGATAAGGCTTCAGGCATGAGCATTCAGCTTTGCACGAATCCGGCAGGATGCGTTTCACCTCTGAGGGTTAGCAAAGCGGACCGCCGAAGGGGGAGCGCTAGCAGCTTGCCCACGCTTTTCGCATTCACGTCCGGCGATCGGATACTATGTCTCCATTATGAAAAGTCGACCGATTACGCGGCGCGGCTTTGCCGCCGGCTCCGCCGTGGCCGCCGGCGCGCATCTTTTCGACATGGTCCCGGCGCGCGCGCTCGGCCTGCAGGGGCAGCCGCCCCCGAGCGATCTGATTAACCTCGGCCACATCGGAATCGGCGGGCGCGGCCGGGGGTTTCTGCGGCCGGAGGCCGAAATCGGCAAGCCCATCCCGGCGCCTTCCAACCTCGGCGGCGACGGCACGCGCATGCAAACGCCGGCCCGCTCCATCGCGCTCTGCGATGTGGACGCGGGCCGCCTCGATCAGGCCGCGACACGCGTCGGCGGGACTCCGCGGCTATACAAGGACTTCCGCCGCCTGCTCGAAGACAAGGACATCGATGGCGTCGTCATCGCCGCGCCCGATCACTGGCATGCGCTGATGACCATTCTGGCCTGCCAGGCGGGCAAAGACGTGTATGTCGAGAAGCCCGCCTGCAACACCATCGAGGAGGGACGCGCCATGTGCACCGCGGCCGGCCGCTACGCGCGCGTCGTGCAGGTCGGCTCGCAAGGACGGTCGAGCGTCAACGCCTGGTCCGCGGCCACTTACATCCGCAACGGACAGATCGGGAAAGTGAGCCGCGTCGCCTGCTGGCACTACGCCAGCCCGATCGGCGACTGGACACCCGATGCCGAGCCGCCGCCCGGCCTCAATTACGAAATGTGGCTGGGTCCGTCCCCGTATGTGCCCTACAACCCCACACGCACGCACGGCCGCTTCCGCTGGATGATCGATTGGGGCGGTGGACAGATCCGCGACCGGGGCGCACACGTCATGTCCATCGCCAATTGGATCATGAATTGCGACCATACCGGTCCCGAGACCGTCGAGGCCACGGGCGAGCCGCCGCACGACGGCATGTACGACTCGGCCGTCAGCATGTCGGTCACCTACGAGTTCAAGAATCCCGACTGGACGCTGGTCTGGGCGCAGCCGGGCGAGCCCTCCACCGAGCTCGAAGCTAAGTACGGCGCCGTCTACCATGGCGAGTCCGGCCGTCTCACCGTCATCTACGGCGACGGCGCGCCGACCAACACCGAGCAGAAAGCCAAGGACTACAGGGCGCCGTACGAGGGCGTGCGCGTCTTCCGCAGCCCCGGGCACATCGAGAATTTCCTCGACTGCATCAAGAGCCGCGAGAAACCGATCATGCACATAGAGGCGGGACACCGCGTCGCCAGCCTGTGCATTCTCGGCAACATCGCCTTCCAGCTTCGCCGCAAGCTCGAGTGGGACCCGGAGGCCGAACGCTTCCGGAATGATGACGAGGCAAAT
Organism: Acidobacteriota bacterium; assembly: GCA_016178155.1. GTDB lineage: Bacteria > Acidobacteriota > Terriglobia > Bryobacterales > Bryobacteraceae > JACOTZ01. The sequence continues at coordinate 7,495 of JACOTZ010000290.1, forward strand.
CGATTGCTGAGCCGTCCCGGCCGCGGCCCGTGGCACCTGTAAGGAGCACCCATGCCGGACCAACAACAGTTTCTGACCGAAATCCAGAGCGACAACCCGGACGTGCGCTTCGCCGCCTGGCGGCGCGCCGGTGAGATGGAAGCGGCTGCCGTCGGCGAGCTCGCGAAGCTGGCTGCATCCGCGAACCCCGGAATCGCCAAAGCCGCCCGCGAAGCCATCGCTACGCTCGTCCATTCCGTCGGCAAGGAGCCGTCCGGCGGCAAGCGCGCCCAGGTGGTCAAGCAGCTCCTGGCGGTAAGCCGCGGCGACACACCGGCCGCTGTGCGCAGAGTTGCCTTTCGTAATCTCTCCTTGATCGCGGGTGCGGACAGCGTGCCTGCAATCGCCAGATCGCTCAATGATGCGGATCTTGCCGAAGAAGCCGCCTTCTGTCTCGAGCGCATCCCCGGGAAGGCCGCCACGGACGCTCTGATCGCCGCGTTTCCGAAGGCGAATGACAATTTCAAGCCGCGCATGCTGGCGGCCCTCGGCCACCGGCGCGCTGCCGAGGCGGCCCGCCTGATCGCCGATGCCATGCGTTCTTCGGACAAGGAGATTGCGCTCGCCGCCACCAAGGCCTGGGGCCGCATCGGCGCGAAAAGCGCCGCCAGGCTCCCGGACACCGCCGGCCTTTCAGACTGGCAGAAGATCGAGCATTTCGACGCGCAGTTGCGCTATGCCGACGCCCAGGCGTCCGGCGGCGATCGTGCCGAAGCCATGCGTATCTACCAGCTCGCGCTGGATCGCCCCGAGCCGCATCTGCAGTGCGCCGGCATCGTCGGGCTGGCGAAGCTCGGCACGCCCGAGGCGGCCACACGCATCTTCCCGAAGCTCAAGAGCACTCATGGCACGGTCCGCATTACCGCGCAGAATGCCTGGAAGAGCATGGCGGGATAGCCGGAGAACGATCGTAATCCGCTACTAGCGCCAATGCTGTTCAGTTTGCGCGAAATGCCGGGTTGGCGTCGTGGCGTGTGCACTCCTGCGCGCCGCGCCGGCAATCCTACCGACGCCTGGACACCGCGCGGCTGCAAGCGCCGAGGGGAGTCTCGGCGCTTGCACGCACGAGTGCGTGCGCCACGGGCCAAGCGGCGCCGGCAACCATAAGTGAACAGTATTGCTACCAGCGCGCATTACTCATCACGGGCGCGAGACGGCTCGCAGCGGGCCGAAAATAAAAGTCGCCGCTCGGAGGTGTACTCGGCGGTACGTCGAAGAGGACGACGGAGCGGGAGCCAATCGATGGTCTTCCCGCGGGCCGCCGTAGCATAGCCGGACTCGCCAAATGCGGGCTACATACGCCGTCTGCGCCCCAAAAGCAGGCGGCTGCCCCGCCCGCGCCGCGCCATACCGCAGTCACGATGCACCCGCTGGCGGGGTGCGCGACGCTGCGGCGATAATACGGGTAGCCTCGGAATGCGCCGCCGCAGCTTTCTCCGGACCGCCACGCTTGCTCCCGCGCTCGCACGCGCCGCCGGGGCCGACAGCCGGCTCCGCCTCTGGTACCGCGAGCCGGCCGCGGACTGGAACGAGGCGCTCCCCATCGGCAACGGCCGCCTCGGCGCCATGATCTTCGGCGGCATCGGCCGCGACCACCTCCAGCTCAACGACAACACGCTCTACTCCGACGAGCCCGGACGCCGCGATCTGCCCCTCGATGTCTCCAGGGATTTCGAGCGCGTCATCGGGATGTTGCGCGACCGGCAGTACCAGGAGGCGGGCCAGTACATCACGAAATACTGGGGCGGGCGCGCACAGCCCTGCTATCAGCCGCTCGGCGATCTTCACCTCGATTTTGAGGGACATTCCGCCCCCGCGGAGTACACGCGCGAGCTCGACCTCGCCAGCGCCATCAGCGCCGTGAGCTACAACCACAAGGGCGTGACTTTCACCCGTGAGTACTTCGCGAGCTTCCCCGATCAGGTCATCGTGCTCCGGCTGTCGGCCTCGAAACCCGGCGCACTGAACTTCCGGGCGGCACTCTCGTCTGTTCATCCGATGGCCAGGACGCGCCTCGAGGGCCGGGACACGCTCGTGCTCACCGGCCAGGCGCCCGGTTTCGCGCTGCGCCGCACGTTCGAGTGGGTCGAGCAGCGCGGCGAGCAGTGGAAGTACCCAGAAATCTGGGACAAGAACGGGAAGCGCCGGCCCAAGGCCCGGACGGTCCAGTACGGCGACGAGATCGGCGGCCTGGGAATGTTCTTCGATGCGCGCCTGCGCGCGATCGCCGCCAGCGGCATGATTACGGCCGATGCCAGTGGCCTCCAGATCCGCGGCGCCCGCGAGGCCCTGCTCGTGCTTTCCGCCGCGACCAGCTACAACGGCTTCAAAAAGAGTCCGAGCCGCGAGGGCGCCGGCGCCGCGGCGCGCTCGCTCGCGCATCTCGCAAGCGCCTCCGCCAGGAGCTTCACAGCGCTTCGGGACGCGCATCTCGCCGATTACCGGCGGCTGTTCGAACGTGTTTCGCTCAGTCTCGGCGAGACAACGGGCCAGAGCCGCCTCCCCACCGACGAGCGCATCGCGAGCTTCTCGAACGACCGCGACCCCGACCTTGCCGCGCTCTATTTTCAGTTCGGCCGGTATCTCATGATCGCGGGATCGCGCCCCGGAGGGCAGCCGCTCAACCTGCAGGGAATCTGGAACCCCCACGTCATCCCGCCCTGGGCCAGCGCCTACACCACCAATATCAACACGCAGATGAACTACTGGCTGGCCGGTATCGGCAACCTGCCCGAGTGCCATGAGCCGCTCCTGCGCATGGTACGGGAGCTCTCGGTTACCGGGGGCGGGGTGGCGCGCAACATGTATAAGCGGCGCGGCTGGGTGGAGCACCACAACACCACGATCTGGCGCGACGCGCAGCCTGTGGACAACGACGCCCGGCCGGCCTTCTGGCCCATGGGCGGCGCGTGGCTCGCCACCCATCTGTGGCAGCACTACCTGTTCACGCTCGACCGAGGTTTCCTCGACCGGCACGGCTATCCCCTGATGAAAGGCGCCGCCGAGTTCTGCGCGGACTGGCTGGTGGACGACGGCAGGGGGCGCCTCGTCACCGCGGCTTCCAACTCGCCCGAGATCGACTTCCGCTACGTCGATGAGAGCGGCGGCACGCGCACGGCCGGCGTCAGCATGGGTCCGACCATGGACCTCGCCATCATTCGCGACCTCTTTGCCGCCTGTATACGCGCCTCCGAGCTGCTCGACCGCGACCCGGAGTTTCGGGCCGAGCTGAAAGACAAGCTCGCGCGTTTGCTCCCCTACCGGATCGGCAGCCGCGGTAATTTGCAGGAATGGCCGGAGGATGTGATCGAGACCGATGTGCACCACCGGCACATCTCGCATCTGTTCGCGCTGCATCCCTCAAACCAGATCACGCGCCGCGGTACGCCGGAGCTATTCGAGGCGGCGCGCCGCACGCTCGAGCTGCGCGGCGATGAGGGCACGGGCTGGTCGCGGGCGTGGAAGATCAATTTCTGGGCGCGCATGGAAGACGGGAACCACGCCTACAAGCTGGTGCGCAATCTGCTGCAGCCGGCCAAAACGGCCGAGCTTCGCTACACCCGCGGCGGTGTGATGCCGAACCTGTTTTGCTCCCACCCGCCATTTCAGATCGACGGTAATTTCGGCGGCGCCGCGGGTATTGCCGAAATGCTGCTGCAGAGCCATGCCGGGGAGATCAACCTGCTGCCCGCTCTGCCCGACGCCTGGCCTTCGGGCGAGCTGCGGGGCCTCTGCGCCCGCGGCGGTTTCGAGCTGAGCTTGGCGTGGGAGCGCGGGCGGTTGAGCGCGCTGGAGATTCTCTCGAAAGCCGGCCAGCCCTGCGTCCTGCGCTACCACGATCGCGTCGTCCGGCTGTCGACGCAGGCAGGAAAGAGCTACCGTTTCGCCGCCTCTCTTGAGCGGATTGCCTAGCCCCTCGCTCACGCCCCCCACTGCTCGGAACTCGAGAAGCGCTATGCTGGCGTTCATGAAGTTGACAGAACTGCTGCTTCCCGAGTTCGATCTGGAAATGTCAAAGACCCTCAAGAGCCTCGAGCGCGTCCCTGACGACAAACTTGACTGGAAGCCGCACGGCAAGTCGGCAACGATGCGTTGGCTCGCCGGCCACCTCGCGAATATTCCGAGCTGGGCCTCTATGACCATCGAAAAAGATTCGATCGACATCGCGCCGCCGGGCGAGCCGCCGCAGCGGCCCGCCGAGCCTGAATCCAGGCAGGCGATCCTGGACACGTTCGCCGCCAACGTCGCCGCCGCGCGCGCCGCCATCGCGGCAGCGAGCGACGAGCACTTGATGCAGCCGTGGACTCTCCTGCAGGGCGGCAAAACAGTCTTCACGATGCCGAAATTCGCCGTGCTCCGCGGCTTCGTGATGAACCACATCATTCATCATCGGGCACAGCTCGGCGTATACCTGCGCCTGAACGATATTCCCGTGCCCGCCCTGTACGGCCCTTCGGCCGACGAAGCCGGCATGTGAACCCGAGATCTCATGCGGCCGGGCGCACTGCGGGCGCCTGCTAACCGAAGTTCGTCACCGACAGGACGTCGAACCGCTTGCTGAGAAGGTGTGAAAAAATTGATTTCGGGTCTCTTTCCCACAGGCTAACCGAATGCAAACATTGGAGGCCGGAAATGGTTTTTTCGAATATTTCACACCTTCTGACGCGCGCGGCTCAGCAAGTGCCGTCAAATCAGCGGAAGCGTTCTGAGCCACGACCGTCAGGCGTTCTGAGCCACGACCGTCAGGCGTTCTGAGCCACGACCGTCAGGAGTGGTGGTGACGAACCTCGCCTAGAATCCGCTCGGCACAATCCAGTAGCTCTCTTTCCACACGCCGCCCGGCGCCATGGTTTGCAGTTCCTCATAAATCCCCGCGTGCACCAGGTTGAAGGCATTGGTCGGCCCCGACATCGGCTCGAAGCAGATGAAGTCCCGTCCTCTGGGCGCGTACACCACCGCGACCGGATATTTCTCGCCGTACAGCACTGAGATCTTCTGCTTCGAGCCCTGCACCCAGAATTCCGCGCGGCCGCTCTCGCCGCGGACCAGGGCGGAGAACACGTCGTCCAACTGCGTGCCCGCGAGACTCACCGGGTCGGGCAGGCTCAGCGGCTTCTTCTCACCGGTCGGGATCAGCACGTTCGAAAGCACCAGGTGTTCCTTGGCTGCCACGTGGACCCTCCACTCGTCCCGAGGCGCGTCGTGAATTTTGAAATAAGGATGATAACCGACCGACACGGGCATGGGTTCGCTCGCATGGTTCTCGATTTTGGTTTCCACCTCGAGCGCGCCGTCCTGCAGCCTGTAGGTCATCTCAATCGTGTGCGCGAACGGGAACTGCGCCATCATGTCGGGATAGCGCCAGAACTCGAGCCGGCTCGTCGCCCCCGCGCCTGTACCGTCGGCGCTGAGGGCGGTCACCTTCCAATGCGGTGAAAACAGCAGCAGTCCGTGAATCGGCTTGCCGTTGCCGTCCCGCCGTACATTCCCGAGCGCCGGATTGAGCTTGTATTCCTTCCTGTTGGCGAAAAAGCCGTCGTGATCGAGCCGGTTCGCCCATGGAGCGAGGAACGGGTTCCCGAGCAGCGCCGGCTTCGCCTTGAAGTCCGCGAGGCTGGCAAACGGGTTCCAAAAGAGATTCGTCCCGTTCACCTTCATTTCGTAAGCATTGTTCCCGAGCGACGGTGCAATCGATACCTCGGTTCGGTGCAGCGCATCCGCGAGCCGCACCACCTCGATTCCATCCACCGTCACCTTTTGTGCGGAGTAATTCGCCGGCGTTGCAATCTGGCTCATGACTAAAACCGCTGTGGTGCTGTAAAGTATGGATCCGGCATGGACCATTCCTGCTGTCCTCCTCCGGAAACGGGAGCGGCGTCTCACATTGACGGTTTTCGCTCTCCGCGACGCCCGTAGGGGGCGTCCGAATTCCCCGGAAAATCGTGGTTCCACATAGCGCGGCAACCACCGCCCTGCGGCCGGGGCTCAACCTCCGGCTCCCCCAACCGCCGTCGTCGGCCGTGGCTCCAGGCGCCGGCAGCCGCGCCTGTCCGCCCGTTACCTGCGCCGGCTACTTCCCCACCTCGGCCGGATCGACAAGCCTCAGCTCCGTCTCTTCCTGACAGCACTGGCATTTCCCCGGTGTGTAGGTCCGGATCGCACACACATCGCACCAATAGGTGACGGAGAACTTCTTGCCATTGCGCCATGCGAACAGCGCGAACGTGTGAATAGGATCGACGGTCAGGTGTCCGGGAGCCGTGAAGCGGCCTACAGCCTCGATTTCCGTACCGGTCAGGCGCGCGTCCTGCAAGACGCCCATCGTATCGGTATCGCCCCGGAGCACGACTTTGTCCCCACGGGCGGTGAGAACGGCCGGTCCGGCCACGAGCTTGCCCCGAACGGAGCCAGGTTTGCCATCCTTGGCAAGACAAGGAAGCGGCAAGAGCGCTGCGACGAGTGCTCTGCGGGTCACTCTTCTATTTTACCGGCATTCGTGGGCCCCTCGATCCGGCCACCCGGGCGTCCCTCACCTGGACGCAGCGCAATACCCGCGGGAACCATGACCCGGCCATGCGCAGCCGGAGCGTACACGGCTCTCATCAGAGGCAGCGCCTGGTGAGTTCGCTACTCTGAATTGGCCCCTTTCGATGCTCTGATCTGGCCCCACCTGTAAACCATAAACCGTATATCTTGTTCTGGGCCTCGAGGCCCAGAAGGAAGGACGGTTTTGGAGAACAGGAGAGCCAAAGTGGAAC
>JACOTZ010000291.1 GCA_016178155.1 Acidobacteriota bacterium
GAGGCTAGCCCAGGGCCGCACAAAACGGCAGATTTACCCCCACTCGAGAATCACCTTCACGGCCTCACCTCGCTCCAGCACAGCGAACGCTTCCTGATACTCGCGGTAGGGGAAGCGGTGGGTGATCAGAGGCAGCAGGTCCACTTTATGCTCCAGCAGAAACTGCTCGCACTGATACCAAGTCTCGAACATGAGCCGGCCGTTGATGCCGCGGAGGGTGATTGCCTTGAAGATAATCGATTCGGCGAGATTGAGCGTGACATCGCTCGGGGGGATGCCGAGCAGCGCCACCTCGCCGCCCGGACGCACGAGCTCGAAAGTGGCCTGCAATCCGGAGCGGCTGCCAGACATCTCCAGAACCACGTCGACGCCGCTTGACTCCCGGGTGTGCCTCAGCAGGCGCTGCTTCCACGCTGTCTCATTGGGGTCGAAGGCCTCGCTCGCACCGTAGCGCAGCGCCAGGCTGCGCTTGTGCTCCTGGGGATCGACCGCAAAGACCGAAAGCGCGCCGGCGACCGCGGCGATCTTGCACGCCATCAGGCCAATCGCACCCACGCCGATGATGGCAACCGTCTTGCCGGCGACCGATTGGGCCATGACCGTGTGCATCGCGTTGCCATAAGGGTCGAAGATGGCGGCGGCATCGGCCGGGATCTCGGGCCGCACCTTCCAGACGTTCGCCGCCGGAAAGCAGAAGTGGTGCGCGAAGCAGCCGTCGCGGTCGACGCCGATAATCTGCATCTGACGGCAGATGTGGCCCTGGCCGGTGCGGCAGAAATAGCAGACGCCGCAGCCGATGTGGCCCTCGCCCGAAACCAGGTCGCCGGGCTTGAGATGATCGACTTCGGCGCCGACCTCCTCGATGATGCCCACAAACTCATGGCCCACGACGAGGGGCGGATGAACGCGGCTGGCGGCCCAGTGATCCCACTGGTAAATGTGGACGTCGGTGCCGCAGATGCCCGTTTTTCGGATGCGGATAATGACGTCGTTCTCGCCGCAGGCGGGTCGTGGCCGGGTCTCGAGCGCCATGCCGCGGCCGGCGCTCGCCTTGACGAGCGCCTCCATCGTGTCCGGCATCAGAGCACCGGGCCGATGCGCCAGGGCACGAACTCCTTGTGCCCGAGCCGCTCGCTGCAAGTGCGTTCGCCCGAGGCCACGCGCATCACCAGATCGAGGATCTCGCGGCCGACCTGCTCGATGCTGGCCTCGCCGTCCGCGATACGGCCCGCGTTGATGTCCATGTTGTCGGTCATACGGCGGTAGGTATACCCGTTGCTCGCGATCTTGACCACTGGAATGGTGGGGAATCCGATGGCACTGCCGCGCCCGGTTGTGAACGCGATCAGGTTGCAGCCGCCGGCGGCGAGCCCGGTCAGCGACACGGGATCATATCCGGGTGTGTTCATAAACACAAAACCCGGCGTGTGGACCCGTTCGGCGTAATCGACCGCGTCGGTCATGGGCGAGGTGCCCGCCTTCGCCACAGCGCCCAGAGATTTCTCCAGAATGTTCGTCAGGCCGCCCGCCTTGTTGCCGGGCGACGGGTTATCGTCGAAGCTGCCGCCGAAACGCGCCAGGTATTCCTTGTAGCCCTTGACGAAGCTGAGGTAGCGCTCGGCGACCTGGCGGTTACGCGCCCGCTTCACCAGCAGATGCTCGGCGCCGAAGGTCTCGGTGGTTTCCGCGAGCACCGCCGCCGCGCCCATGCGCGCGAGCAGGTCCGAGCACACGCCCAGCGCCGGATTCGCCGTAATGCCGGAGAAGGAATCGGATCCGCCGCAATTGAGCCCCAGCACAATCTTCGAGGCGGGTATCGGCACGCGCTTCTCAGCGGCGGCCCGCTCCATCAGCTTCGCGATATGGGCGCGCGCCGCTTCGAGGGTCTTGCGCGTGCCGCCGCTCTCCTGCAAGGTCATGCCGACCAGCCGGCCGGAACGGGGCGCGTTCGGGCCGAGGTAGTGATCGATCTGGTTGACCTCGCAGCCGAGCCCGAGGATGATGGCCGAGGAGACGTTCGGATGATCGAGCACGCCCGCGAGCGTGCGCCGGAGCTGCTCGGTATCCGGGCCGATCGTATGCCCGCAACCTTCACCGTGCGGAAAAGCGGCCACGCCGTCGACGTTGGGCGGCAGCGTTTCATCCGCGAAACTGGCCGCGATCAGCTCGGCGGTGTGCGCGGCGCAATTGCTGGCCGCGACCACGGCGATGTAGTTGCGCGTGCCGGCGCGTCCATCTTCGCGCGCGTATCCGAGAAACGCCGGCACATCTTTCGGCAGAGCCGGAAGAGGGAGGTCGCCCGCCGGGAATTCGTAATCGAAGCCGTGCTCCTCGAAAGCGACGTTGTGGACGTGCACGTGCTGGCCGGGCTCGATGGCGTCGCGCGCGCGCCCCATGGCGTGACCGTAGCGGACGATGCTCTCGCCGGGCTGGATCGGTCGGATCGCCACCTTGTGTCCGGGCGGCACATTGTCGCGCACGGTGACCGACAGGTCGTTCGCGATGCGGAGCGTCTGCCCGGGCGAGAGAGGCACCCGCGCCACGGCGATGTTATCGGAAGAATTCAGGCGGATGACGGAGTTTTCCGCGGTCGGGAGTTTATTGATTTCGAGAAGACTCATGGCATTATTCTCATCGCAGCCGGCGCTTCACCGCAGCAGAACGGTCTCGGTGGTCTGCTCACCCAGGTGGACATGCAGGCGCTTGCGGTGCGGATGCACCCAGACACCCTCGCCGGGCGGCGCCGGAATCTGCGCCGGCCCGTTCACGACCACGAAGCGCGACGTTTCCACGCCTTTGAGCAGTTTACCGATGTGGATATGCGTATGGCACTGCGTACGGACTTTCTCCCCATTGTAGGCGACGCCCCATTCGTCGCCCCAAAGTTCCTTGGCCTTGGCAATTGCGGCTTTCCAGAGTGCGGTGCGGTCCGGGGCGCCCATGTCGTGCAGATGATGGCGGGCATCGCCATGGGCGCGCGGCAGAGCGAGCCAGCGGTTCGGCTTCCTCGGATTAATGTCTTTGAGGAAGAAGATAGCGGCGCCGGCCGGCTGCTTCTCGGCCTCCCGGCACAGACCGCACTGCCGCACTTTCATGGTCTCGGGCTGCGCCGGATCGCAGGCGCATTCCGCTGCCCCGTACGCGGTGGCGCCGCCAAGCGCGATGGCGAGCGCCAGGACATGGACGGTGGCTGCTGTCTTTCGACGAAGCGCGCTGGTGTGGAACGCCGAACACGGCTGCGTGACGCTCGCGGCTCCGCTAATCTCACTGCGTTTTGCGAAGGTCAGGAAGGCGACTCGCGGGACTCCAGGCGCGCGGGGAGGGCGCATCCATCTTCCGGCGTGAGCAACCACCCGACCGGTTCCCCGCCCGCTGCTCGCGCCGTCCTGCATACTTGAATCAGTGCTCCGCACTCTCGCGTCTCTTCCTGCCATCTTCATTCTCTATTTTTACGGGTTGTCCGCTGTCGGTTTGCTCGGGCCCGATGAGCCGCGCTATGCCTTTATCGGCCGCGACATGGCAGCTTCAGGCGATTGGGTGACGCCGCGGCTCTGGGGCGAACCCTGGTTCGAAAAGCCCGCGCTGCTCTACTGGATGACCGGCGCCAGTTTCCGGGCGGGCCTGGGCGACGACCTCGCGCCGCGGCTGCCGGTTGCGCTCGCAAGCGTTGCCTTCCTCATCTTCTACTATGTGCAACTGCGGCGCGAATTCGGCGACGCAGCCGCCGCGACCGCGACGGCGATCCTGGGGACCTCGGCGGGTTGGCTCGCCTACAGCCAGATTGGCGTCACGGACCTGCCCATGTCGGCGGCCTTCGCAGCCTCGATGCTGGTCGCGATGCGCTGGCTGCGCTCAGGCGCTCGTCGAGAGCTGATCCTCGCGGGCATTCTGCTCGGAGTGGCGGTGCTCGCCAAGGGACTCGTGCCGCTGGCGCTTGCGGCGCCGCTCGCCTGGGCCGGACACAAACGCCGGCGCGATCTCTGGATGCTGGCGGCGGGCTGCCTCGCCTGTGCGCTGCCCTGGTACGCCGCCGTCACCGCGCGCCACGGCGGCGCCTTCCTCGACGAGTTTTTCCTGAAGCACCATTTCGGACGATACACAGCGGACGCTCTGCAGCACGTGCAGCCGTTCTGGTTCTACGCGCCCGTTTTGGCCGGCGCGCTGCTGCCGTGGTCGCCCTTGCTCGCTCTGCTGTTCCGCCGCGATGACCTGCGCGACTCGCGCCGGCTGCTGCTGTTTCTCTGGGTGGTGTGGGGCTTCCTGTTCTTCTCGCTGTCGCGCAACAAACTTCCCGGCTACCTGCTCCCGCTCGTACCCGGCGCCGCCGCGCTGATCGGCGTGCGTCTGCTGGAGGCGGGGACCGCGGTGCGCTGGCTGCTCGGTGCGAGCGCCGGACTGCTGGCATCCGTTTTCTGGATTGCGCGCATTCTCCCGGACGCTCTCGCTCAAGGCCTGTTCGACGCGCGGGGTCAATTCCCGGCCGCCGCCGTCTTCCTGGGCTTGGCCCTAGGGGCCGCCGCCTGGTATTTCGCCGGCCGCTCCCGGTCCGCCGCGGTGGCCTTCATTGCGATCGCGGCCACGGTAGCTGTCGTTTACATCAAGGTTCGCACCTACCCGGCGCTCGATCAGATCACCGCCCGGCCTCATGCGGAGCGCAACTGCGTGCCCGCCGGAACGTCACGCAGCCTCGAGTACGGCCTCTACTTTTATGCGGGACGCAAGCTGCCGGCGTGCGAGTAGCGTGTCGCATTTTCTCGCCAGCGCCGCCCTGCGTTGCGCTCGCCCGGCCATGCCGGGAAGCCGCGGCGGAAGTCTCAACGACCTGTGACCGTCGCCGCGACGTCTTGACTCCTCCGGGCGGCGGCCTTCGCGTGGCTTTGTCCCGGTGGTTCTCCTTGCGGTGGCGGTGTTGAGGGATGCGGGCCGGCGCCTGAGGCGGATTGGCGGACAGCTCGGCTGGGGGCGGCAACAGCGGCCGCGCCGGGTGTCCGATTTTGGGAATGGCTTCGTTCGACAAACCGGACCGCAGGCTGCCAAGCTGCTGAATCGGCGGCAGTTCGCGGCTGCCGCGAATGCAGTGCGGGTACTGGCTGTTCGGGCCGGTCTGGCGCCGACGGCGCGGTCGCGGACTGCGAAACGAAGCCAAATTGACGGGGGGCGGCGGTCAGAATAGCCGCAAGGGGTGACCGATTGTGGGATCGGGTTTTTCTTCCGACAAACTCCGGAACAGGCTCCCAAGCTGCTGAATCAATCGCCGTTGGAGGCTCCGGCGGCGGCGCGGGATTCTTTTCCGGCGGCTCGGGTGCGGTTTCTTCCGGCGGTGGGTCGGGCGCGAGCTGATCGAGCCGGCGCAGAGTGCGAAACAAAGCCAAATCGACGCGGGCATCGTAGGCGGATGCCTTCATGAGGACGCCCTGATCATAGCAGTCGGCGCGGAACAGGAGAGCCTGGCGGGTGGGAGTAGAGGCGTCGCTTAACCGTTTCTGAAGATCGGAATCGAGCTTGCGCTCGGCGACGTAGAAGGCGCCGGCCTCGACGTTGGCGA
>JACOTZ010000292.1 GCA_016178155.1 Acidobacteriota bacterium
CACCATGATCGCCCCGGTTTTCATGAAGACCTGGGCCGCAGCGCCCAGCAAAGTACAAAGAAAGACCAGGAGCAGCGAGCGATTCAGCAGCCATCGTTGCGAGGCAATCACGGCGTGATTTTCTATCATAACGGACGCTCCCGACGCTCGCATAGAGAGGTAATCGGCCGCGGCCGCCGCATAGTGGAGGCAAAGCACGCCTTCTCCGGAATCATTCTGAGCATTCGAAACGGGTCCCCCAGACTCGGCGGGGTTCGTCACCGTTATCTTTGTACTGCGATTCCTGTATCCGCATAGGCAGGCATCGTCCACTCAAGCGAAAGTATTGCCGTGGCGGCGAAAACATGAGACCGAATCACTGCAGGAGCTCGTGACAGCCGTTGCAGGCGAGCGTGGCACCGCGCTCCTTGTGGCAGTCCACACAGAATTTCATACTGAACACGGCTTCGGCGGTGAGCTTGTCTTTCTGCCAGACATCACCGTGGCAGGATCTGCACTCCACCTTGCCCGCGGCGTGAGCCCCGTGGCTGAACCAGATGAAATCGGGGATGAAGAAGACACGCTCGGCGGGCGCGATCCTGGACGCGGCGGGCAGCGCAGCCAGCCGCTTGATCGCGGGACTGGACGCCTTCACGGTCTTGTGGCAGATCATGCAACGCGAAGCCTCGGGGAAGGTTGCGCGCTCGGCCTTCGCGGCACCCGCATGGCAGTGCGTGCACGCGAGCTTGAGCGGAGCGTGCTTCTTGTGGCTGAACTCCACATTCTGCCCAGCGGCGGTTACGGCGGCGGCAAACAGCAGAAGCGCCCTGGTCAGCCGCATGATCTACTCCAGCGCAAATGCGACCAGTGTATCCGAGTACGTGCGGTTGTACTTGTTGCCGCCTCCTGACGCGATCACCACGAACTGCCTGCCCGACTTCCCGCCCCGGTAGGTCATGGGGGTCGCATGGGCGCTCGCCGGCAGTTTGTACGTCCACATCTCTTTGCCGGTGTCTTTGTCGAAGGCTCGAAAGCGGCTGTCGTTGGTGGCGCCGATGAAGACCAGCCCGCCGGCGGTAACGATGGAGCCGCCGATGTTCGACGTTCCGGTCGGCGGCAGCCCCCTGGCCACCAGTTCGTCGACGGCACCCAGCACGCTGCGCCAGCGGAACTCGCCGCGGTCGAGGTTAATCGCGGTGAGGTGTCCCCAAGGCGGCTGCTGGCAGGGGAGCAGATTCGGGTCCCAGAAGCGTGAGTTGGGCGTGCCCGAGCCTGCCGGACGGTATGGAATCAGCGATCCCTCAGGCCGCGGCACCATGCGGTAGAGCATGCCCACATCCATCGAGTTGACGTAGAGCGTCTGAGTTTCCGGATCGAACGAGCCGCCGCCCCAGTTGGCGCCGCCGTTGGTGCCGGGGAAGAGCACGGTCGGCTTGAGGCCGATGGGGGTAAACAAGCCGCCGAAGACCGCGCCTTCCACGAGCTTGCCGCAGAATGCGCGGGACTCGGGCGTCACGCTTGTCAGTTCTTCGCGGGTCATGCCCTGGCGCGCGAATGGGGGCGGCTTCACGGGGACGGGCTGTGTCGCCCAAGCTTCCTCGCCGGGAATCTCGCTCGCGGGAAACTGCTTCTCGAGGATGTCGAACAGGGGTTTGCCGGTCTCGCGGTCGAACAGGAAGACGAACCCCGTTTTTGTGATCTGCGCGACCGCAGCCACGGGCCGGCCGGCGCGCCTGACGGTGACCAGGCTGGGCTGGGCGGGCAGATCGTAATCCCAGAGGTTGTGGTGAACAGTCTGGAAGTGCCAGAGGCGTTTGCCGGTGTTTGCATCCAGCGCGACCAGGGAGTCTCCGAAGAGGTTCGCGCCCTTGCGGTCGCCCCCGTAGAAGTCGGTGGCCGGCGAGGTCAGCGGCAGGAACACGATGCCGCGCTGCTCGTCCACGCTGAGCAGCGACCAGGCATTGATGCCGCCGCGGCCCTTCCAGGAATCGCCCTCCCAGGTCTGATTGCCGAACTCACCCTTGTGGGGGACGGTGTGGAAGCGCCATCTGAGCTCGCCGGTGCGGGCGTCAAAGGCGCGCACGTCCCCGCTCGGACCCTGGGGCTCGCCGTCGGAGACCATGGATCCGCAGATGACCAGATCCTTGTAAACGGCGGGCGGCGAGGTCATGCCGTAGCGCCTGCTGGTGGCGGTGCCGGGCGCGTCCTTCGTCAGGTCGATGAAGCCGGCGGCGTGGAACTGGCGGTCGGGCTCGCCGGTCACCGCGTCGATCGAGAACAGCCGCCCGTCGAGCGTGCCGAGGAAGATGCGCTTCTGCCGCCCGTCGCTCCAATAGGCAACCCCGCGATTGATGAACAGATTGGTCGGTTCCTGCTTGTTGATCTTTGGGTCAAAAGCCCAGATCCGCCCGCCCGTTTCGGCCTCGAGTGCAAGCAGGCGGGAAAACGGCGTGCTCAAGTAGAGGACGTTGTCCACCATGAGCGGCGTCGCCTCGAAGGCGCTGCGCTGCGGGTATTGCGAGCCATCACTCACATCACCGGTGTGAAAGGTCCAAGCGACCTTCAGCCTGCCGACATTCGAACGGTCGATCTGTTTCAGCGGCGAGTATTTCATGCCGCCGGCGTCCCCGCCGTAGTAGCGCCATTCCTGCGCATGCGCCGCGAGCGCGAGCGCCGCCAGGGCCAGGAACCTCGCGTAAGCCATCGTGTGGCTTATTTTCGCAGATGCGGGCGCGGGACGCGCATCGGGCGCCGCCCGCGGGAGGGGGCGCACGTGCTATAGTGGCAATCGGACGGCGCGGCATTCAGCGCCCTCCGATCCCAAGGATAAAGAGCATATGGAACTCCGTCCGTTGCATGATCGCATTCTGGTCAAGCGGCTCGAAGAAGGCGAGCAAAAGCAGGGCAGCATCATCATTCCTGACTCGGCCAAAGAGAAGCCGCAACAGGCCGAAGTGGTGGCCGTTGGCAGTGGCAAGCTGCTCGAAAGCGGCGAGCGCATTGCGGTTGACATCAAGGCCGGGGACCGCATCCTGTTTGGAAAATACTCCGGGGCGGACGTGAAGATCGACGGCTCCGAGTACCTGATCCTGCGGGAAGACGAGGTCCTCGGAGTTCTCGAATAATCCGGCCGGCCGCAGCCTTTCGGCGGGCGCCCGGCTCCGGAAACCGTGCCAGAAGCCGGCGGTGCGCGGACTCGCCTAGCGGCGCGAAATCCGCCCGCGCGGTCCCACGCCCCGACACGCCCCCCGAGGGGGTGCGCGGGCGGGCTCCTCGTCTGTTAAGCTGGGAGTAATCCATTCTTGCAGGAGTTTTGAAAGAACCATGTTCCGAGTGTCCCTATTGCTGTTGGCCGCCGCGGCCCTCTCTTTCGGCCAGTCTAAAGTAGGCATTATCAACGTGCAGAGCGC
Organism: Acidobacteriota bacterium; assembly: GCA_016178155.1. Taxonomy (GTDB): domain Bacteria; phylum Acidobacteriota; class Terriglobia; order Bryobacterales; family Bryobacteraceae; genus JACOTZ01. The sequence goes on from JACOTZ010000292.1 coordinate 3,390, forward strand.
CATCCTCGAGACGGCCGAGATCAAGAAAGCCCAGACGGATCTGGAAGGCCGGTATAAGCCGCGCCAGCAGCAGATGGAGAAGCTGCAAAAAGATCTGGCTGACATTCAGAACCAGCTCCAGACCGGCCAGGGCAAACTCACGCCGCAGGCGGAGCAGGAGCTGCAATTGAACGGCCAGCGCAAGCAGCGCGACCTGCAGCGGCTCAGCGAGGATCTGCAGGCGGACGTTGACCGCGACCGCAACGAGATCCTCTCCCGTGCCGGCAGCCGCATGCATGGAGTGGTAGGCAAGCTCGCCGAGGAAAAGGGATTGGATATCGTGATCGACGTGAGCAACGCGATCTACTTCAAGCCGGCCCTCGATCTGACGAAAGAAGCCGTCGCGGCTTACGACAAGACCCACCCGCTGGCTGCCACGGCGGCTTCGGCGAAATAGAGTTTTTTCGCATTTCGCGCGGGCGCCTGAGGCGCCGGCGGCTTTGCTCAATCCATAACACGGACGAAGAACGCGGCCCTGAGCGTGCAGTCAAAACGGACGTTCACGATGCTTGGGCGGCGGCCATCGCGCCCATCTTCCGTGCGTACGGTCTCGTAAGCGCGCCGGCGCCGGTCTTAGCGTCTCCGTGCTTGCCGCGATCACGGCGCGGCAGCCGCCGCCCAGGGTTCGTAAGATGGTTGCATGGCCGGTTATCTCGACGCCTACGGCACAACGGGGCTGAAGCGAGAGCGCCTTATCAAATGGCTGTCCTTCAGTCTTGCGGCCGCGGCCATTGTGGCTCTCACCGGTTATTTCACGTTCCGCGATTACCGGGAAGCGGGCCGGGTGAAGGAATTCCTCGAACATCTGCGGGCGGGCGACTACAAGCCTGCATACGCGCTCTGGGGGTGCACGGAGGCACATCCGTGCCGCGACTATGCCTTTGACAAGTTCCTGGAAGACTGGGGTCCCGGGAGCCGGCATGCCAACGCCTCGGGGGCGCACCTCGAGAAGACCAGAACGTGCGAAGGCGGCGTCATCAGCTACGTCAGTTTCCCAGGACAGGAAGACGAGCACCTTTATGTGGACAGCAAGACGCTGCAACTCGGGTTCGTGCCCTGGACGCTGCGCGAGATCCCGCCGACGCTGGTGAACCGCATCCGGCTGATGCTATGGGAGATCAGCCGCGACTGCGAGCCGCTGATCCAGCGGTAGACGCCGGCAGGCGCGGCGACGAGGGCCGCGCGGGCGTACCTCAGGGCGCGGCTGCGCCCTGCAGTTGAACGTGGCTGATTTCGACCAGTTCACGAACCTGCTGCTCGGCGGCTGCATCGCCCCTCGCGAGAGCAGCAGTGACAGAATCGCGATACTCGAGCATGCGCTGCAGAGGGCCACGGGCACCGGGATCGGAGGTATCGTTCAGCAGCGCCCGGACCTGGTTGAAAAACGAGCTCGCGTGGCCGCCCGCGTTGCCGAAGTTCTTGCGGGCGAGCTCCAAATGCAGGAGCGCGGCCGCTTGAGCCGCGCGGCTGAAGCGCAACTGTGTGGAGCAGCGGCCGGCTTCCGTGCGGGCCGCCTGGACTTCATTTTCGAGCCGGTTGGCGCGCATGTACTGCGGCACGAATCCGAGCAGGAACGCCGCGACCAGCGCCACCGCGGCAATGATCAGAATGGCTTTGCTCCGTGGCGCCATGACAATCCTCCCGTGCTGCAGGCCGTACCTGCTCGCTCAGAACATCTTACCCGGCGCGCCCGGCGTATGCATAGGCCGGCGCTACGGCCGGATCCACTGCATCCCGGCGACCGATCTGCCATTGAGCACGGCCGCCTGTTCGAGGGTCCTCCTGGCGTATTCGGAAACCAGCCGCACGCCGGCTTCATAGCTCATGTTCGGATTGCCCGGTCCGCCATTGTACGCGCCCACGGCCCGGGCGACATCGCCGTCGAAGCGGTCGAGCAGGTCGCGGAAGAACAACCCGGCGTAGGTCGTCAGAAGTTTTGCGTCGAGCTGGTTCACGTCCAGGTTTTTCGGCGGGCGAAGGTGTTCCGGCAGCGCGCTGTAGTCGCGGGTGTCTCGCAGGTACAGCCGGTGGGCATACCGCAGCGTTTCGCGGGTGATCTGCCACACGCCGGAGGCTTCATTCAACACCCGCACCCTACCCTTGCGGCGCTCGAGAACGATATCGCCCGGCTCGGCCCTGCGCTTCCATGCCGTATGGCCCAAGTCGCCTTTCACGTTCAGGTAATTGTTTTCCATCGCCCCAATGCCGAGAAAAAAGTCGAGCGGCAGGCCATAGAACTCAGCGACCGCAATGATATCTCCGGCGAGCTGCTCGGCCTCCGAACCGGACAGCGGGCGCAGTGGGTCGCGAGTGACCGCTCCCGTAAGGTCGCGGCCCGGAATGAAAACTTCCGGGCCGTGCGCGTTAGCGAGCGGTCTGCGGGACGGCACACTAGCGCTTGCCCGAACCCGGCGGTCCGTCACCGATTTCAGCTTGATAAAGCGGCGCATGTAGGCCTGGAGACTCGATGCGGAAATCTCGCTGAGCTTTTGGCGGGCGGGCAGGTTGTAAGCCGCTGAGAAGATCCGGGTGTGATTCCGTAGACGCTTAACGCCGTTCTCTGGAACAGCCGCCCATGTCAAGTCGGTGATCCAGTTGGTAGCGACCAGACGCGCCAGCAGCGGGATTGCTTCGAGCAGGTCGTCGGGCAAACGCAGCGTGATGACGTATTCTGGCGGCATTTTCGGAGCGGCTTCCCTGGACAGCAGCAACTC
>JACOTZ010000293.1 GCA_016178155.1 Acidobacteriota bacterium
CCGCTCGACATGGTGGTCTATCGCCGGGCCGGCAAGGATTACATCCTCATGAACAACAGCAGCCGAGGCGTCATGAAGATGTCGGCCGAAGGCATCGACAGTGCCGCGGCGATCACGCAGCAGACCGAAATCAGTGGTCTAACGTACGAGACGATCGCGAGCCTCAAGGGCGTACAGCAGCTCGACCTGTACGATCAGCAGAGCGCGATCGTGTTGATGGGCGATGCAGGCTCGCTCGATCTGAAGACGATCGCGCTGCCGTAAGTGCGATTCGCATTTACCGTCTGGGCGGCGGTGCTGGCATGCGCGGCGGCCGGCCCGCCGGAGATCCGGCTTGAAACCGGCGGGTTCGTTGTGCGCCGCCTGCCGGATGCGGCGGCCGCGCAGGCTTGCCGTGCCTTCGCCGTATTCGTCGACACAGGGGCGGCGGACACTCCGCCTCTGCTCGGGTCGTGCAGCATCGCGGACGGCAGCCTCCTGTTCCAGCCGCGTTTTCCTCTTCAGCCGGGCCTGCGCTATCACGCCGTGCTGCGGGGCACGCCGGCCGTGGAAGCCCGGTTCGAAATTCCCAGGAGCGCAGGGCGGCCCGCGCGCGTGGACGCGGTGTTCCCTTCGGCTTCGCACCTGCCGGAAAATCAACTGAAACTCTACGTGCAATTCTCGGCTCCGATGAGCCGGGGCGAGGCGTATCGCCGCGTCTCGCTGCTTGACGAGGGCGGCGAAGCCGTCGAGTTGCCGTTCCTCGAGCTCGAGCAGGAGCTCTGGGATCCGGCGGGCAAGCGACTGACCTTGTTGTTCGATCCCGGGCGGATCAAGCGTGGACTGGTGCCGCGGCAGGAGGTCGGGCCGGCACTCAAGGCCGGCCGGCGGTACACGCTCGTGATCGACCGCGGCTGGCCCGATGCCGTCGGAACACCGCTGGCCGAGCCGTTTCGCAAGCAATTCACCGCAGGCGAGGCGGATCGCACCACGCCCGATCCGGCCGCCTGGCGGATTTCCGCGCCCGCTGCGGACAGCCGCGCGCCCGTCGAGGTCCGTTTCCCCGAAGCCATGGATCGTGCGCTGCTCGAACGGCTGCTGGTCGTGAAGGACCCGGCCGGACACACGGTCGCAGGCGCCGTTGCCATCGATGACCAGGAGCGGCGGTGGCGCTTTACCCCGCAATCGCCGTGGAGGCGCGGCAGCTATACGCTGCAGGTCGGCGCGGCTCTCGAAGATCTGGCGGGTAATCGCATTGGACGCCCGTTCGACGTGGACCGGTTCGAACGCGTCACACCAGAGGTCCAGCCGGAAACGCTCGGCATCCGCTTTGAAGTTCGCTGATGTGCCCTAACGCGCTTCATCAGCGTCGCGGCAATCAGGTCGGTGTCTCAGCGGCCGGGCCGAAGGCCGCTCCCTCACGGGAGCCGCGCGTTAGCAGGCGCTATGCGGGACGTCGAAGTCTCGCGCAAACGATTAGCGGCCGCGGGTTTCGAGCAGCGCCAGCGCCGCCCAACCGCTGGTTGAGATGTGCTGTGCGTAGCTCTGGCCGCCAGGCGGGCGCGTGGTCTCGGGCCATCCGCCGGAGGGCAGTTGCGCTCGGGCGAGCCACGATCGGCCGCGGGTGATCAAATCTCCTGCATCTGCATCCTCCGGCGGCAGGCGCGCCAGCGCGAGCAGGACGAGCGCGGTGTCGAACGCCTCCGCCGGCGCGCCCGCGACCGGACCCCAGCCGCCGTCGCTGGCTTGGGCGGCGCCGATGAACTCGAGGCATTCGCGGCGCCTCTCCGCGATGCCTCCGAACAGCACCGCGGCCGCCGTTGTCATCGATTGGAGCGGCGTCGACCGAAGCCAGGCGCGAGCGCGTGCGAGAGCGCGTTCGAAGCGCGCGGCCCCCGCGATCTCGAGAGTGCGCGCGGACATCGCGGTGGCGAGCGGCGCACCCCAGGTCACCGGCGAGCCTGCCGCGGTTTCGGCCTCCACCTCCCAGGAGCCGTCCGGCCGCTGATCGGCCGCAATGAGAGCGGCGGCCTCGAGCATAGCCGCGCGGTTGCCCGTCGCCCCGCTCGTAAACGCGTCGGCCAGCGCCGCGGCAAATTGGAGCCGCGCCAGCTTTTTGTCGCTGAACCTCGGATCGCCGCGGTTCTGGTCCCAAGCCGATGGCTTCGTCAACCAGCTCGTGGTTTCCCGCAGCGCCTCGCCGGGCACTCGCCGCCCCAGCCGGAGTGCTACGTAAAGGGCCCGCGCCGCGTCGCCGTTGTTATGACAGGAAAAGCAACGATTCCCGGCGTGCCAGGCCGGCACCTCGCGCGCGAGATATGCGATCGCACGCTCCTCGGCAGAGGCGGCCCATGCGGGCAAGGCGCCCAGCAGCGCGCATCCATGCAGCCAACGGCTCATCGGCCCGCGGCTCGCAGGCGGTAGATTCGGAGCAGCACCCGTGGTTCAGTCTAGCCGATCGGGCCGCCACTCTCCTGCTTCACCATTACGCAAATCAGGCCTTGATCCGCATCTACCACCACGTGGTCGCCTGTGCGAATGCTCGCGAACGGATCCTGTTCGAGATCCGTCATCATGGGAATTCCGTTCACGATGCAGCCGAGCGCGGCCAGGCCGTCCACTTCGACGTTCACAAATGCGGCGGGCGCCTTGCCTTCGAGCTTGGCGAGATTCAGAACCATGGGCGTCGCCGACGATCCCTTCGTCGACCGGATCACCAGCACCCGGCCCGCCAGCGACTGCCCTTGCAGGGGATGGCCGACCGCGATCACCTCTCCGCTCACCGGATCGACCTCGCCCCAGAAAGACAGCATCGCGTCCGCGACCAGGGCTTCGCCTTCCGCCCGGCCCTTCACCACGGCCCTTCCCCGGATCTCAGTCATCCCCGAGCCACCTCCCGGCGAGCGCGGCGCGAATGCAGGGACCGGTTTCAGCGACGATCACTTCGGCTCCCACGATGCCGCGTGCGTAGTGAGCCTGCTTGAAACCGTGGGTGACGATTCGGCGCGCCGGCATACGCATGTTGGTCGGGCAGGTATCGCACAGAATGCGCCCGCCGGCATCTTCGATGACCTTGGTGTATCCCATCGCATCGGCGCCTCCCCTGGTGCCGCGGGCGGTGTCCACCCAGAGGCGCACGCCCTCGGCGACGCGTTTTCCTCTGAGCAGCGACGCGATCTCGGCGATCTCACGGATGGAGGCATGGGGGCATCCGAGGATGACCGAGTCGATCTCGTCGCCCGTGTGGTTGCGCAACGACGCGTACGTCTGGCGTAGGCTTTCGTCGCTGAAGGAAACGGCGGCCTCCGGTTGCCCCCCGTGAAAAGCCGCCTCGAGCGTGGGAGCCTCGGGCGTCACACCGGCGATGTGGCACATGGTCACGCCGCCCGAGGTCGCGAGCGCGGCACAGAGCTGCTTCGCCTCATCCTGCGTCGGCCGCCCGACGCCGCTGAACACCGGAATCCCGAGGCCCGCCGCCTTGCCTGCACAGTATCCCAGGGCGCCCCAGTCCGTGGGACTATCGAGGCCGGCCGAGACCTCGACCAGCAGCGTGCCCTTGCGATTCTCGTCCAGTAAAACGCCGAACTCGGGCACCAGGCCGAGCAGCGCCGCGGCAATGGCGCTTTCATTGCCGTGTCGCGTCGTGCGCGCGCCCAGAATCGAATTCGCGTAGACCACGGCGGATGATTCGGTCCAGGCGCAAATCTCCCCGAGAAGCGGTACGTTTCCGACCAGATAGGGAGCGCAGGTGAAGGTGGGAATGAATCCGGCCGCGGCCGCCATGTCGGAGATCTCTCTCTGCATGCGGACCTGTTCGGGGTCATTCTCCGGGACGTCCAGCTCGTCGAGTGTTACGAAAGCAGTGTGGACCGTGCATACGCACTGGGGTGCTGTTTTGTGCCGGCATGCCTCCCGCAGCCCCTCAACATAGCGGCTTATGGTGGCCGCGGACGCCCCGCGCGCCATCAGATTCGGAACCGGCAGCAGCGCGTGCACATTATCCACCGGAATCAGCCGGCGCGCTCCCATGACCTCGCCCCAGTCCACCAGCCACCGCATGCATTGCGCCAGGTAAGGCCCGGCGCCGCCGCTCAGGATGTCCTGCTGGCCGGTCGTGAGCTCCATGAAGGTTCCGCACGAAACATATCACAACGCACCGCCACGCGGGACCATGCGACCCGTCGCGCGTTCGTCGGCATTCGTTTACCTGCTGGGGCTTGTGGGGCCCCACCCACTCCAGGGACTTGCCGCCGCACGGACCGGCGTTACGGCTCGCGACAAGCACCTTAGAAAACGTCCGCCAGATTGAGGGCAGATTGACCCCCCGGTCACGATTTTCTTGATAACGCCCCGACATTAGCAGCCCGGATTGATCCGATCCGTGGTGAGAGAGCCTGAAACAAACACACGTTTTTTCAGACAGAAATTCACTGCTTTCAACTCTCACATGCAGAGGCGCTCTCATTTTAGCGTAAAGTTCACTGAACTGAAATAGGGGTGTTGGGGTGATCCGGTGTCGAAGGACGCAGTTTGCGGGCGCCGCAAGTGATCTCCGGCTCGCTCAGCCGACCTCTTCCGGGAGACCGCTTACAGCGCATGCCAGCGCTCGGGGGGATCCGCGCGGAAGATCCGCGCCGCATTCACTGGCTGGCACCTTAGGACCTTCCTCTTGCAGACTCATGCCTGATCGCTTCGATTCCGATTCCGAACCATATGCCTGCCGGAGGTGCAAGCATTGCGCGTCAGCGTCCCGAAACCCCGGTGTCACGCCGTTCCAGTGTGCCCTCCTGCATACTGCTTGGTGCCGAGCGCGGCGTGGAAGTGTTCATTCTTAGCCGCGACCGCGAGGAGCGGTTGCGGGTCACCACCCCACACCCGGCGGCCACGCGTTCTCGTTCACCGCGCCATTCCCTTCTGGCATTCGCCCGACACGGGGCCGGGCGCCGCGCTATCGCTCGGGAAACCGCTGAAAAGGGTCCCGGATCGCGGCGCCGGGGCAAACACCGGTTGCCGGCCGGGCGAAAATGCTCGCTGAAGAGGACAATTTCGCATGAAGCGCGAATTCGCCGGGGCACGGCAGCTACTCTCGATTGGGGAAGGATTGTTCTCAATATAGTTTTCCATAAATTCTAGTTTTACCGTGAAACTAAGGTTGCAGCGGACGCGGCTGGGTTGTAAAATACTTCCGACCTGGGTTCCGAACTGGAAAGCTGCTGCTACATTTCCGAGCCTGTACCTTCTGATGGAGGTGGCAGAAAGGAAGGGGAAATATGGGTCCGGGTTCCGTATCTCCGGCAGCCGGGGGCGGCAGTATACGGCCGCGGGTACTGATCGCAAAACCGCGCCGCGCCGCCGTAGCGGAGGCCAGGACCCTGGACGCATTGCTCGCCGGCATCCAGGAACTCGGCTTTTCACCAGACGAGTTTTTCGCATCGCTTCGACACCTCGAGTTGGGCGCGGTTGCCGCCGTGTTCGGGTACCTGGAGTTCGCGCTCGAGGGCGAACGCGGCAGTGAAGCGCTTCGGTTTCACCTCGATCTCCTGAGCGGTGTCAGTCCGGAAGACTACTCGAACTGGCAGAACCTTCTCGAGCAGGTTCGCGCCAGGGAGCCGCTCTCCGCCGATGTGCGCCAGTTCCTTGAGAAAGGCGCCGTCGAAGACCTGCTGTTTCAAACTGCATTGCGCTATCTGGGGTTCGAGAAAGTGGCGGAGCTCGAGCCGCACCCCGCACAGATCGCGTATCTCAGCAGCATCATCACGTTCCTGGAATCCTGGCGGTCGCTGGCCACGGAAGATGCCAATGTGTCCCTCATTTTCGACGCCGTCAATCGGTACGGGAGCCTTCAAAGTTATTACTCCGGGCACGACCTTCCACGCGCCACCATCCAGCGCATGCTGGACGAAGGCTATGACACGGATTACCTCGTGTTCGGCGGGCAGGAAATCCTTTCCGCTGAAGCAATTCAGGGCCGGGCGCCGGATTGGCCCGCCCGGCTCGAGCAGTTGGTCACACAAGCGGTGGGCACCGAGACGGATCCGCCTCGGGTCAATATTGGCGTCGACCGCTTCAAGTTCATCAACCAGATCAAAGACGATCTCGACGCGGTCCGAGCGAAACAGGACAAGCAGGCAGCCATCAGGATCCTTGATCAGCTCATCCCGATCCTGCGCACTCGGCAACAACTCCTGGCGCGCCGGCGGCTGCTCGTGGATCAGTCCGCATTGGACCAGTACAAGTACGATCTCGAACAGGTCCGAGCCCGACTGCGGGAGCCGAACAACCAGCCAAGACCCGTCCAGACGCTGCGGGCCGTGCGTAGTCGAAAGCTGGTTCCGGAACTGTTCTTCGACGATACGCGCCTGGGCTCCTGGCTCTTCAAACCCGGTGGCATCGTGCACGGCGAAATCAGCCGTCTGCTGCTCGACCCGGCCACGCCGCTGATCGAGTTCTGGGTCGATCCCTACCCCGAGTTCCTCGGCGTCGCGACCTTGTATCCGGGTCTCAACTCGGGGAAACGCAGGACGATCCTGATGGATACCCTGCACTACGAAGACCGGCTGCTGGACGCCCGCGGGCCGCAGGGCACGATGCAGTTTCTCCTGGAGGCTATGGTGGCCGACGCCTATCGTGCGAAGGCTGAGAAACTTCTGGTGTTTGCCGCGCCCTGGGGCAAATCCTTGAACTTCGTTGAGTATGTGCGGACCGTCGAACCTCGGGACAACAGCATCAAATACCACGAAAGTTACTCCTTCGAGTCTGCGGATCCAGCCGACGGCGCGCTGGCGAATTCGCTGGCCGGCAGGCACCATTACACACAGAGTTTCGGCTATAACCAGCCGATGACCGGCACCATCGACTACGGCTACACCGTCGTCCAAGCGGGCGCCATCGAAAAGCTGGCGGGGGATGGTCGGGGCGTTTACGAGATTGACGTCGCCGGGTTTATGGAGGGGCAGAAACTTTCCAGGCGGGTGCCGCGGCAGGAGAAGGCGGCGCCCGGAAGCCGCGGCACAGTATCGCGGCCGACCACGCAGGAGAGCCGTGAAATCAAGAAACGCGAAGAGCGAGCGATGGCCGCGGCCGAGACTGCCTTCCGCAAGGTTATCCCGGACCTGAGTTTCGAGATCCTCACCGAAGTGGACGAAAGTCTTGACCGGGAGGCGCGGGACCTGCACTCGCAAGCCTTTCCCGCTTACCCGCTCCCCCAACCGGGGCACTTCACCCGCCGGGTGGTGCCGAAGGACGCGCACGTCGCCGTGGTGCGGGAGCGCGCGACGGTCATCGGCTTCGCAGTTTCCCTGGTAAACGCTGACGTGTCGCCGCAAGCTCTCTACGTAGATGTGTTCGCGATTGCTCCGCGCTGGCAGTCGATGGGCTTGGGCACGATTCTGCTTGACGCGATGGTGCGGCTTGCCGCCATTCGCGGCTTTCGCGCTGTATATCTGCTGACGCGTTTCGGCGAAGATGCCATCCGCATCGTCCGGTTTTACGAGCGCGCGCACTTCAGGGTGGCGGGTCCATACGACGGCCTTGGCCAGCTCCTGTTCCGGCCGCTTTCCCTGGCTGGCCCGGAAAATGCGCTCGCCATCCAGGAAATTGTCGGCCGGCTGCTGGCCACTCTGCGCCCCGACATCGCTGACGCTCGGGCGATGCTGCGGACGGCGCTCAATCCGGATACCCTCGAACTCCTGCAATCCATCGAGGAAACATTCCCCGATGCGATGCAATTTGGCCGCCAGTCGCTTAATCGCATCACGCTGCCCGACGCGCACCTGATTGTGGTCTACGGCGGCGAACAGTTGGTGGCGTTCGGCTTCTGTTACCAGGATCCAAGCCTGCCGAGGCAGATCCTGTTCGCGGATGCGCTCCGGGTCAGAGGCGAATACGGGAAGGCTGTCGCCACTGCGCTCATCGAGGCGGTGCTGAACATCGCCTCTCTCACGTGCTATACCGCGCTCGTTTTCGATTGCGACGAGCATGGACGAAACGCGCTTTGCTCACGAGAATACCACGAGCAATTCGGCGCGCAAGTGGTCGATCGCCGCGGTCGCCGGGTCCGCATGACGATTCCGCTGTACAGTGCGGAAGCGGCCCCACCGGAGCAGTTCGCGGCGAACGACCAAACCGACAAAGATCTGACACATTCGAACACAGAGGAATCGGTCGGCATCAGGCGCCGGTAGCATCCAGCGGCACTCGCGCAGGACCTCGTGTCACAGGAGTTGAGCATGTCCAACCTGTCATATTCAGCTTATGGCGCTCCTGATCTGCTGTCGGTTTGGACGCCGGATGGGCGGACGATCTGGGCCGCGGGTGAGCTGGGGCTGGTAATCCGATCGATGGACGCCGGCGTGACCTGGACGGCTTTGCCGGCCGGCACCGGGCATACGCTTTATTCCATATTTGGGCAGATCGGTGGGACACGGCTTTGGGCCGTAGGTAAAGAGGGCACGGCGCTTTACTCGGGCGACGGCGGTCAGAGCTGGTATGCGCAGCCCGCGTACGTAGAGATGTTTCTCGCCTCCGTGCAGGGGCGGCCGCGCACAACCTTCTTCTCGATCCACGGGACGCCGGACGGCGCCCAGATTTGGATCGTCGGCGACTATTACGTGACCTTGAAGTCGACTGACGGCGGAGCGAGCTGGGCTTTTCAGCGTCAGGAGCTGCTGGGTGCCTGGCAGCCGGGTTGGTCCTCCGTCGCCACCCGCGGCCTGCAGCCGGCGGTGCGCACCAGTCAGGACGGCAATCATGTCTGGATTCTCGGAGAACAGGCGAGTGGAGCAGGCAGGCCGGATGTCCAGAGTGGAGTCCGGGTGTCACACTCGGGCGACGGTGGCGCGAGCTGGGAAGACCGGACAACGCCAGCCCGATCGCCGCTGGAGGGTTTGCACTGTAGTCCCGACGGTACGCGGGCCTGGGCCGTCGGGGAAGGCGGGGTAATCGTCCACTCCGCTGACGCGGGTAGAACCTGGGAGGCGCTCCCGAGCCCCACCAGGGCCAACCTGCACGCGATCACCGGTCCGCGCTCACAACGCGGCGTTGGGAGTCCATTCACGTTGTGGGCCGTCGGGGATGGTGGCCTGCTCCTCCGCTCGCGTGACGGCGGAGCGACCTGGCAGACGCAGATCGTTGCGACGAAGCGGTTGAACGACATCGGGTCCGACCCCGATGGCGTCCGGCTGTGGGGCGTTGGCGATGACGCCACAATTGTCGCTTCCGCGGATGGGGGAGAGAGCTGGACGGTGCAGGCGGCAGGCTCGCCCAAGCCTCTCAAAGCGCCGTTCCAGCCCGCCGGCAAGTACACTGCCAAACCGGCGCTCATGTATAGCCCGGCGGCTTTCTCCAAGTCGTGGCCGGCGAAACCGGCGGCAGCGCCACTGGTCGATTGGGGTACGGGGACTGGTTACCTGGCCGCGATCGCGCCTTCGCCGCCGCTGGGGTCTTACGAACACGGCACTCTTGGGCAGTTCGTCGCCTTCCTGCAGGCCGCCGGCATCGCGCCCGAGGCAGCGCTGGCCTTTTTGCAGAGCCTTGATTTGACGGACTTGGCGAACGTCCTCGAGTACCTGAAGGTCGCGGTCCTGGATGGTTCCTTCAACCCGCAGCGGCTGTTGTTTCACCTGGAGCTGATTAAGCTCATTCCGCCTGCCCAGTACTCCCATTGGCGCAAGCTGCTGCAGGACATCCGATACAAGTCCCGCCTCTCGGCCGGAAACAGCGCTTTCGTTCGGGATGAAGGAATTGAAGAACACCTTCATGACCTTCTCCTCGAACAGCTTGGCCTCGAAAAGGCGGCCCCTCGGGAGCCGCGCGTCCACCAGATGGCGTATCTGCGCAGCATGCTGGCTTTTTTCGAAAATTGGGAGTCGCTGGTCACCGCCGACCCGAATGTGCCGCTGCTTATCCAAACCGTTAACCGATACGGTAGCATTCAGCAGTACTACGCCGCGCACGCGACGCCGCGCCGCACCGTACAGCGTATGGTCGAGTGCGGCTACAACGCCGCCTATTTCGTGTTCGGCCGTCAAGAGATCGTGTCACTGGGCCCGAGCGCCGCCGAGCCCGGCGAAACCTGGGCGACCAGGCTCGCCAGTATCGTGAAGCGAGTGCTGGGCAGCCGCGACCAGGATCCCGAGCTCGACCTCGCCATCGATCGGCATAAGTTCTTTCACGAGATCAAGGACGACTATACGGAGGTCAAGCGACAGGCTGATCGCGCCGCGGGACTGCGGCTCATTTCCCGGCTCCTGCCGGCACTCGCGCATCGCCAGGAGGCGCTGCTGAGAAACGGAGACGTCGTGGCCGAAGCGCGTCTGCAACAGTGCGCCATGGAGATCGTGAGTCTTCGCAGCCAGCTCTCGGCAGCGGACCACTTGCAGCCGCAGCGGCTTGTGGCCGTGCGCAGCCCCAAGCTGGTCCCCGAACTGCTGTTCGACAATACGCGCCTGGCCTGCTGCCTGTTCAAACCGCACGGGCTTTTCCATGGCGAGATCTGCCGGCTGATCCTCGATCCGGCGACGCCGCTCATCGAGTTCTGGCTTGAGCCGTATCCGGAGTTTCTCGGTCTTGCAACCCTGTACGCCGGCGTGAACGGCCAGGGTGAGCGCACGATTCTGATGGACAGCATTGATTACAACGACCAGCTTCACGATCTGCGTGGCTATAACGGCACCATGCGGTTCATGCTCGACGCCCTGGCCATCGACGCCTGTCTCGCAGGCGCGGAGAAGCTGGTCGTCTTTGCGGCGCCTTGGGGCAAGCCTCTCAATTTCGCGAACTTCTGTAAGCAGATGGAGTCTCGCTTCGACAGCATCCGCTATCACGAGAGTTACTATTTCGAGGCCGTCGATCCCGCTGACCAGGCGCTGGGCCACTCGCTGGCGGGCGAGCATCACTATACCGAGGCGTTCGGATATCTGCGCCCTCTCGCCGGCGTGATCGATTACGGCTTCAACTTGGTAACTCTCAATTCCGTCGAGAAGCTCTTGACGGCCGGCCGAGGTGTCTTCGAGATCGACGTAGCAGCATTCGTCCGCGAAAATGATCTGCTCGGGCCGGCTGTCCGGCAGAGCATGCCGGCGCCGGAGGTCGAGGCGGCGATCCACGCGAAGCCCGCGTGGCAGCGGGAGGAGATTTGCGCTCGCGAGCAGGAGGTCAGCGAGGTCGCCCTTGCGGCTGTAAAGAAAAATATGTTCTCGGCGCCCCGGCTGGAGTTTGTGCAGACCGCCGGCGAACCGCTGTTGGAAGAGTTAGTCGCGGCCGAGCGCGAGGCCTTTGCCGAGGACCTGCGGTACAGCGCTGCCGAGTTGCGGGAGCGCCTGCAGCAAAGGAGTTCCGAGCTGCTGCTGCTCCGTGACGGCAACCACCTGATCGGGTTCGCTCTGTACTACGTGATCCCGGCGATCTCCTCCCAGTACCTCTTCCTTGACGATCTTCTTGTCATTCCGCGATACCAGGCGAAGAAAGTCGGTTCCACCATCGTGGCGGCGCTTACTGGACTGGCGGGCGTCCGCGGGTATCGTGGCATCTATGTTTCCACCGAGCAGTCCGAAGCGCTGACGGCATTTTACCGGCGGATGAATTTTCAGTTTGCGGGCGCATACGCCGATCTCGGCCAGTTGCTGTACCGGCCTTTGTCGCTCACCGGACCCGAGAATGCCTTGCGGGTGGAAAAGATTACCACCGCCGTGGAGCAGCGCCTGCGCCGCAACATGATCAGCCCCAAAGTCTCTGTGCACAACCAGCTCGATCCCGAGCTGCTGCACTTGCTCGGCGGCCTCGAGGCCGGCTTCCCGGACGACATGCGGTACAACCCGTCGATGTTCTACTCGCGAATGGGCTGTCCTGATGCGTACGTGCTGCTGGTCACCGAGCAGAACGAGCCCGCCGCATATTGCCTGAGCTTCCAGGATCCCTCCCTACCCGCGCACGCAATTTCGCTCGATTCTCTCAGCGTAAAACGGGAGTTCCGCAAGCTGGGGCTTTCTCCGGTGGTGATCGAGACGGCGTTCGCCCTTCCCACGCTCACGCAGTACACAACCGGCGTTTTTTATTGCCAGCGAAAAAACCAGGATGGCGTAGACCTGGTCAGGTACTACGGCAGGTTCGGAGCCCGTGTCGTGGATGAGAAGAACGGCCGCGTCCGTATGGTCGTGGATCTCCGAACGGACCGGAGAGCGAAAGCGATGGGCCTGCGCGTCGAGCAGGTTTCCGCCGCAGGGGCAACAGGCGGGAACGGGCGAGCGGCGGTACGTGCTGACCAGCGTGCACCGGCGAATGGCCGGCGCAGGCCGATCGCCCCGGCCGCAGCGGAGAACGGTTCGGCTCAACCTGTTCCAACCGTTGAGGAGGAGTGACGTCGATGGCGAGCCCGAGCGGCGTTTTGAATGGCTTGGCGCCTCCCGTGGCGGTCTTTCAAATCCCCGGCCGCTCTGGCGGCATTCTGGTGGAGGCGCTGAGCCAGGAGGGTATCGCTTGCCTGGACCTGCCGCTTCCGCAACTCGACGCGCTGTTCGCGGGCCAGTACCCGGGCGTCCGCCTCGCCGTCGTGGCGTCCGCTCCCGGCGACGCCCAGCGCGCGGCACTTAAGCGTTGGGTCGATCAGGGTGGCGCGGCGATTCTCATGAATTCCGACACCTGGCCGGCCGCCGAGCTGGCCGCCTGGTTCGGTCTGCAGCAGACGCTGGAGGATACCGACGGCGGCTATCTCTGGCCTTCCTCCCCCGCCCTGGCATTTCCGGCGCTCGCAAATCAGCAGTTGCAGATCTCCGGCCGGCGTATGCTCTACCGCCTGCCGCCCGGCATCTCCCAAACACTCGCGCAGGGCTCCTCGCATCCCTCTGCCGCGATCGCTTTCGATGCCAACCGCGATGGATTCTCCGACGATGAATGGTTCTGGGTAGGCCAGAGCCTCTGCCGTTTCGCGCGCGGCCGTTCCCTGATTGAGGATTCCGTCCTGCCCGGCGTTGGGTTTGTCACCCCGACCACGGCGACCACGGGCGACTTTACCGGCGACGGCTTCAAGGACAATCTGTTGATTGCCGGGGGTCCCTATTACGCCATTCTGAAAAACGGAGTGTGGGCGGCCGCCGGCCAGATGCCCGCCAACATCCGCCACGCCCTCAGCTTTGATGCCGGCACGCCGATCTGGCCCATCAACCTGTTCCTGGAAGATGGCTCCCTCTACACCGTATCTCTGGACGGCGGCGTTACCTGGGGTCCTCTGCAGGTCTTTGCGCCTGACGGCGTGACGCCGGTCCCCACCGACTTCGGCTACAGCTATGAGGCGTTCGACGATTATGGCTACCGGCGTACCGTCCTGAACCTCTGGTCGCAGGGCGCCTTCTACACAAACTTCGGCAGCGGATGGACGCCGGTGGCCACTTTGCCCGATCTGGGCCCCAAGTACCTGGTCGCGAACGTCCTGCGGCCAACGCTCGGCTATGCCTCCGATTCCGGCAGGACGGGGATTCGCGACCAGATCTCGCTCCTGGTCGGCTCAAACGTCTACGCGCGCGACCCCGCGACCAACACATTCAATTACCCGCAGCAGTATCACAAGCTCTACAAATCCGGGCGCCACCCGCTCATCGTGCGCAACGGGCGGGCGGTCGCGTTTCTCTACGACTTCGAAACCACCGTGCTGCGCCTGCAACAAGGCATGGACGTCGACCCTGCGATTGCCGTCCAACTGGTGCAGATCTCCACTCTCGGCCAGCCGTTGGTCTTCAGCCCCGTAATTAACGCATTCGATGACTGGATCGATTACACGCAGCTCGATCTACCACAGGCCGACCTCCACGAGCGGATTCTGCGCCAGTTGGTAACGTCGCTGGTCGATACTCCCGTGCCGCGAGTCTGGTACCTTCCCAACGGTTATCACTCCGTGGCCAGCCTGAGTCACGACATCGAAACAGCGGGGCCGAATCAGCGGACTACAGTCGAGATCGCGAGTATGACCCTGGCCGAAACGGCATCAAAGTACAACCGCCGAGACACTTTCTTCGTGCTGATGACCTCCGGCGATGCCGGTCTGATGTCGGCCGCCGATCTCGCCGCGCTGGCGCAGGCCGGGCACCACGTCACCATTCACTTCGATTCGCTGGGATCGACCGATTTCACTCCCGCCAATTTGCAGCTCCAGGCGAATGCGCTCCGCACCTACGGCGTGAATGCCATCCAGGGCAATCGTTCGCACGGTCTGTCCTGGGTGAAAGATTATCTGGCCCAGGCGATGGCTACGATGCCGGAGATCATCTACGACTCGACATTCGGAGGTGGGCCGGGATACTCGCATTGCGGCTCGGTTCTGCCCTACCGGATCTACTCGGCTGCCGGCCCCGCATTCGAAAGTTTCCTGGAGATCTCACACGGCCTGATGGACATCTCCGATACCAAATTCTTCTACTCGGGAACCGTACCCGAAGGCCAGCTCGCGCTCCAGCTAGATGATCTCTTCACCCGGGCTCGGGATATGGCGACGAGTAATCATGACTTGTTTTACGGCGTGTTTGACTGTCTGTTTCACCCGGTGGTGGTTGCCGGCTTGACGCCGCCGATCGCCGAGTTCCTGGACATGTTCGACGAGTATGCAAGCTTCCTCGACGCTCAGCAGATTCCCACCATGACACTGCTCGAGGTCGCCGAGTGGTGGGTTAAGCGTCGTGCCGTGCAGGTGCTCGGCCTGCGCTGGGACCAGGGCGGCCAACTGCAATTCGCCGTCCGCGCATTGCAGCCTGTCGACCAGCTCACTCTCGTTCTGGCTGCGGACTTCGCCGGAAAAACGTTGCAGAACCTCAGTGACGCGCAGGGCAATCCGGTCGATTTCCGGGTCGAAATGCTGGATGGTCAGAACCACGGCGTGATCGTCCTTCCACGGATCGAGCAAACACTGCAGCTCGTGGCAACATTCGTCTGAACGTCCCAAGAGTCGAGTGTTCCGCTCAGCATTGAAAGCCGCTGCTTGAGCAGTGAAGCAGCGGTACGCGGAGGTCGTCATGGTGTCTTGGTTCCCGCTCTCGGCAGTCAAGGGCTCGCTCGAGTGGACGCGCGGCTTCGTGCTCGATGAAAACAGTTTCGGCCTGCTCATGTCCCCCGGTCATGTGGCCATTGAGGCGCTTGGGCCGGGTGGGGCCGTCTGGAGCAAAACGTTCCCGGACCCGGCAAACCCGGCCGGTTGGTCGAGCTGGCAAGCGGCCGGCAAGAGTCCCCTCCGGCAGCCTCCGATGGAGGGCTTCACGGCCCTGTTCACGCTCGGCATCGATGGCCAGCCTTGGGCGCGCGTTTTCCCCGATCCGCATGTGCCCGCGCGATGGAGCGTGCCGTTTCGCTTAGGTGAGGGCGCGTTCGCGGTCAGTGTCAGTCCGAACAGAGTCAGCGTGTACGCAATGTCGTCAGGCGGTGCCATATGGAGCCGCTCGTATGTGCCGGGCCGCGTGGAAACCCCATGGACGGAGTGGATGCCCTACCCCGGTCTCTCATCGCCCGGTGAAGCCTACCATATTCTCTGGCTTGCGAGCCAACTGCTGCTCACGGATCCGCGTGCCTTTGCCGTTTCTCCGGACCCCGCGTTGCTGCCGCCTGGCTCGGTCATTATCGCAGCCAATGTCGGAGGCGGCGCCGCACGCGTCTCCGTCATCGGCATCGATGATCGCACCTGGAGCACTGTCTATCCCGACCCTCTACATCCGACTGCCTGGACTGACTGGTTCCCGAGCTGGTGAGCCGTGATCGCCCGCACTTCAGGCTGCGCTGAGTGCCGCTGAAGCAGCACTTTGCTACCCGAAGTTCGTCACCGACAGGATTTCGAACCGCTTGCTGACGCGCGCGGCTCAGTAAGTGCCGTCAAATCAGCGGAAGCCTTCTGAGCCACGACCGTCAGGGAGTGGTGGTGACGAACCTCGGCTACGCGCGCGGCGTGTTCGAACCGGAAACCCACCGTACGCTCGTATGTGCCTGCTGAAAGTGTGGCTGGAATGTGATAACAAAGCACCATGATCCACCAAACGTCTTACGCCGCCGCTATCCTGCTGCTCGCCGCAGCCGCTCCGCCGGCGTGGCCGCAAATGTTTCACAATCCCGAGCCCGTGGCCGCGCGCGTCTTCCCGATCATGGCCTGGGGCGGCGCTCCTCCGGATCCTGTTCAGTTGAAACTGATGAAGGAAGCGGGGCTCAATGCCGCGGGGTTTTGCCGCGTTGAAGATGCCGGCAAGGTCCGGGATGCCGGTCTCGCCTGCTTTGTGTCCGACAAGCGCATCAACGGCTACGATTGGGCGAAGCTCCCGCCCGACGCCGACCTTCGCGGCAGCGCGGCCGAGGTCACCCGGCTGGTGGCGGGCAATCCGGCAGTGCTCGGATTCTACTTACGCGACGAGCCGCATGCGTCGTTGATGCCCGCCATGGGACGCATGGCGGCGATTCTCCGGGAACTTGCGCCCGATAAGTGGCCGTATGTAAACCTGTTCCCATATCGCGTCAGCCGGGAGCGCATGGGCACCGATTACGAAACCTACGCCAAGATGCTGGTCAACACGCTCCGGCAGCCGTTTCTCAGTTACGACAACTATTCGCTGGTCGCCGGCGAAATGCTGGACTATTTCTACAACAACCTGGAGATTATCCGGCGCGTTTCCCAGGAAACCAACACGCCGTTCTGGAACTGCATCCTGGCGAACGCGCACTTTAACTACATGGAGCCCTCCGACGCCACATTCCACCTGCAGGTCTATTCGACGCTCGCTTACGGCGGCAGGGGGATCCAGTACTTCACCTGGTACACACCCCACAACGGCAATTACCGCCTCGGCGCCATCGACCAGTTTGGCAACAAGACCGCGACTTACGACGCGCTGCGCCGCATCAACCTGCAGATCCACGCGCTCGCGCCGACGATGGTCAAGCTTCGGAGCACGGGCGTCTATCACTCTCCCGACGTCCCCGAGTATGGGAAGCCCTTATCACAAAGCAGGCTGGTTCGCAGCGTTGCCATGAATCAGCGCTACGTCCGCCCGCCGCTGCAGGGACGGTTTCTCATCGGCGAATTCGAGGATGGCCAAGGGCGCCCCTACTTCATGATCGTCAATAAGGACCTGAGCCATAGCTTCCAGTTCGCGGTCGAGCTGAAGCAGGAGAAACGGCGGCTGATCCGCATCTGCAACTACTCCGGCAAGGAAGAAGCGTTCGGCCGTGAGATGGACTGGCTAGCGCCGGGCGCCGGCATTCTGTTCCGCATCGAGTAGCGGCGCGCATGCCATGCCGAAGAGCGGGCGCGTGACAGCGCGGCCGGCGGCGTCCGCGGCGTTCACCCCTACTCCCGCACGGGCAACTGGGCCCGCTGCGCTTCGAGCGACTGCACCAGAGCGCGGGCGGACTGGTTGAGCAGCACCGCGTCCGCGCCGGAGACGATCAGCCGGTATCCGAGCGCATGATAGGCAGCAACCGTGTGACCGGCAGGCAGCAGAATGCCGCAATGCTTGCCATTCCGCGAGGCGGCTTCGGCGGTCCGTTGCACGGCCCCGGCGAAGTCGGGATGATCGAACTCGCCGAAAATGCCCATCGCGAACGACAGATCCGAGGGACCCAGAAACAACAGGTCCACGCCCGCGACCGCGGCAATCATGTCGGCCTGCTCAACCGCCGCGGGCGACTCGATCTGTATAATCGTCAGCACCTTCGCGCAACCCTCGACATACGGGCGCAAGTTCGACCCGTACGCGCACGCACGATTCGAAGAGGCTACACCCCGAACGCCCGCCGGCGGATACCGCATCGCGGCAACGGCCGCTTCCGCTTGCGCGACCGAGTCGACGCGCGGGAACATCACGCCATGCGCGCCGAAGTCGAGTACCCGATGTACCCGCTGGCGCTCCGTGGATTCCACGCGCACCAGCGCGGCACAACCGCATGCGGCGAGCGCCTGCATCTGACAAAGCGCATCCCGCTCGTCGCCGGCGCCGTGTTCAAGGTCAATCAGTGCGCAGTCATAGCCGGCGGCTCCCATGATTTCGGCGGTCAGCGCGGAGCCGAGCGACAGGAAGCAGCCGAGAACCGTCTCTCCCGTATCGAACCGGCGGCGCAAGCCGGCCGCGCGATCCTGAACTGGAACCGAACTAAAGCGTGAGCTCATCGCGCAGACAGGCTAGCACAGTGCTTCGCTCACCTGCTTTCCACCAGCGAGCCCCTGGTTCAATCGGGCTGATATCTTCGACTTTTATTCGCCGAACAAATCAAGCGCCCCTCACTCCGCATATTATCGGACTGCCTCATCACGAGTTCTTTGTTCCGCCGCACTCCCCTCCACCTCGCCGCGTATACTGAAGCCTTACGGGGCACACGGTCATGGCGGGGATCACGGCAACTCTCGACGAGCACTGGTCGGATCTGCTCGCGCGGGCACCGGTCCCGGTCATTGCCCTCGATAGCCGGTTCGTGGTGCTTTTCGTCAATCCGGCTGCAACCCGTCTCCTCGGCACGGGCGGTATCGGTGCTTCCGTTTCAACGATCATTTGCCCGCAGCCCCAGGAGAGCCTCGTGGCTCTCTTGGCGGCAGCATGGAACGGGGAGACCGTGCCACTGTTCGAGGCGCAGTTGAAACGCGCCAATGGCAGTTGCGTTGACATCGAGGCGGCGGTGTGGAAGGGTCGCGGCGTTCTATTGCTCAGCTTCCTGGACATTACAGAACGCAAGAGCGCTACGAGCGCGCTCTGCGACGCCCTCGAAACCCAGCGCGCCCTGATCGCTGCCTCACCCTTACCGATCGTCGTAATCACGAGCACGGGAGTGATCACCACATGGAATGCCGCCGCGGAGCGCGCATTCGGATGGACCGCGGCCGAAGTTCTGGGTCACCCGCTGCCCTTTATTCCGCTCGAGAAGATGGCCGAGCACCGCGCCATGCGCGCACAGGACCTCTCCGGACAGGCGATTTGCGAGCGCGAGATTCAGCGTTTGCGAAAGGATGGCGGTCCTATCGACTTGCGCGTCAGCACTGGCCCGATCTGTGATGCGCGCGGCCGAGTGACGGGCATCATCAGTATCTACCAGGACATCACCGGGACAAAACGGATCGAGCGCGCCCTGCGGGAGAGCAATCAGCGCTTTGAGCGATTCATGTCGCACCTGCCCGGTGCCGCGTGGATCAAGGACCTCAATGGGCACTATGTATACGCCAACCCCGAGGCCGAGCGCATTTTCCGTGTTCCGCTCGATGAACTCCGCGGCAAGACTGACGAAGAGGTCTTCCCGGCTGAGACAGCCGCTCAATTTCGCGGCAATGACGAGCGTGCGATCGAGCACGGGAGTGTCCAGACGACCGAGCTCCTCGAGCAGGAGGATGGGGTGCATGAGAGCGTCGTGAACAAGTTCTCCATCCCTGACGAACACGGCCGGCCCGCGCTCGTCGGCGGCATCGCCATCGATATTACGGATCGGCTGCGCGCGGAGCACGCGCTCAAGGAAAGCCAGGAGCGGCTCGATCTCGCCACCAGGGCAGCGCGCATCGGCACTTTCGACTGGGACATCGCACACGGCCGGCTGGTCTGGAATGAACAACAGGAGGCGATTTTCGGCCTTGCCCCGGGAAGTTTCGAGGGCACCTTCGAAGCTTGGGAGAAGCGTGTTCATCCCGAAGACCGCGCCGCCGTCGCCGCTCGCATCAATGAGACCATCGCTCAGCGCGCGTCGGACACGACCTGTGCGTATCGCATCCTTCATTCCGGCGCGGGCATTCGCTGGATCGAAGGAACCGCACGTTTTATCTATGATGCCGGCGGCACGCCGCAGCGTGCCGTCGGCGTCAACGTCGATATGACCGAGCGGCGCGAGGCGGAACGCGCGCTGCACCAGGCAAACGAGCAGCTCCGCCGGGCGAATGAGGACCTCGAACAGTTCGCCTACAGCGCCAGTCACGATCTTCGTGAGCCCCTGCGCAGCATCGGCAGTTTCGCCCAGTTGCTCGAGCTCAAGTACGCAGGCAGGCTCGACCAGGATGCCGACGAATACCTTCAGTACCTGACGACGAGTGCGAGACGCATGGCGGATCTGTTAAACGATCTGCTTGCATACACCAGCGCCGCCACGCTCGATGTCATCCGGCCTCCGTTGACGGACGCGAACATGGTCGTGCGCCGGGTTGTCGGCACGCTCGCGCCCGCCCTCCAGCGCCGGAATGCGCAGATCACCATCGAGACGCTTCCAACCGTGCGCGTGCACGAGATGCATCTGACGCAGATGTTTCAAAATCTGTTAAGCAACAGCATCAAGTATGCGAAGCCCGGTGAGGACCCCGTGGTCCACATCAGTGCCGCCCGTCAGGACGGCGCATGGCGCTTTAGCGTCCGGGATCAGGGCATCGGTGTCGCACCGCGGCATCATCAGCGCATTTTTGGCCTCTTCCGGCGCCTTCACGCCGACACCGAAGGCACAGGCCTCGGCCTCGCGCTCTGCAAAAAAATCGTGGAACGCTACGGTGGCAGGATCTGGGTGGAGTCAGCCGAAGGGGATGGAGCGACTTTTCAGTTTACGCTCCCGGAGTAACCGGCGCCGCCCCGAGGCGTCCACACGAGTACGGTACGCCGCGTCCGAATACTCGGGGGTCCTGCCGGCGGCGGCAGTTCGGCGCCGGAGGAGCTTGTTGCGCTTCTCCTCCGCGGCGCGCGCATGCGCGCCGAAATATCATTACCGGAGGCGCGACTGCCTACTTGCCGGCGCAAAATTCCGCTCCTTAACAGTCGCGGCACGATGTTGGTCGTACCGAGCCGCGCGCGTTAGCAAGCGGTCCATTTCGCCCGCAAATCCACTAGAACTGTCTGGACGCCACCGCGTACCGCTCGAGCTTGGCCCGGCTCACCGCAAAGCCCAGGCCGGGCGCGCACGGCGGCCGAAGCAAGCCGTCCTTCACCTCGAGCAGCGGCTCGATGATGTCGTCGCGGAACCAGCGCGAGCTCGCCTCCACGTCCGTCGGGTATGCGCAGCCGCTCAGCGTGCCGAGCGCCATGCCTTGCGCCTGCCCGATTCCCAGCTCCGGCATGGTGCCGATCCAGACGGGAATTCCGTGGCCGCGGCAGAAGTCGTGCATGGCGAGCGCGGGTCCCAGGCCGCCCACCCGCTGGATCTTGATATTTGCGATTTTCATGCTGCCGAAAGCGTTGGCGCGATGCACATCGCTCGTGGTCTCCAGGCTCTCGTCGAGACACACGGGAGTGCGCACCTTCCGCTGCAGTTCCGCCAGGTCGCCCAGCATTCCCGCGG
The DNA here is from genome assembly GCA_016178155.1 of Acidobacteriota bacterium. Classification (GTDB taxonomy): domain Bacteria; phylum Acidobacteriota; class Terriglobia; order Bryobacterales; family Bryobacteraceae; genus JACOTZ01. Next base: position 21,226 of record JACOTZ010000293.1, read on the forward strand.
CGAACGGCTGTTCGAACATCATCAGCCCGAAGTCGTCCAGCGCCTTGAACGTTTCAAGATCGGACAGGTCATAGGCGCCGTTCGCATCTACCCATAAGGGAATCGCGCCGAACGCGCCGCGCACCGCGCGAACCAGTTCCACATCGCGGCCTCGCGTGATCTTAATCTTGATTCTCTTGTATCCGTCCTGCAGGTAGCGGTCGATGGCGCGCAGCAGCTCCGCCGTGTCATCGTACAGTCCCACCGCCAGCCCCGATTCCACAGGCTTGTCCGTGCCGCCCAGCAACTCATACAGCGGTTTCCCTCGGCCACGGGCCTCGAGGTCCCAGAAGGCGGTCTCAAGACCCGCCTTGGCGAAGTTGCTGCCGGGCATCGAGGCGAGCGATTCGGCCGCCTCCAACGCAGAGTTGAAGTGCCGCCCGATCAGCGGCGGGATGAGCTGCGCGGTCAGGTCCTGCCAGCAGCTCTCCGGCGTGTCGCAAGAATAGAACGTTCCGGACATCGGGGAGGATTCGCCGAAGCCCTCCATCTCGCCGGTGTCGATTCGGACGACGATCCCGTCCTTTTCCGATACGGCCCCGGAGCTGATACGAAAAGGCTCGACGAGCGGCACGCGAACATGGGTGATTTCGATTCTCTTGACGATCATGCGTAGGCAATGTGAACGCGAACAGTGCAGTAAGGCATTATAGAGCGATACAGCCCGCGCACACCAGAACGACCACGCCGGCCGGCCCGGCACGCCGCTGGACCATCGTGGTGTTGCTCTGCCTGGGCATGGTGATCGCCTATATCGACCGCACTTCGCTCTCCGTCGCCATTGCTGTGCGCGACTTCCGGGATTTCTTCGGCCTGACCGACAGCCAGCGAGGGCTGATGAATTCCGCCTTTTTCTGGTCTTACGCCCTGCTGCAGATCCCGGCGGGCTGGCTGGTGGACCGGCTCGGCGTGAAATATCCCTATGCGCTGAGCTTCGCTTTCTGGAGCCTGGTTTCCGCCGGCACGGGCCTGACCCGGTCGGCGGCGCAACTGTTCACCTTTCGCCTCCTGCTGGGCATCGGAGAAGCGATTGTGGCGCCCGCAAGCCTGCGCTGGATCCGCATGAACATCGAGGAGAAACAGCGGGGACTGGCGATGGGCATTTACATGGCCGGCACCAAGCTCGGCCCCGCCGTGGGCGCTCCCATCGCAGCCTTCCTGATCGCGGGATACGGCTGGCGCAGCATGTTTTACCTCACCGGCCTCATCTCCATCGTATGGCTGCTTCCCTGGCTTGTGCTGGTGCCGAGGGACGCCGGACGTCAGGCCGCCATTCCCGCCGGAGGCGCGCCGCTCGAGCTGCCGTTCTGGCGCGTGATCAAGCACCCGGCCATCTGGGGGATCGTTGCCGGTACCTTCAGCTACAGTTGCTTTCTCTACTTCTGTCTGACTTGGCTGCCCGCCTACTTTAAGGAACAGCGCAAGCTCCCGCTCGAGCAGATGGGCCTGTACACAATGTTCAGCTTCGGCGGCATGGCGGTCACCGCGATTGCCGCCGGCTGGGCGGCCGACCGCCTGATCGCGCGCGGCGGAGACCCGGTCAAAGTGCGCCGGGGATTCACCATCGCAGGGCTCCTGCTGGCCGCGACCGAGGTCTTCGGTGCGGCCGCTCCGACAGCCGGGCTGGCGCTCTTTTTCGCCGTCTTCTCGCTCGGCGGCTTGGGCGTGGCCACGGCGAACTATTGGGCCCTCACACAGACCATCGTGCCCGGCGCGGCCATCGGCAGAATCGGAGGCCTTCAGAATACGGCCAGCAATCTCGCCGGCGTGGCGGCCCCCATACTCACCGGCTGGCTGATCGAGACCACCGGAAGCTACGAAGCGCCGATGCAGGCAATCGCGGTACTGCTCATCCTCGGCGCCGTGAGCTATGCTGTGCTGGTCCGGCGCATGGAGGGCGCACCCCCGGCGTGACCCGGCGAATCCGCCGCCTGCCCCTCCCCAAGCTTCCCGTGCGGGCCACTCCCGAATCGCCAGAGACCCCGGCCGGGACCGCTTCTGGCGTACGGCTGGAACGTCAACGCTCGGCGGCAGGTAAGGACCTTAGGGGCGGCGAAACAATAAGATGAGCAAATGTTCCGGCCCCGTGAAACC
>JACOTZ010000294.1 GCA_016178155.1 Acidobacteriota bacterium
GTTCCGCTCGCCGGGCGCGAGCGTCTCCGAGCGCAATGCTTGCGTGAAGAACTTGCCCTCGGACCACCGTTGCACAATATCTCCTGCTTCGTTCCGGATTACGAAATCGAAGCTTTGGCCGGTCGGGAAATTGAGCTGGACCGGGTGGCCGGTGCTGTTGCGGACGCGGAGGCGCGCGATCATGCCGGCTCCGGGAGTGTAGACGGAACGATCGCTGGCGATGGTCATTGCCAGCTCGGGTTCCGAAATGTAGGTGACACCTCCCAGGCGCGCGTAGCTGAGGTGGTAGGTGGCTACCGAGGGCCCGCCGGTTGCTTCCGAGCGGAACAGCATCCCGACGTACGGCAGGAACAGCTCGCGCTCGACGCCGACCTGAAAGACGCCGGGGAACCGGATCTCGGTGGTGGATGTGAAGTCGCCCAAGGGTCCGGAGTACTGCACCTCGTGTGCGGCGATCACCGCCTGACCGCAGCAGCGCGATGGCGCCGCGCTCTCAAAGGGCTGCCCGGCGGGCGCATTGAAGTCGTACCAGAGCTTTTCCTGGCCGCTGCCGTCACGCTGGATGAGCTTGCCGTCTTCGCTCATGCGCAGCCAGTATTCGCCGCCGGGGGCGCCGCGCAGCAGGTGCCAGGTGCGGGCGTCCATGATCTCGGCGCGGGGGATCTCCATGACCAGTGGCGCGCCGGCGCGAGTGCCGGCCGTCCGGTATACCCACTGATTGCCGACCTGCAGAGGAAAATGGTCCTGGGCCGCTGCGCACGCGGCGAGCGCGGCGCTAACGGCCGCGAATCTCAAGAGGCGCGGAAACTGCATATTTTCGAGGACCCTCCGTGGTCAACCATGCCTCGGCGACGTACTTGCCCGGTGCCAGGCCGCTCAGCGGAACGGCTACGGCGTAGTTGCGCTCGCCCGCGAAGTCTTCCGTGCGAAAGATCGCGGGGAACGCCTTGCCCGCGGACCAGACGTAGACCCGTTCGCCCTTTTCATTGCGGATGGCGACATCGTAGCTTTGCCCGGACGGGAACACGAGACGGACGGGGCGGCCGGTGCTATTGCTGAGCCTCAACCGCACGAACATTTCCTGCGCGCCGGGTCCGTAGACGGGCGAATCCAACGAGACATTGAAGCTCAGCTCGCCGGTGTTGAACTCCTGCAGGCCGACGCGGGCGTGCACCAGCTCGTAGCGCTGCGGTCCGGCGATGCTCGTTTCCTCATGCTCGATCAGCCCGAGGCCGGCCACCCAGCGCTGGTGCGTGATGCCGGCATCGGCGCATGAGGGGTCGAAAGCAATCAGCAGCACGTTGGTGAATTCGCCCAGCGGTCCGGAGTGTTTCGAATCGCGCTGTTCGACGCGAGCCGTGCGGTTGCAGGGCTGGAGGGCTGTTTCGAACGTCTCCTTCTCCGGCGCGCCGAAGTCGATCCACGTCCGCTCGCTCTGCTCCTGCGGCTGGTAGGCGAGGATCTTCTCCCCGGAGGCACGCAGCCATGCGTCGCGTCCGAAGAAGTGTACGAGGAAGTATTGACGGCCGCCGAACGTATCCTCCCTTACGACCTCGACGATCCGTAACTCGATGGTCTGCATCCGGTCGAACCAGCGGCCAGCCAGCCGGTACGTCCAGACGTTGCCGGGCTGGAGCGGAAAATGCGCGCTCTGGGCATCCGCAAGCTGCGCGAACACCAGCCCGCAGAGCAGGGCGACAATCAGATCACGAATAAAAGTTCTTGTTCCAGGCATGTTGTCTGACCACCGCAAGGAGCGCTTCGGGCAGCGGTCCTTTGGCTGAGACGGAGCAATTGGCCTCTACGTTCCGTACTCGACGCATTCCCGGGATGACGGTGGAGACGGCCGGATGGGTGAGGACAAAGCGCAGCGCCACTTCCGCGAGCGAGCTTCCGTCGGCAGACAGGCCGGCGAGCAGGCGGCTGACCCGCTCTTCCACCTGCTGTTTGCGGTCGCCGCGGAAGTAGAACGCGCGAAATTCGTCGCCATCGAAGGTGCTGCGCGGCGTGATTGTGCCGGTGAGGCTCCCTTCATCGAAGGGGACGCGCGCGATGACACCGATATTGCGCTGCCGGCACAGCGGGAACAAACGGCTCTCCGGGCTCTGATCCCAAATGTTGTAGATCACCTGCACGGTATCGATCAGGCCGGTTTCGATCAGCTCGAGGGCGCTGTCCGGCTGGTGATCATTGATGGAGACGCCAACCCAGCGCACTTTGCCTGAGCGCTTGAGGTCCTCGAAGGCGCGGCGCCACTCGTCCCGGCCGATCCATTCGGGATTCCAGACGTGGAACTGCTGCAGGTCGATGCTATCGACCCGGAGGTTGCGGAGGCTCTCGTCCGTGCAGGCGAGGATGTAGTGGTAGGGGAAGACCTGGTCGATGCCGATGCCGGGCCGGGCGGGCCAGAGGCGGTTCTTGGGCGGGACCTTTGTGGCCACGAACACCTGTTGCGGCGTTTCGCGCAGGACCTCACCCACGAGCCGCTCGCTGTGGCCATCTCCATAAGCGAGGGCGGTATCGATGAAGTTGACGCCAAGCTCGAAGGCACGGTGCAGCGCGGCGCGGGATTCCTCGTCGGTACCGCCGCGCCACTGCTTGCCTCCGACGCCCCAGGCGCCGTATCCGATCTCGCTGACGTCGATCCGGGTTCTGCCGAGTGTGCGGTAGTTCATCCTGAACCATGATTGTACAAACGCCCGCCGGGGAGACGACGGCGGAGTTGAAGGCCAGCGGCATCGCCATAAACTTCCGCACCGCCAACAACAGAGTTGGGTCATATGACTCGAAAACCAACGGCCGAACGGCAGGGCCTGGGAGCCCCGGTCCGGCAAAGTCCGGCTCGCTATTTGTGAGAGTCCAGACCGCCCCCAGGTGCCGCGGGTCATCCAGGGGATGGACGAGAGCGGATCGAAATAGCGAAATAGATGGGCGAGGTCAAGCGGCTTCGGTTCGAATTCAACGCGCTGAACGTGTTCAATCAGAAGCGATCAACCTCAGCCAAGTCGATTTGTCGAAGGGCTTCGATTACCGGCAACTGGTGTCGCTGACGCCGGATGCGAAGAAAACGATTGGGGCGCTGGATCCCCGGTTCGGAACGGAGACCCTGTTCAGCGAGGGCTTCTCGGGCCGGTTTGGGGTGAGGTTCATCTACTTTTAAGAAGGTGCTTCCGGTACGGGCGGCTTCGGGGCTGAAACGCCCCGAGCCGCCCGATTTACTTTTGTAGTGCGGCACCGCGCTTCAGCGCCCGGGGCACTGCGGCCTCGGGGCGATAAAGACTTGCCCTGGTGAACGTCTCGCCGGCAAGACTACATTGGTGCCGTGGATGGAACCGGCGCTTCCCGCGTAGAATCAAAGTATCAGGATGGTCCGGACCCTCGCCCTCGCGGTTGTGTTTGCCCTGGCCGCCTCCGCGGCAAACATCAAGCTCTACTTGAAAGACGGGGGCTACCACGTTGTCAGCGAATACAAGAAGCTTACAGATCGTGTCCGTTATTTCAGCGTGGAGCGCGGGGAATGGGAGGAGATCCCAGTCGAGCTGGTCGACCTGAAACGTACTCAAGCCGAGATCAAAGCCGGGGAGGAGGCGCGAAAAGAGGAGACCGCGGTGTTCGACGCCGAGGAGAAGGCGGAGCGCGAGCACCGGCGCGAGATCGAGCGCATCCCGATCAATCCGGGCGTTTACCGGGTCCGGGGCGAACAGGTGGAGGCGCTCAAGCAGGCCGAATCGAAAATCGTCAACAACAAGCGGCGATCGATCCTGAAGGCGATGTCGCCGATTCCAATCGTGGCGGGCAAGGCGACGGTTGAATTGGACGGGCCGCACTCGGCGGCTGTCGTCCGCGAGGAACGGCCGGAGTTCTACATTCAGCTCGCCGCGGAGGAACGGTTCGCCATCGTTCGGCTGAAGCCCTCCAAGACGGGACGGATCGTGCAGACGTGGAACATCGTCCCGGTCACGAAAGAGATCGTGGAAGAGATGGAAACGGTCGAGACCTTCAAGCAGCAGGTGGATGAAGGTCTTTACAAGATCTGGCCGCAAAAGCCGCTCGCCGCCGGCGAATACGCGGTGATTGAGTACACCGAAGCAAAGGGCAACGTGCAGACCTGGGATTTCTCCGTGGGTACAGGACCCGCTTCTGCGAAGCGTCAGTAGGATTCAATCCCGGATCCAATCCAACACTGAGAGGTGGTGTATGCTCCCAAAAAAGAAAGCTAGATGGGCCTTTTCTATGTTAAGTTGGAGCCACCGTTAAGGTTCCATAAGTGTTTTCAATGTCTTCCGGGATTGGCCCGTAGATTGCACAGGTCCTATGTCGTTTGTGACTACCATGAGACAAACCATGACCCAATACTCGAGCAAGTTGATGATCCTGGTGCTCGCGCTGGCAGTTCTAGCGAGCCCGGTTGCATTTGCCCAGATTACCGGCGAGATTCGTGGCGTAGTACTTGATCCGAGCGGCGCCGCAATTCCGAACGCCAAAATAACGCTGACCAGCAAGGAAACTGGGGCGACCCGACAAGTCACCTCGGACGAAGAGGGCCGCTTCGCCCTCCCGCTCTTGCCGATTGGCGAATACGAGGTCAAGGCCGAAGCTCCCGCATTCCGTATCGCCGTGACGCCGGCGATTGTCCGAAGTGGTGAGATCTCGACCGTGCGCTTTGCGCTCGAGGTGGGCCAGGTAACCGAATCTGTCGTCGTCACCGACGCCGTATCGGCGCTTGACACCGAGAACGCACAGGTTCAGTACTCGATCGAAGGCGAGAAGATTCAGGAGTTCCCGGTAGGCCGGAATCCGAACCTCTTCGCGACGATAGCGCCCGGGGTAATCCCGGTGACGGAAGCGAATCCGTTCCTTGGATCAGGCAGTTACAACAGCAACGGTTCACGCGGCCGCGCCAACAACATTACCGTCGACAACGTCACCTCGACAGATATTTCGGTGACCGGCACCGGCGGCCCGCTGTCACCACTGAATTTTTCGCAGATCAAGGAAGTCAAACTGATCACCAACAACTTCACCGCGGAATACGGGCGCAACTCCGGCTCACA
>JACOTZ010000295.1 GCA_016178155.1 Acidobacteriota bacterium
CCCGCGAGGAGAAGATCTCGATCGCCCCACGCCGTGCATGTTCCACGCGGTCATGCACCTCAATAGACGCCGGGTCAATGCCCTGCTCGCGGAGCTCGCGATCCACCCGCGCCTGTTTGCCGGGGGTATCCCTCTCAGCGGCAGAGGCGACGATCGAGCAGGCGTGGCCGGCGCCGGCCAGGGAATCAAGCCAGGCGAGATTGCTGCGCGTGGAGCCGCCCCGGGGCGGAACGTAGGAAGCGGTGGAGGCGAGCAAGATGCGCATCATTGGAACGGGCTGCCTGGGAAGCCTGCGCGAGTGCGGTGTCCCGCCTTACATTCGACAACCGCTCTCTCATGGCCGCGGCTCGGAATGAAGACTTCCGACCCGCGCGTGTAAGCAATCGGTATTGGGCACGACGCGCTAGCCCGCATTCCTCACCACGCGCTTCGCGGGCGCGGTGCGCCGCCCGCGGCTGCCATACGCATGAACGTCAGCGCGAGAAGGCGTATTCGGACAGACGCTCGAGGACGGCGGCGAAACGCAAAGAGCGGGCGGCGAGCCATGCGGGTCAGTGCTTTTCATCTTCCGCCTCGAGCAGCGCCCGAGCCTCTTCGTCAGACATCTGTTCGAGCTCGGCGAGCAGGCTCGCATACTCGCTCGAATCGAGCGCGCCGAGCTGGGCCAACTCGACCGCCCGAGCCAGCTCGGCCACGGTGAGTTCGCCGGAGTAGACGACGTCGAGCGAGAGTTCCACGCCGAAGGCATCGCGGAGGCGCAAGAGGAGCTGAACAGCGAGCAGCGAATGCCCACCCGCGTCAAAGAAGCCGGTATGCACGCCGATCGCGGGCAGGCCGAGCAGATCGCACCAGATGGCAGCGATGCGGTGTTCCAGCTTGGTGCGAGGAGGATCGGAAACAGGTTCCGGCTCGGGCGCTTGGCGGGCGCGGCGGGATGCCAGCTCCCGGAGCAGGCGTCCAGGATTGGACAGCTCGCGCGCGATGTGGACGTAACCGGTGAACTTGCGCGCGACAGGCTTCGCCTCGGCGTGCTTCTCCGGTTCAGCGCTGGGCGGCACCGGAGCATCGCCGGGCTTGTAAGTGATCGCCCGAGCGTGGCCGGCAGGGACGTGGAAGACCAAGCGGCCGTCAGTGCCGTGCCTGTATGCAGCGGCGACCGACTCGAGAAACGCGAGCGCGGGCCGGTTGCGGGCCCCCGGGATGAACGGTACCTCGACGGTTGGCAGGGCCCGTGCGCCGGCGATCTCTCCGAGGCGGGCGAGCATCCTGTGCTCGACGCCGCGGCCGAGCGCGCGGCAGCTCAGCAGGAACGTGTCCAACTCGAGCGCCCGCGCGCGGGTGCGGAAGATCAGGAGACCCACCAGGCCGTAATCACCAAAGCGGTCGCCGGCGCGCACCGCGAGACACTCGGCACCGCCGGAATCGAGCAGCGACTTGATCTCCGCTTCGGTCCGGCGCACCATCGTGAAATTCATCTGATTCGTGCGCTGGGTAAGCTGGGCGGCACGGGGCAGATTCTCGAGCGCCAGCGGCTCGACCGCGACCCGCAGTTGCAGCCCGGCGATGAACTCCTCGATGCCGGCGGCCTGGCGCTGCCAGCGCTCGCGTTCAATGCGCTGCGCGTACATGGCGGCACGCTTCCTGTCCTCTTCGGTCGCGGCCCGGTGGTCAAAGGCCCAGACGTGCCGCAGGTACTCGGCGGTCTCGCCCGGATCCTCGGGGAGGGCGATGGCGAGAACCTCGGGACAGTCGGCCTGGACTTCGGCGCACTCCATCGCGCTGTCGTCGAGGAAGATGAAACTGTCCAGGCCCAGCCCGAGTTCGTCCGCGACCGAGATGAGGTTGCGCGATTTCGGTTCCCAGTTGATGCGCCGGGCGGAGAAGTCCTCCCAGCGCAGAGGCATGTCGGCATGGACGCGGAAGGTCTCCACGACATCTTCTTCGTTGTTGCGGCTGCAGATGCAGAGCAGCGTGCCGGCCTCGCGCTGGGCAAGCATGAACTCCTGAAGGGCGCGGGCGCCGGCGTCAACCACGACGCCCTCGGGACCATCCTCGCCGCAGATGCCGCGCCAGAGCGTGTTGTCGCAATCGAGGGCGATCACCTTATAAGGCATGGCCTCGAGCAGGTGGACCTGGCGGGCGATCATGGTGGCCAGCGCGGCGAAAAAATCGGGCGTATACGGGATGTGACCGAGCTCGTCGGCCGCCCCGTCGTAGTAGTCGACCACCGGATAGAGCCGGCTGAGATCGCTCGGACCTGCAAAACGGACGGTGCTCAGCGTGTGCAGGCCGGAGTAGAGGATTTCCTCGGTGTGCTGAGCGAGCGCGGCATGAGCATCCGAGCTGTAGAACCCGGGGGGCGAAGGACACAGCAGCACGATGACGTGGGCGCCGGAGGAGGCGAGGGACTGCACCGCGGAGGCAAGCTCGCGCGTGTTGGACTCGATGGCCGTCCGGTTCTCGGATTCCGTCTGATCCGCGCGAGTCCAGTCCTGCAGCCGGAACAGTACGACGTTGAAACCATCGCGGTTGGCGCGGAACAGACCCACGGGATCGAGCAGCGTCTGGAATACCTGGTTATACTGCGCAAACCGTATGGCGTAGTTCAGGCCCAGTTCGGAAAGCCAGAAGGCAAGCGCCTCCTGTAGCGGCTCCGCCGTGAAGGTGGCGCTGATGGCGACAGCGTGGGTCGGCTGGGCGGCCGGCGGCCCCACAACGATACCCCGCTGCTCTATGGATGTGCTTCCCGGGTGCGGCACGGATCGAGAGGCTAACCCACCATTCTATCGTGGGACCGTGGCGCGAGTTCTGTCGACCGCAGCTTTACAGCGAAATCACACCGTTTCGGCGGGAACGGGCGCCAGCTCGCGCTTGTATTTGCATTCGGCGTTGGGACACTGTACGATGGGGCCGCTCTTCAGCCACTTTTCAACGAGGTAGGGGCTGGCGCACTGGGGGCACGATTCGGCCACCGGCTTGCCCCACGCCACAAAGTCGCATTCAGGGTAGCGGTTGCAGCCGTAGAACGTCTTGCCGCGTTTGGAGCGGCGTTCCACGATCTCGCCCTGGCCGCAAGCGGGGCACGCGACGCCGATGGTCTTCTGCTTGACATACTTGCAGGAAGGATAGTTGCTGCAGGCGGTGAACTCGCCGAAGCGCCCGTGCTTGAGCATCAGGTTGCTGCCGCACTGCGGACAGCGTTCCTCGAGCGGCACATCGGCTTTCTTCTGCTCGCCGCCAATGCGTTTAGTGGTCTTGCAGTCCGGGTAACCCGAGCAGGCATAGAACTGCCCGAAGCGGCCCTTCTTCAATACCATCGGGCGGCCGCAATTCTCGCAGTATTCTTCGGCGTCCTGCTCGGCGAGATTCGCCGTATCGAGGTCGGGGAGATCCACCGTCAGCTCGCGCGTGTTGGTACATTCCGGATATCCGGTGCAAGCGATGAAACTGCCGTGCCTGCCCCACTTGATGACCATCGGCTTGCCGCACTTGTCGCAAATGAGGTCGGTCGGCTTCTCCATCCGCTTGATGTCGGTCATCTCCGTCTCGGCGCGGAGGAGATCGTTCTTCAGCCGATCGTAGAACTCCTGCATGGCGGTGCGCCAGTCGAGCTTGCCTTCTTCGATCTCGTCCAGCTCCTCCTCCATGCGCGCCGTGTAACTCACGTCGAAAATGTCTTCGAAGCTCTCGACCAGGAGATCGGTGACCACCATGCCTAATTCCGTGGGTAGAAATTTGCCGCCTTCCTTGCGAACGTACTCGCGTTCCTGGATGGTGGACAATATCGAAGCGTAGGTGGACGGCCGCCCGACGCCGTTGGCTTCGAGCTCCTTGACCAGGGCAGCTTCGGTATAACGAGGCGGCGGCTCGGTGAAGTGCTGCTCGGGATGAATGGAGCGGAACTTCAGCGCTTCACCCTCGGCCACCGCGGGCAGCCGATGCTTCAGCTCCTCGTCGTCTTCGTCCTTCTGGTCCTTGCCTTCCTCGTAAGCGGCGAGATAGCCATCGAACTTCAGCACGGAGCCGGTGGCGCGGAAGCGGTACTGCAGGCCGTCTCTGCCGGGCGCGCTGACGTCAATCGTCGTCTGATCGAAGAGCGCCGGCTTCATCTGCGAGGCCAGGAAGCGCATCCAGATGAGCCGGTACAGCTTCAGCTCGTCTTCGGCGAGGACTTCTTCGAGCGACTCCGGCGTGCGCAGCGCCGAAGTCGGCCGGATGGCCTCATGGGCGTCCTGCACGTCTTTCTTGCTCCGATAAATGTTCGCCTTATCCGGCAGGTAAGCAAACCCGAAGCGTTCGTTCGTGGCGACGAACTGACGGACTTCCTCGAGCGCCTCGTCGGCCACGCGCGGCGAGTCGGTACGCATGTAACTGATCAGGCCGACCGCGCCTTCGCCGGGCAGTTCGACGCCTTCGTATAGCCGCTGGGCCAGCATCATGGTGCGCTTGACGCTGAAGCGGAGTTTGCGGGATGCCTCCTGCTGCAACGTGGAGGTGATGAACGGCGGCACCGGGTTGCGGCGCTTCTCCCGCGTGCTGACGGACTCGACGGTATAAGGCGCGGCGTCCAACTGCTCGACCAGCGCTCGGGCCGTCGCCTCGTCCGGGAGGTCGACGCTCTCGTCCCCGCGCTTGAGCAGTCGGGCAGCCAGTACCGGCGGTTTCTTGGCCAGCAGGTGGACGTCGATGGTCCAGTATTCACGCTTCTGAAACGCGCGGACCTCGCGCTCGCGGTCGACGATCAGCCGGAGAGCCGCGGTTTGTACGCGGCCGGCGGAAAGCCCCCGGCGCACCTTGTCCCAGAGCAGCGGGGAGATTTTGTAGCCCACCAACCGGTCAAGCACGCGACGCGCCTGCTGGGCCTCGACCCGATGAATGTCTACCTCTCCGGGCTGCTCAAAGGCGCGGCGGATGGCAGTAGGCGTGATCTCGTTGAACATCACGCGGTAAACCGCGGGGCCGTCTTTCTTGCTCTGAAGCTCCTCCATCAGGTGGTAGCAGATGGCCTCGCCCTCGCGGTCCGGGTCGGCCGCCAGGTACACCGACTCGACCTTGCGGGCATCCTGCTTGAGCTCGGTGATGAGCTTCTTTTTGCCTTCGATGATGACGTAGTGGGGCTCGAACCCGCGGTCGACGGCGACCGCGAGCTCCTTCTTCGGCAGGTCCTTGACGTGCCCGAGAGAGGCCTTGACCAGGTATTGCCGCCCGAGATACTTGCTGATAGTTTTCGCCTTCGCCGGCGATTCGACGATGACGAGGGATTTAGGCATATGAACGAAAAGGATAAACGCTGGTATCGTCGCCGAAGCCGGCCGGAGGCCGACGCGCGCGACTACCACACTTTAACAAAGTTCTTTCCGGGGAGTTGCCTAACCAGCCCCTGCATCTCCAGATCGAACAGGGCTGCAATTAATTCCGATGAAGAATGGTACTCGAAAGATTCGAGCAACTCGTCCAGATGGATCGGGGCGTCAGGTCGAAGCTTACCCATAAGTGCTTTCTTAACAGGAGATTGCGGAGATTCCTCCGGGCCGGCGGCAGCGCCTTCCGCAATCTGGAGCTGCGGCTGGCCCGCGATGATCAGCTTGCGCCGGTCGGGGGGCGCCAGCTCGACGACGATGTCATTCCATTCTTGCACCAGCTTTGCGCCCTGCTTGATCAGAAGGTTGGGCCCCCAGCTCATTCGGGAGGTGATATTGCCCGGGACCGCGAAGACCTCGCGCTGCTGATCCATCGCCAGGCGGGCGGTAATGGCGGATCCGCTGTATTGTGCGCCCTCGACGACGAGCACGCCGGCGCTGAGGCCGCTGATGATGCGGTTGCGGATCGGGAAGTTCTGGGGATACGGGGGCGCGCCCATGGGGAATTCCGAGAGCAGCAAGCCCTTCTCGGCGATTTCGGCGGCGAGCTTGCGGTTCTCCGAAGGATATACAAGATCCACACCACAGCCGAAAACAGTGGCGGTATTGCCCTCGACTTTGAGGGCGGCGCGGTGGGCGGCGGTGTCGATGCCCCGAGCCATGCCGCTGACGATGGTGAACTGGGCGGCGGCCAGATCGGTGGCGAGCCGCTCGGTGGCTGCGATGCCATAAGCAGTGGGCCGCCGCGTGCCCACGATCGCCAGCATCACGCTGTCGAGCAGATCAAGACGGCCTTTGGCAAAGAGAACCGGCGGGGGATCGAAGATCTGCTTCAGCCGGGCCGGGTAGAGCGGGTCAGAAACGGCGATGAGGACGGCCCCGAACTGGTTCAGACGCTGCTGCTGGTCGACGGCGTCCTCAAACGAGCAGCCGCTGGCGATGCTTTGCGCGACGCTGCCGGACACGCCCGCGGCCTCAAGCTCGGAACGCGAGGCGCGGAAGATCGCCTGGGGTGTGCGGAACTGCTCGATCAGGAGCACCGATTTGCGCGTGCCGAGACCCGGAACCATGCGCAGGGCGAGCCAGTGCAGTTGGTCGTCGGGGCTGAGAACAGGGGCGGAGGTTTCGTGGGTTTGCACGGCGCCAGTCATGATGGACGAAGGCAGGGACGCATCCCCAGGCAGGCCGCAGCGACCGCGGGGCCTTCGGCCGTCTCACCCTCATGAGTACAGTGGTGCGAGGGTCGGGAAATTCTCACCGAATTTCGGGGCGCCGCCCACGGCTCCCCGGCGCCCGCTCATCGCTGGACCACAAGAGGTGAACGATCCTCTTTGACTAGCGTGGGTGAAAAGTAGTATGCCTAAGGCGTCGGAGGATTCAGCCTGTGAGTCAGAACACGTTTTCATTGACAGCAGGAGTGATCTTTTCGCTGATTACTCTTGGGCACATTCTGCGCTTGGTTTTCGGGGCGGAATGGATCGTACAAGGGCGGACGCTGCCGATGTGGCTGAGCTGGATAGCCATCTGTGTGGCGGGATTTCTTGCGTATGAAGGCTTTCGGCTCGGCCGGAAATCCGGGTCCGGGCTTTGAACAATGCCGCGTTACCGAGCTTAGGTCTGCCCTATCGTGTGGCGCGCGCCCACCCCGTCCTCGATTTCGGCCTTTGCGGGGCGCGGCGCGATGATCGTGCCGAGAAGTGCAGCCTGGGACAGGGCCAGGACACACGCACAGACCTAAACCGCTATATGTGTAACGCATCTCATACGTTCCGCTCCAATTGCCGGAGCGATACCGCCGCAGCATCTGTAGAAAAAGAGTGTCGCCGCTCGCATCCATTCAGTCGCGGCCAGACGACGAAATGACTGCCTGTACAAACAGTTCCGCGCGTCTTATCGGTAGAGGAGGTAACTATGCGGGCATTCGCGGCCGTTCTGGTAACGGTGCTCACCGCGGGCATCACCGCTGTCTCGGAGGAAGCAAGAAAGCCGCCTGAGAAGCTGGTTTTCAAAGCGAAACCGGGTGACGTGGTTTTCGATCACGCGAAGCATATCAAAGCTGCGAAGAACGATTGCAAGGTCTGCCACGACCGGTTCTGGCCGCAGTCGGCCAAGGCGCCGTTGAATTTCAAGGCTGGCTTGCACAAGCCGGCTGAAGCGAAGCACACCTCGTGCGGATTTTGCCACCACCCCGGAGGAGGCTCATTCGAGTCGAAGGGCAACTGCAACAGGTGCCATCACAAGGGGACGGGGAAGACCTGAGCAGCGCACGGACCTCATTTCGTGCTTCGGCTGTTCCACGCCACCCTGCTTGATCGGCGAGCCGAGGGTCAGCTCGCCGGGCAGGTGTCCATTGCATCCGGCAGGTACGCGAAATCAGTTCTTCGCGCGGCTGGCCGCCGACCTGGCCAAGCCGAACGCCAGCAAACCTAAACCGATGGTGATGAAGGTGACAGGTTCAGGCACCTGAGTGAAGTCCTGAAAGATCGTGCCGATGCTCGCCGATCCCCCGACCTTTGTGACCACGAGGACCTCTTTCTGGATCGTAATCTCTTGTGTCGGGGTGAAGGTTCTGTTCTGCGATTGCTGGCCTTGCGTGATCTGCATCTGTGCGAGGTTCCCTCCGCCGAGGACATTGATGTCTTCGTCTACCTTCGCCTCATTCCCATTGGCGCTTTCCGCCAGGGTGGCGCCAAGCGCTACGTTGTACAGGAGTTGGTCGGGCGAAAGCGCTCCAGCGTTGAAGCTCATAATGAAGTGAATGACTGCTTCCTCGTTCGAAAGCGAGAGCGGCCCGGCAATTTCGATGCGCGGCATCTGGGTTGTGGAGTTCAACAGGATGTTCACTGTGAACTGGTCGGGGGTTCGGGTGACGTTCGGCAGCGGATTGGTCGTCGCGTCCTGAAAATCAAAGCCCCAAAGGGCCGTGCCGCCGATGCTGCAGCCGTCCGTACTGCCGCCATACTGATTGATCAAATCGCTGAAAAGCGCCGTGGTCGGGCACGGCTCGATGGTCGTGGGCAGCCCCCAGGCTACCAAAGGCGCCATGGCGAGCAGTAGTTTTTTCATCTATCAGAATCCTCTATGCCCAAGAGTAGAGGCAGACGCACAGTTCCACAATCGATCACAGGTACTGGAACAGAGGAGAAAGGTCACGGCCTGAGGGTACTAGACGAAGCCGTGAATTTATGACTGCCCTGCAAATCGGGTTCGGAGTCCTCCCAGGCAATGTCGGTCAGGTCGAGATCGTGCCTGGTCGAAGTGAAGCCATACCAGCGTGCGCCGGCGGCTGGCGGCTGCGGTTCGCCGCTCCCGGCTCAATGTGTCCCGGACGCGGCGAATCCGACCGAGGAGACCGGCGGCTGCTTGCTGCTGCCGCAGATCTCTCCGGATGAGGTTCGACGGTATGATTGGAAAACTGAATGATCCGTCCGGCCCGGGTTCCTAGCGAGCGATCTTCCTCCGCCAATGGACCCGTACCTCAAGCTGAGCAGCAGCGCGCGCGGTGCGATGGCGCAAGCTGGGCGAGTTTTGAGGAACCGCCAGCTGCATCGGCCCGCGGTGAAACGGTGCTGATGACGGGGGCCACGGGCCTCGTCGGAAGCCAATGGCTGGAGCGGCTGATCGCATCGCGGCCGGGCATTCGCGTGATTGCCCTGACGCGACAGCATTGCGGCGCGCTCGAGGCTCCCGAGGGTGTCGAGTTCCGGCAGGCGGAGATTTCGCAACCTGCGCTCGGGATCGGTGCCGATCGCTACCGCGAGCTGCAGTCGCAGGTGCGGCAAATCATTCACTGCGCCGCTGACACACGGTTCTCGTTGCCGCTCGAGGAAGCCAGGGCGGCGAACGTGGCCACCACGCGCAATGTGCTCGCCTTCGCCCGCGGATGCCGGCGCCTGCAAAAGATCGCACATGTCAGCACGGTTTACATTGCGGGCCGCAGCGAGGGCGCGTTTCGCGAAGAAGCGCTAACGCCCGCGGGATTCCTGACAACTTACGAACAGACGAAGCACGAAGCGGAGCGCGTCGTGTTGGAGGCGATGTGCGAGTTGCCGATCGCGATCTACCGCCTCAGCACGATCATCGGGGATACGTCGGGGCGGATCCGACGGGTCAACTACTTCCACCAGATCATCCAACTCGCCTGCCAGCATCGGCTGCGGATGATTCCCGGGGTGCCGGACGCGCCGGTGGACCTGATCGCGGGCGACTGGGCGGCGGCGGCGCTCACATACCTATTCGAACGCCGCTTCGAGGCGGGCGCCATCCTGCACATCTGTGCAGGCCCGCGACGCGCGCCGAAGGTGGCCGACATCGTGGAGCGCACGGTGGAAGTGTTGCGGGCGTGCGGGAAAGCAGTGACAACGCCGGTGTTGGCCGCGACCGCCGAGGTCGAGAAGTTTGCCGGGCAATTGGCAGGACGCGAGCAGCACATCTGGCGCATTCTGCTGCGCTATCTGCCGCACCTTGGTCTGCGACAGGCGTTTAACAACGAGTGCGCGGCCGCGGCCCTGACCGGCAGCGGCGTGGAATGGACGCCCATCGAATGTTATTACGATCGCATCGTGGAGACTGCGGTGGCCGGTCTCCCGTCGCGGCTGCCGGCCGGTGCAGTGGCCGCCGATTAAGGATGGGAGCTTTCAGCCGGCAGGCGGTCCGCATGCAGGCGGCTCGCCGCGCCGCCCGCCGTTCGCGCGCGCGGCTCGGCGGCAAGTGCTGGGTTTTGAGCCGAGCGTTTCTGAGTCTCCTGCATGAGTTGCTGGAGCTTCGCAGTGACCTTCTGGAAGTAACGGGCGGCCTTTGCTGGGGCGATCAATGCGTTGACCGCGGGCGCCGGGCGGCGGCGGATCGCGAGCGGCGCGGTATCACCAGCGCCATTGTTAACAACCCCGTGCGCCTCGAGCGTTCCGGCCGGCAGGCAGCACGGGTGTCGATCTTGCGCGGCACCAGTTCCCGGAACTCCATCCAGTTCAGGTCGTTCATTTCGCGCTGGACTGGGCGAGGGCTGCGGAAGCGGCGAGTGACAGCACGAACAGGCGGGTTTGCATAAGTACCGGGGATTATAGCCAATGAAGCGCAAATGTTTGATCGCTCTTTTCGCCTGGGTCGCGGCTGGACTGGCCGCGGACTGCTCGCGGACTTCGGTGGGGTTCACGCCGCTGAATGGTCCGTTCTTCCGCCCGTACCGGGGATTTGAAGGCGGGCTCTACCCCGGCGGCTCCAACCAGCGTCCCGCCGCGCACGAAGCGGCGGGGGTCGCGCTTGCCCGCGAGGTCGTGCCGCGCGACGCCGCCGGCGGCGCCGATGCGCAGAACGGCCGCATCGTGCTGTTGTCGATCGGAATGTCCAACACGACCCAGGAGTTCTCGGCATTCCTTCCGCTCGCGATCCGCGACGTCGAGAAGAATCCGCGAGTGCTTCCCGTGGACGGGGCCTTTGGCGGCTGGTCCGCCGACCGCATCCTGGAAGATCCCGGAACGTATCTCGGACGCGTCGAGCAGCGGCTACAACAGGCGGGCGCGACTTCCGCCCAGGTGCAGGTCGCGTGGGTGAAGCTCGCCGACCGCCAGCCATCCCTGAGCTTTCCGGAAGACGCGCGCAAGCTGCAGGGCGAGACGAAGAGCATCGTGCGCATGCTGCGCGAGCGCTTCCCGAACCTGAAGCTCGCGTATCTCTCGAGCCGCATCTACGCCGGCTACGCCTCGAGCACGCTGAACCCCGAGCCCTATGCGTATCAGTCCGGCTTCGCGGTGAAGTGGCTGATCGAGCAGCAGATCAGGGGCGATCCTGAGCTCAGCTTCCGCGAGGGCAAAGCGCCCTGGCTCGCCTGGGGTCCGTATTCATGGGCGGACGGTACGCGGCGGCGTCCCGACGGTCTCACCTGGGAGTGCTCGGACCTGGGGCCGGACGGGACCCATCCGTCAGTCCCCGGGCGGCAGAAGGTGGCGCGGATGCTGCTCGACTTCTTCAAGGCGGATTCCACGGCACGCATCTGGTTTGTCCGCGACCGCGGCCCGTCGCGCGCCGCGGCGATCCACGCAGTTGTGAATGCCGCGAGCTATGCACCGGCGGTCATGGGTGGGGCGATCGCGAGCATCTTCGGGAGCGACCTGGCGGCCCGCACTGCGGCTGCGCCGGCAGTGCCGCTGCCCTACGGCCTCGCGGGCACGACCGTCGAGGTCGGCGCCGAACCGGCGCCGCTCTACTTCGTCTCACCGGGGCAGATCAATTTCATCGTGCCGCCGGGCGCGAACGGCTCGGAGGTCATCGTACACGGCGAAGGCGCGGAGTCGAACCGCTTTGCCGTACAATTCAACCTGTTCAGCGAAGGGTTGTTCACCACCGACGGCCGAGCCGCGGCCGCCTTGCACGCCGACGGAACACCGGTGGCCGCGGCGTCACCCGCAAAGCGGGGCGAAACGATCATGCTGTTCGGCACCGGGCGCGGCGTTCGCAACCCGATGATCCTGGCGCCCGAAGTGATGCCGCGCGTCCGCGTAGGCGGCCGCGAAGCCGAGGTGAAGTACTGGGGCGAAGCGCCGGGCTGGCCCGGGCTCGACCAGATCAACATCGCGGTTCCCGCAGATGCCCCGGCCGGCGCGGGCATCGACGTGGTCTTCGAGACAGGATCGAACAGCAGTAACCGGGTCACGATCGCGATCGCCTGAGCGTTCAGGGTTTGGATGAGCCAGCCCCCGGAGAGGACCGACGGAACCTTCACCCAACCGCTGGCAGTCTGCTGGATTCTGTGTGCTGTTCCACCGAATCTGCCGCTGCTGACACCTCCAGAGCACATCGTCCATTTCCTTCGGCCGCTCCCTCGCCTTCTTCCACCCGTGGGGATATTGAAGGCAGCGGCTAACTGCTGCAGCTTCGCGCGTCTAAGCGCTGGAGGTCAAATGCTTCGGGCGAGAACGGCGGTCAGTGTCGTCGTGGCGCTGACGCTGGTGCTGCAGTCTGCGGCCGAACAGGCGCCCATTCGGTGGCGGGCGCTGCGAGGCAACCTCGCACCCGGGGACCGGCTGGAAGTTCGCGGCTTGGCCGGGCGCAAGACGACGGGCCGGCGGGAGCGCTTATGCGTCCGAAGGGCTGGTCCACTCCGGAGGCGGCATGATTCCGAGGGAGTCGATCCGGGGCCTACAAGCTGGTGCCCACGGGGCGAGCCTTCGCGATCTCGCGATTGGCGCGGGCGTCGG
>JACOTZ010000296.1 GCA_016178155.1 Acidobacteriota bacterium
GTCGCCAAGGGGCGACCGATCGTGCACCGCCGGTTCTGTCCGAATCGGTCGTTCCTACGCAGTCAGGTCTTATCGCTTCGTAGGGCTGCCGTTGGCTCAATGCGCATCGCGCGACGTGCCGGGAAGTAACTAGCCAACAGCGCGACTCCGACGCAGAGAAAAGCAACGCCGATGAAGGTTGAAGGATCGGTAGCATCGACCTCGAAGAGGAGGCTCTGAAGCACGCGAGTAAACGCGAGCGCCCCACACAGTCCAAGCATCGAGCCGGCCACGGTCAGTGCCATCCCCTGCCCCAGCACAAGCCTCAATACGTCCCCTTGCCGTGCACCCAACGCTTTGCGGATCCCGATCTCTCGAGTGCGCGCTGTCACTGAATAAGCGATTAGGCCGTAAGTACCCACACAGGTCAACAGCAGCCCGATCGCTGCGAACAGTGCTAGCAGGATCATGACACCTCGCCGTTGGCCCTCGGAGTCGTCGATCACCTCAGTCATGCTCTTCACCGCCGCGATCGACATGTCCCGATCAATCGCTGCAACCTCGGCGCGAATTGCATTGACGACTCGCGAGGGATCGGTGCTTGTGCGAACGGCGAACATGGCTGACATCGGAGGTGTTTGGGCGCGCGGCCGGTAGATGCCGGGTGCTGCGCCGTCAGCGAGGCCTGCCTGCCTCACGTCAGAAACGATACCAACGATCTGCAGAGGGTCGGGACTGGCGCCCGCTAGAATCGATTGGCCGATGGGGTCCTCGCCGCCGGGATAGCTGGGCCAAAATCGGCGGGCCATCGCTTCGTTGATGATCACAACTTTGGGCGCCGCCGCAGAGTCCTCCCGGGCAAAATCGCGTCCCCGCCGCAGGGCGATTCCCATTGTTCGGAAGTAGCCGGGAGTCACCGCTTGCAAAACGGCGATCGGCCGCTTGTTCAGTTGCGGTGGAGCCTGGCTCACGACGTATACAGGTGTGCCGGCAAACCCGGTCGTCGGAAGCGTCAAGGTGACCGCAGCGTTGCGTACTCCCGGAATGGACTCGACCCGCTCGACCAGTTCAAGGAAGTTTGGCCCAACCGCCGAGGCTGCCCCGGAACTCGGTGGAGGCAACGTCAGTCGCATCGTGAGTAGGTTCTCAGCGTTGAAGCCCGGATCGACCCGGCGCAGTCGAGCGACACTCTCGATCAAGAGAGCCGCCCCGATGAGCAGGACTGTCGATACTGCGACTTGGAGGACGATCAGCAGACTCCTGGGGCTGACCGGAATCGGCAGCAATCGCCTTGACCGAACAGCAAACGGGGCCTCGCCACTACCCTTCAATACTTCCGCAAGATCCGCGCGGAACCCGTACAGCGAAGGCGCCAGTCCAAACAGGATGCCCGTGGCAATGGAAAGCGCCATTGCGAATCCAAGCACCGTTCCGTCAAGGTGGATCTCGCCCATGCGCAGGAGTTCGAAGCCCGGCATACCCTCGATTCCGCGCAACGACCACGCAGCCCCCACGAAGCCGAGGGTTCCGCCTCCAAGCGCGAGCAACAGACTTTCGATCAGCAACTGAGTCGTGACGCGTCCTCTGCCCGCTCCGAGCGCGGAACGAACCGCGAACTCTCGAGAACGCGATTGCGCGCGCACGAGCAACAGGCTCGCAATGTTGGCGCACGCGATCGCCAGCACCAAACCAACTGCTCCCGTTAGCATCCAGAGCGTAGACCGGACGCCACGCACAAGCTGGTCTTTGAAGAGCACCACGGGTTCGGGACCATCGGTCTTCGCGTCCAGCTTGCCCCGATTGGTGAGTGCATACTGCCGATTGACCACAGCTATCTCCGCGCTCGCCTGCTGGAGGCTGACGCCAGCGTTTAGGCGGCCAAGCACTGCCAACACCGGGCTGTTCAAGCGGGCCTGCATCGGCATGGCCTCCGGCTGCCACGGCATCCAGACGTCCACATCCGGAAATGGAAACTGGAAACTCCTGGGAAGCACCCCGACGATGGTGCATGGCACTCCGCCTAATCGCACCGTCGTGCCGACGACTGCGGGATCGCCGGAGAAGCGCCGGCTCCACAGTGCCGCGCTGATCATCGCTACCGCTGAGCCCAGCGTTTCTTCCTCACGGAGGAAACTCCGTCCGGCCACTGGCGCAACTCCGAGAACGGAGAGAAAATTGGTGGACACCCGCACGCTCTTCAATGCCTCCGATGCCTCAGCATTGGAGAGCGTTACAGTGTTCGTGAATACCTGAAACGTACCCACTCCCGCGAAGGACCGTGCCCTTTGAATCGCTTCGAATCTGGCGACCGTCGCACCTCCCGAAATACGGACTAGGCGGTCCGGGTCCTGATAGCCGAGTGGTCTGAGCAGGACTGCATTGACGACCGTGAAGATCCCGGTATTGGCGCCGATTCCGAGCGCGAGCGTGACCATCGCGGTCAATGCAAAGACAGGTTGCTTTCGCATTGTCCGTAGCCCGTAGCTCACGTCCTGGCGGAGGCTATCGAACAAGCCAACGATGTTCATGAGACCAAAGTATCGCTGAATTGCCGCGCTCGCCAGACCCGCCAAAAGTCGTTAGCCTTGATCGGAAGTGCCTCGGCGGAGGAAAATCGGGGACGAACGTGTACTCCTGGCCGAGGCACTTTCGATAAGAGAGACTTGAAGGAAGCCGCTGGCGGGGCGGTGGCCGGCCTATGGAGTTTCAGTCGAGTTTGCTTTGCAATCGACAGATTGCAAAGGTGTTCTCGACGCCACCCCGGACGGGGGAACCCGCTCAGAGCAAGGATACATCACACCGGAAGTATTACACGCGAAGCGTCCGCCGCGCCAACGGCTTCGTTCTGGTCGCCTAGCGTTTACCGGCGCACCCTTCTCAGACCCGCTGACAGTGCGCAGGGCACCACGGAACGGAGGCTAAGGTAGGATTATTCCAAGAACAATGGCAAAACCGTAGGATAATTTCACGAACTCTGGCAAGACTTTTCACGTTCTGCGTCAAGGAGCCGCTCTTGGCCCTCTGGAATCAATACCGCTGTTTTCAACCACTCTGTCAACCTACATTGACGACCGCGGGCTGGCAGGCGGCTGATCGAGGCAATTCACGTCGCCGCGCATCACATCAGCGCGGCCTGCACGCGGCTGCGGAGCCTGCGGGCTGGTTCGGTGAGCGGCCCGCCGAGTTTGATCGCGGCCGTCAGCTCTTCGACGGCATCGGCAGGATCCCGCTGGCGTAAGAACGCCTTCGCAAGATAGAAATGCGCGCTTTGCAGGTAAGCCGGATCACCCAGCCTGATGGTGGTGCGCAACTCGTGGATGGCCGCGGCCGTGTCGCTCGTCAGCAGGTAGGAGATGGCCAGGTACAGCCGGATACGCGCCGACGAGGGCGCGGTCCCACTCGCCTGCTGCAGCAAAGCCGAGGAGCGGAGATAATCCTTGCGCTCGTAGGCAGTCTGCGCCTCATCCACGATCTTCCGCGCATCGGGGGGCAGCCAGGGCCCGCTGTCACTCGGATAGGCTGGCGGATCGAAGGCGGCAAGGGCAATCAAGTCCATCCGCCTGCTCGCTGCCGCGCTGGCAACGCCCGGGTCGTCGGGCGAGGTATCGCGGAACCAGAGCCATGACGTGCCCGCGATGAGGAGAACAGACAGGGTGACGGAACCGCTCTCGATCCAGCGTCGATGATTGCGATTCAGCCGGCGCCGCACTGATGTGGCCGATATTGTAGCAACCCGCGCCAGAGCTCCGTCTCCGCTCAAACGTCTGGATTGAGGAATCCAAAGTGGTTCGCCAGGATGGCGAGTATGGCCATAAATAAAAAAAGCCCGATGGCCGAGCCCGGGGTGCGCAGGCGCGAGTGCTGGAGTTGCTCCTGTCTGGCCTGCATGAGTTGGCGCCGGCAGTAGTCCCGGTATTCGCTTTCGTCGAGCCCGTTGAGCTGGTCGCGCGTGAGCTTGGTGAGCGGTTTGAGGGCGGTTGACATGGGCGTGGGTGTCGGGTGCTTCTCTCCAGTTATAAAGCAAGTCGGCGCGCATGCCAATACGGCGTATTTCCCAACTGTACTAAGGAGTTGGGGAGCCGTCTAAGTGTTTACCCCGAGGTCAAGCCCGTTCTCGTGTGCCGTCCCGCAGAGCGCTTGCTGACGCGCGCGGCTCGCCGATGCCGCGCGAAGCTCGAACTCCCGATTCGATCTCGGCCTGACGCATCGTTGCCCGTGTATGCTGGAATCGAGGCGGTCTGGTGCATCCTCACCATCACCACCACCGTTCCGGCACGGGCAAAGTCCTCATCATCTCGCTCGCGGCCACGGTTCTTTTCGTGCTGGCCGAAGCGTGGGCGGGCGTGCAGGCCCAGAGCCTCGCGCTGCTCTCCGACGCGGGTCACAATTTCACTGACGCGCTGGCCCTGCTGCTCGCGCTGTTCGGCGTCTACCTGCAAAGCAAGCCGGCGAACGAGCGCAAGACCTTCGGCTATCACCGGGGCGGCGTTCTGGCCGCGTTCGTCAATGCCCTGACGCTGGTTGTGCTCTCCCTTTATCTCTTTTACGAGAGCTACCATCGGCTCATTCATCCGCAGCCCGTCGAGGAAGGGATCATGGTCGCCGTGGCGGGGCTCGGGCTGATCCTCAATTCCGCGATTCTCCTCGGCCTGCGCCGCGGCGAGGGCAAGCACGACCTGAACATCCGGGCGGCTTCGGTGCACATGCTGGGCGACGCGCTGGGCTCCGTCGCGATTATCATCGGCGCCGTTGTGATCTATTACACCGCCTGGTACTCGATTGATGCCATGTTGTCGTTCCTGATCAGCGGCCTGATCGTCTGGACCGCGGTCGACATCGTCCGCGAGTCGCTCGACATCCTGCTCGAGGGCATGCCGCGCGGGTTGCATCTAAAGAACGTGATCGGCGCCATGCGCGACGTGCCCGGCGTCATCGACGTGCACGACCTGCACGTGTGGAGCATCGGCTCGAATACGCGGGCGCTGAGCTGCCATTGCCTGATCGAAGACGTGCCGCCCTCGGTGAGCGACGTGATCCTGCAGGGCATCAACGGGGTGCTGGCGGAGAGCTTCCATATTCACCACACCACTGTGCAGTTCGAACACGTGCGCTGTGCGAACTCGGACGGGCCCTGCACGATCGTGGGACACGAGGCGCACGGCCACGCTGTGAGGCCGCGGCAACGCGACCGGTCCGGGGACATCTGACCGCACGCACCGTCATCTCCCGCCGGCCGCTCCTGCGTCCCTGCAGGCCCCGCCGGATATACTCGTGGTGAGCACAGGGAATGCGGCGAACCCGCCGGATCGTTCTTTTTTCCATCCTCCTGATCATCGCCTCGGTCGGATTCACCTATAAGATCCAGAAGGGCATCCAGGAGCGCCAGGCGCCCCCGCCCACCAAGGCGCTGCCCGAGCGCACCAGCGCCCAGGCACACGATTGGGTATGGAGCAAGACCATCGAGGGCGGAAGGACCGTGGAGGTGCGCGCCAAAGACTTCCGCCAGATCTCGGAGCCCTCCCGCTTCGAGCTCGCCGGACTCGAGCTTCGCATTTTTCGCCAGGACGGCAAGACCTTCGACCGGGTGACCAGCGCCGCCGCCGAGTTCGACACCACCGGCGGCATACTCTGGTCTGACGGCAATGTCGAAATTATCATGGGTGTGCCCGCGGGTGAAGAACCCAGGCCCGGCAGACTTCTTACCATTCGCTCCTCCGGCGTTCGCTTCGACAGCAAGACCGGCAAGGCCGTCACCGAGCGCGCCGCCTCGTTCCAGTTCGACCGCGGTGAGGGCAAGTCGATCGGGGCCGAATACGACCCGGCCACCCGCGAGCTGCAGATGCGCCGCGACGTCGAGCTGCGCTGGTATGCGTCCCGGCCGGGCGGCGTGCCCATGGACGTCCGCGCCGGCTATCTCACGTACAAGGAAGCCGAAGGCAAGGTCTATCTCAGCCCCTGGGCCAAGCTCGCTCGCGGCACCCTCACGCTCGAAAGCGCCGACGCCGCTGTTACTTTGCACGAAGGTCTCATCCAGCTCGTCGAGGCGCAAAAAGCGCACGGAGTCGAGGACCAGCCCGGCCGCCGCATCGAATATGCCGCTGACCAGCTCCGCATGGACTTCTCTGAGCACGGGCAGGTAAGCGCCATCACGGGCGAGTCGAATGCACGGCTCGTCTCCACGTCTGAAAGCGCGCGGACCACGGTCACGACGCAGCGTATCGACCTTGCTTTCACGCCCTCGGAGGAGGAAAGCCTGCTCGAGAAGGCAACCGCGCAGGGCGCCAGCCGCGTCGAGAGCACGCCGGTCCCGCGGCCGGGCAAGCCGCCCGCCGACACCCGCGTTTTGCACAGCGAGGTCATCCAGCTCCGGATGCGCTCCGGCGGCCGCGAGATCGAGAACGTCGAGACCCACACGCCCGGCACGCTCGACATTCTCCCCAGCCGGCGCGGAGAGAAGCGCCGCTCTTTGCGCGGCGAGCGCCTGTGGATCAACTACGGCTCCGAGAACCGCATCGAATCGTTCCGCGCGGTCAGTGCCGCCACCCGCACCGAGCCGGCGCCCGTCAAGGGAGCCGGCGGCCCGCCTGTCCTCACCTCGAGCCGGGACCTGAGCGCCGCCTTCTCGCCCACGGGCGAGTTGACGCGCCTCGAGCAATGGAACGATTTTCGCTACGAGGAAGGCGATCGCCGCGCCCGCGCGCAGAAGGCAATTCTCGACTCCGCCTCCGACCTTATCCTGCTCGAGGGCGCCGCCCGCGTCTGGGATGCGACCGGCTCCACCACCGGCGACCGCATCACTCTCCACCAGAAAACCAGCGACTTCGAAGCCGCCGGCAACGTGACCTCTGTCCGCCTGCCGGATCGCAAGAAAGACGCGGACGGCACATCCATGCTCGCGGGCGACGAGCCCCTGCGGGCGCGCGCCGCCCGCATGAGCTCCACCGAGAACCGCCGCCGCATCCGCTACCAGGGCTCCGCCGAGCTCTGGCAGGGCGCCAACCGCCTCACCGCCGAGTGGGTCGAAATCGATCGCGCCCAGCGGCGCCTGCACGCGCGCACCAATGTGGCCACGCAGTTCGCGGCCCAGGATGAAAAAAAGAAGCAACCGGCCGTGATCACTTCCGTGCGTGCTTCCGAGCTTGTCTACACCGAGGAAGGCCGGCTCGCGCACTTCAAGGGCGGAGCGCTGCTCAACCGGCCGGGACTCACCGTGCACGGGCAGGAAATCCGCGCTTTCCTCAAAGCAGGCGACAGCGGCTCAACCCTCGACCACGCGCTCGCCGATGGCCAGGTTCGTATTGTGCAGGCCGCGCCCGACCGCCGGCGCACGGGCACCGGCGAGCACGCCGAGTACCACGTCGCCGAAGAGCGCGTTATGCTCGAGGGCGGACGGCCGGAGCTCGTCGATAGCCGCAAAGGCATAACTCGCGGTCAGAAATTGACCTGGTTTTTCCAGAATGATAGGCTTCTCGTTGATGGCGCAAAGAGTCAGCCTGCCAGCACTCAGTTCAAGCGAAAGTAGCGTCTCCCCTTCGAGTGCCCCCCTGAGCACGCTTCAGACCACGGAGATCTCGAAATCCTACCGTGGCCGGATGGTCGTGCACGACGTATCCATCGCTGTCCAGCAGGGACAGGTGGTGGGACTGCTGGGACCGAATGGCGCCGGCAAGACGACCTCGTTCTACATCATCGTCGGCCTGATCAGCCCCGATTCCGGCCGCGTTCTGCTTGATGGCCGGGACGTCACCGACTTGCCCATGTATCAGCGCGCGCGCCGAGGCATCAGCTACCTGCCCCAGGAGCCTTCGGTGTTCCGGCGGCTGACCGTGGAACAAAACCTGCTGGCGATCCTCGAAACGCTGCCGCTCGGCCGCCACCAGCGCCGCGAGCGCCTCGCCGAGTTGATCGAGCAGCTCGGCCTCGAGAAAGTCCGGCACAATAAGGGATACGCGCTCTCGGGCGGCGAGCGCCGCCGCGTCGAGATCGCCCGCTCGCTCGTCATCAGCCCGCACTTCCTCCTGCTCGACGAGCCCTTCTCCGGCATCGATCCCATCCAGGTGCTCGAGCTGCAGCGCATCATCTCCGATCTCAAGCGCTCCGGCATCGGCATTCTCGTCACCGACCACAATGTGCGCGAGACCCTGGCCGTCACCGATCGCGCCTACATCATCAACAACGGCCGCATCTTCCGCTCCGGCACCCCCGAATCGCTCAGCCGCGACCCGGAGGTGCGCCGCGTCTACCTGGGAGAGAACTTCAACTGGTAGACCGGCGCGGGAGCGCCGATCTGCCCTCGTGCGCAGGCCGGCCTCTTGCGGTAAAAACGCCGCGAGCAGACGTAGCAGCGTAAGGGCTCCCGGCGAAACCACCCGACCATCAGCCAGTCGAGCGCGCAGGCGTGCTGCGAGCGCAAGACGTCCGCGCTGCCGCATCTCGGACATCGCATCATAGGGCGCACATCGTATTAGTGCGGTTGACCCGCAATTCCTCTCCACGGTTTTTTCTGAGATTCCGGCGACTCTATACTGAAGCGATGATGCCCGCGACCCCGGTAACGGTCGAGGAGTACCTCCGGACCAGCTATTCGCCCGACTGTGATTATGTCGACGGCGTCGTTCTGGATCGAAACCTGGGCGAACACGACCATGCGCGTCTGCAAACCGATCTGGCCGCGTTCTTCCGCCTGCTGGAACGGAGTCTGAACATCTTCGTGGTCGTCGAACAGCGCGTGCAGGTCGCAGCCACGCGATTTCGCGTGCCGGACGTCTGCGTGCT
This sequence comes from Acidobacteriota bacterium, assembly GCA_016178155.1. Lineage (GTDB taxonomy): Bacteria > Acidobacteriota > Terriglobia > Bryobacterales > Bryobacteraceae > JACOTZ01. The sequence continues at coordinate 8,755 of JACOTZ010000296.1, forward strand.
GCGTGGCGGCGATCCCGGCGAGCAGATCATCACCCGCCCGCCCTTCCTCTGCATCGAGATCCTCTCGCCCGAGGACCGCGCTGCCCAGATGCAGATCCGCGTCGAGGACTACCTCGCCTTCGGGGTCGAAAACGTCTGGGTCATCGACCCCGTGACAAAGCACGCGCAGGTTTATTCACCGCAGGGCTTCCGGCTGGTTTCCGGCGGGCTGCTCCGCACGTCCGAGCCGGACATCGAGGTCAACCTTTTCCAGGTGCTTCCGTAGCCAGCCGAATCGAACCCGCGGGAGGAGAAAACGCCGGGGAGGACCGGTCTGCCTACACGATCTGCTCGTTTACCGGGTCCCACTTGACCCGCTGCTGCCGGAAGTGAGACTCCACCGACATCACCACGGTCACCGCTTCCTCCCAGGCCCGGTCCAATCCACAGCGCGGCGTTTCGCCGCTACGGATGCAGTCGATAAAGTTGCGCATGTGGCTGGTCACCTCCAGCTCGCCCCGCTTCATCGCGTAGTCGGGCGTCACCAGCTCTTCGGCCACCAGCCCCAGCGGCTCGGCGGCTTTGCGCGCCGCCGCCAGCTTCTGGCGGTACTCCGGCTTCCACTCGGCCCCATACACGCGGCAGCGGTCGCCGTGCACTTCGAGCGTGGCGTCGCGGCCGAAGAACAGCGTCGTCGTCCCGTGATGCCGGTTGTGGAAGGTGCAGCCGAAGGTGACGCTCAGCTCCTTCTTCGGGTACTCGAACATGACGTGCCACTGGTCCGGGACCTCGCGGTCCCCCTTCCAGAAATACAGTCCGCCCATGGTGTGCACGGCCTCTGGGATGCCCATGCCCGCGATCATGTTGACCCCGTCCCACTGATGGCTCATCAGGTCGCCCGCGATGCCCGTCCCGTACTCCCACCAGCAGCGCCAGCGGAAGAACTTCTCCACGTCGAAGGGGATCTGCGGCGCGTTGGCGACGAAGCGTTTCCACTCGATCGTCTCCGGCGTCGCGTCCTTCGGTGTTTCGTTGATGTTGTACGCGGTATAGAACTGCCACTCGGGGAATGCGCTCGTGCGGTCGATGTAGGTGCGCACCAGCGCCACTTTGCCGAGCTGGCCCGACCGGTAAATCTCGCGCGCTTTGACGAAGTAGGGATCGCTGTTCTGATGGTGTCCGAGCTGCAGCACGATCTTGTTGTCGCGCACCGCCTGGCGAATCGCTTTGGCTTCGGCCAGCGTGCGGCAAAGCGCCTTCTCGACGTATACGTGCTTTTTGTTCGCCGCGGCGCGAATCGTCATGGGCGCATGCCAGAAGTCGGGAGTGGCGATGAAAACCGCGTCGATATCGGGCGAGGAGACCGCCTTCTCCCACTCTTTGGTGAGCTGCGCCTTCTTGTTGAAGCTCTTGTCGAGCGCGCGCTTCAGGTTCGAATCGTAAAGGTCGCAGATGACGCGGATCTCGGTGTTCGGCGCCTCCTGCGCCCGATCGAGCAGGTAAATACCCCGCGTGCCCACGCCCACCATCGCGATCCCGATGCGGTCGTTCGGGCTTCGCTGGCTCAGCACCGCGGGCGCAGACACCAGCGAGGCAGCGCCCGCCAGCAGTCCGCGGCGGGTAACCGGGTTGGAAGGATTCATCTTGTGTTTCTCCAGAACTCCCATTTCATCACGCCCTGCGCAGGCAGCCCCGATGTCCACGAGGCGGTTACCGGGCGGCATGGCGGGCAACGTTCCGCTGCCAGCCATCTGGCCGGGGTTCGAGGCTGCACCCCCCATACGCCGTTTGCGGCGACCAGCGGACGGGAGCACGTGCGCTTTCCGGGCAGCCCTCCAAGTCGCTGATAATTATTGGCTTTCCCAGGGGCTTGGCTGCCTCCCGCAACCACGACGGCACCCGCTCAGCGGCTCGACCGCGAAGAAAGGCCGAAGCCGTCACCTGCCACTGTTTCACCGTTGCTGTGCAAAAACGCCATGCACGTGACGTTCCGCTTGTTATCATGGAGGAGAGATGAGTTTACTGTCTCCCAGACTGCAGCTCCGCGTCGCGCAAAAGCAGATCCTGACGCCCGGTCTGGTGCAGATGGTTACGGTTCTTCAGCTCAATCGCCTCGAGCTGAAGGAAATGATCTCCCAGGAGATCGCTCTCAATCCGGTCCTCGAAGAAATCGCCGAGGCAGGTGATGAGCTGACGCCGGAAGAGGTCCAGGCGATACTCGAGAGCGAGCGCGTGGCCGAGCCCGCCGATCAATCGATCCTCGAGGCCGCTAACGGCGCCGCGGAGGCGGGCGAGCCGTCGGCCGACCTGGAAGTCGAGCCCGAGCCCGTGGATTACGCGACCGGGGGCGCCCCGCCGGTCGAAATCGCCGAGCCCGGGATCATCGAGCAGAAGCCGGCGGCCGATCCCTTCGAGGAGATCGATTTCGGCTCCTTCTTCGACGACTACCTCGATCCTGGTTACAAGTCGCCCTCCAGCGAATCGGTCGACAAGCCCTCTTTCGAGACCTTTCTCTCCGCTCCGGTCACCTTGGCGGACCACCTGCACTCGCAGCTTGCGATCGAGATCCTTTCCGACCCGGTGCGGGATGCGGCGGAGGCCATCATCGGCAACCTCGACGATAACGGTTACCTGCTGTCTTCCCTCGAGGACCTTGCCCTCTCGGAAGAGCACACCCTCGAGCAGATGCAGGAGGCGCTGAAGATCGTCCAGTCGGTCGACCCCGCCGGGATCGCGGCGCGCGACATGCGCGAGTGCCTGCTGCTCCAGATCGAGGCGCAGAACGGCCGCGGGGGCGTCGCCTGGCAGATCATTTCCGACCATATGAAGCTGCTCGAGACGCGCCAGTTCCGCGAACTGGCCAAGGTTCTGGGCCGTCCCGTCGAGCACATCCACACCGCGGTCAACATGATCCGCCACCTCGATCCGCGGCCGGGCCTGCGCTTTTCCGGTCCCGACGCCCGTCCCGTCGAGCCCGATGTCTACATCACCAAGGATGGCGACGATTACCTGATCCAGCTCAACGACGAGGACATCCCGCAGCTCAGGCTCAGCGCCCAGTACCGCCGCATGCTCGACCGCGAGCAGGAGCCGAGCAAGGAAGTCCGCAACTACGTCAAGGAGCGCTACGCTTCGGCGCTGCAGCTCATGAAGAACATCGAGCAGCGCAAGCAGACGATCCTCAAGGTCTGCCAGTCCATCGTGCGGCGCCAGCCGGAGTTTCTCGAGCAGGGCATCGATCAGCTCAAGCCCATGATGATCAAAGAAGTGGCGGAAGAGATCGGCGTTCATCCCTCCACCGTCAGCCGGGCCGTGGCCGGCAAGTATGCGCATACCCCCCAGGGTGTGTTCGAGCTGCGCTACTTCTTTTCGGAGGCCGTCCAGGGTCCCTCCGGCGGCGCCACGCCTCTGCTCATCCTCAAACGCAGGGTAAAGAAGATGATCGAGGAGGAGGACCCGCGGCAGCCCCTCACCGACGAGCAGATCACCCTGCGCCTGCAGACCGAAGGGATTCAGGTCACCCGGCGCACCGTCGCCAAGTACCGGGAGGACATGAAAATCCCCTCCACCCACCAGCGCCGGCTGCGCGAGTAGCACACCCCGGACGGCCGCCGGCAGCGAGCCGGTTGCGCTACGGCTGCACGATCACTTTCATCAGGTTGGGCTCGTGGCGGTAGAGCCGGTCGAACCAGGCCGGAGCATCGCCAAGTGGAGTGCGCGCGCTGATCATGGTGTCCACGCGAATGGCGCCGCTCGAGAGCAGCTCGATGCACACCGGATATTCTCCCGAGGAGGCGCACGATCCTTGCAGCCGGATCTGCCGCGTCACAACCTGCTGCAAGGGCAGCTCGATTTTCGGCGCGATATTGCCGATCAGAGTTACGGTGCCGCCCTTGCGCGCGCAGGCGATCGCCGTCCGAATGGGCTCGGTGGCGCCCACCGCCTCGAGCACCGCGTCGGCGCCGCGCCCGCCGGTGCGCGCCGCAACCTCCGCCGCCGCGTCGCATGTTTTCGAGTTGAAGGTCTCGTCGGCGCCGGCCGTGCGTGCCGCCGCGAGCTTGGCGTCGTCAATGTCGATCGCAAGAACGCGCCCGAAACCGGCGGCTTTGGCCGCTTGAATCGTGAGCTGCCCGATCATGCCGCTGCCCACAACGGCCGCCGTATCGCCAAGCGCGCGCGGGGTCAGGTTGACCGCGTGTACGGCGATCGAAACCGCCTCGATCATGGCGGCGTGATCAAACGAGAGCGAGTCCGGCAGCCGGTATAGGATATTCGCCGGCACCGCCACATATTCCGCGAACGCGCCGTGCCGCCGGTAATCGCCGCACGAGACGCCCAGAACCTGGCGCTGATCGCACAGGTTGATCTCACCGCGCCGGCAGAAATGGCAGCGCCCGCAACTCACCGTCGAGTCGAAGGTGACGCGGTCGCCCGCTTTCCAGCCTTTCACCTCGCGGCCGGTCTCGGCGATGACGCCCGCAGCCTCATGCCCCATCACCAGCGGCGGAATCCTCCGGCCCGTCGAGCCATCGAGCCCGTGCACGTCGCTGCCGCAAATCCCGCAGGCGCGGACCCGCACGAGCACGTCGTTGGCGCCGATCTCGGGCTGCGGCAGCTCGGCCAGCTCGAGCTCCATGTATTGCTTCAACAGCAGTGCCTTCATGCGGTACTCACCCCTTGTACCACAGCGCCGCGGAGCCTCACTGGATTGCGAGTGCGGCGCGCTCTCCGGAGGATGCTCAGGACGCCGGGAGATTCGGGCCAACTCGTGCGCGCAGCTTTTGCAATTGGCCGCTGACTTGCAGTGATAGGGGAGCTACATTGGTGAAAATGATCCGCACCACCACGATGAACGGCGGGTCTCGCGTAGCCTCGTTGTCCCCTGGCCGCGGCGCTGCAGGACCGTTTGCCGGACGCCGCACCTCGGGCGGAATGAACCGCGGTCCGAGGTGGCTGTGAGACCAGGCGCCTCGCGCACAATTCGACGAACCGTGTGCGCCGCGGCCGCGATTCTTTTTGCCGGCGCCTGTCTGCGGGCCCAGGACCGCGCCTCCTGGATGAAGGACGCCAAATTCGGTGTGATGACCCACTATCTCGCCGACTGGATTGCTCGTGTTCATAAACAGCCAATGAATGTCGAGGAATGGAATCGGCTGGTAGACCACTTCGACGTCGAGGGCTTGGCGCGGCAGTTGGAGTCCGCCGGCGTCTCGTACTACCTGATTTCCATCGGGCAGAACTCCGGTTATTACCTCTCGCCCAATGCGACCTATGACCGCTACGTTGGCACCCAGCCGAGCAAGTGCTCAGGGCGCGATCTGGTGGCCGATCTCTACGAGCCGCTCGCCAAGCGCGGCATTAAACTCATGGTCTATCTTCCGTCGGGCGCCCCGGCGGGCGACCCTGTTGCTCGCCAGGCGCTCAATTGGCAGAACGGCTATCTCCGCAACGCCGAGTTCCAGATGAGATGGGAACTGGTCATACGGGAGTGGGCCGAGCGCTGGGGAAGCAGGGTGGCCGGCTGGTGGTTCGACGGCTGCTATTGGCCGAACGCCATGTACCGCGGCGACCCGCCCAATTTCGCCACCTTTGCCAACGCCGCTCGCGCCGGCAATCCAGATCGCGCCATCGCGTTCAATCCCGGCGTGGTCCCGCGCCTCATCTCCATGACCCCGTACGAGGATTACATCGCCGGCGAGATCGATCACACGGAGCGTCTGTCCATCCGGCACGCCAGCGATGGCAAAGTGGATGGCAGACAGATTCACGTGCTGACCTATATGGGCCGGACCTGGGGGATGGGCGAACCGCGCTTCGACGCCGCCGAAGCCATCCAGTGGAGCAAAGCGGTGACTGGCCACGGCGGCGCCATCACCTGGGACGTGCCGGTCGAGCGCAACGGCCGGATCTCCGAGCCCGTCCTCGACCGTCTCCTGGCTATAGGCAAGGCACTGGGCCGGCGTTAGGGAATGCGCCATGGAGACAATTCCGGTGCGGCCCGTCGCAACATGCGCAGTCCTTCCCTAACATCCCGGACGCGGCCCACTGCCAAGCTCGATTTGGTGCAAAACTGGGGTGCACGCTTTCATCAGTGATCTAAATTGCTGAAAACAAGTAAATTATCTTGGCGGAAGCTAGTGGGAGTCGAACCCACCTGCGCCACGGAGTGACGCACGCTGGTTTTGAAGACCAGGCCCGGCACCAGCCAGGACTAGCTTCCACCTCGAGTTTAACAGCGCACTCACTCGGGCTACTCGTATGGAGTATTCGTGTCTACAGATAAATCCAGATGCGCTTAGGTGCCCTCTCGCCCGATGAGAAACATCACTATGGCTCATATTCGGAACCTCCCTTGGATGTTGCGCCTGTGGAAAGACACAGTCGCCTCGGTCATGTCCGGCGCCGCTGCCCAGGGATAAACTCCATCGCGCTCGCTCCCCGTCCCGGGAGAAAGTTTCCGGCCGGCCATCTTGCATGCGGCGCGTCCGCTCGCCGCCCAACGTAGCGAAGTGTGCTCGGGCGGCGAGCGCCACGCGTTCGCTCAGCGCTGCTGGAGCCGCCGGGATCGAGCAAAGCTGCGACCGCGCACCGGCGACGGTCCGTCGCCGGCTACCGACCCCGCTACCGTTGCGTGCGGGTACGGCGGGCGCAGCCACGGTCATTCCCCCGGAATCAATGGCCGGAACTCGACCCGGCGCGTCGCCTGACCTTCAGTCGCCTCCAACAGATCGCTGATGCGCCGCAGCACCACCGGGTGCCGCAGATCGGGTGCCAGCTCCGCCAGCGGCTCGAGCACGAACCGCCGCTCCAGCATGCGCGGATGCGGCACCACCAACTGCGCGCTGTCGATCACTGCCTTCCCGTACAGCAGGATGTCGATGTCGATCACACGCGGGCCCTTGTCGAAAATCCGCTTCCGCCCCATCGCGCGCTCGATGTTCAGAACGCGCAGCAGCAGGCGCATCGGAAACAGGCTGGTCCGCGCTTCCACTACCATGTTGAGAAACCACGGCTGGTCCTCGGCGTCGCGCGGGCTGGTTTCGTATACCGCCGACAAACGCGTGATGCGCAGCTCGGGCGACTGCAGCCGCCGCACTGTCTCCCGCAGAGCCTGCTCCCGATCCCCGACGTTCGACCCGAGCCCGAGATAGATCGTCTTCATTCGGCGCGGAAAAACAGCGTGTTCTGCAGCCCGCCGCGCAGGCGGCGCGGGATCTGAAAGTAATCGAAGGCGCGGTCCGTGCCGACCCGTCCGCGCGGCGTCCGGTCGATGAACCCGAGCTGCATCAGATACGGCTCATAGACTTCTTCGATGGTCGCGGGCTCCTCGTCGATGGATGCGGCGATCGTGTTTAATCCCACGGGTCCGCCGCTGTATTTCTCGAGCACCGTGACCATGATCTTCTGGTCGATCTCGTCGAGCCCGAAACGGTCGACTTCGAGCATATCGAGCGCCGCGCGCGCCTCCTCGAGCCGGACGTGTCCCTCGGCGCGGACCTGCGCATAGTCGCGAACCCGGCGCAGCAGCCGGTTCGCGACGCGCGGCGTGCCCCGGCTGCGCCGCGCGATCTCCTCGGCGGCGTCACCGTCGATGGTGACCTCGAGCAGCCCGGCCGAGCGCAGCACGATCGTGGTCAGCTCCGGCACTTCGTACGGATTCAGCCGCAGCACCAGCCCGAAGCGGCCGCGCAAGGGCGCGCTCAGCAGTCCCTGGCGCGTGGTCGCCGCAATCGCGGTGAAACGGGGAATCGGCAGCGAATGCGTCCGCGCGCCCGGACCCGCGCCGATCAGGATGTCGACGTGAAAATCCTCCAGCGCCGAATAAAGCATCTCCTCCACGTCCGGCAGCAGCCGGTGGACCTCGTCGATGAAGAACACCTGGGCCGCCCGGATCTTGCTCAGGATGCCCGTGAGATCGAGCTTCTTCTGCAGAATCGGACCCGCGGTCTGCTCGAAGGGAACGCCCATCTCGCCGGCGATGATGGTGGCGAGCGTGGTCTTGCCCAGCCCGGGCGGGCCGTAGAGGAGCACGTGATCGAGAGCTTCGCCGCGCCGGCGCGCCGCTTCGATCGCGATCGACAGATTCTCCTTCAGCCGCGTCTGCCCGGTGAATTCGGCGAGCCGCCTGGGACGCAGCGCGGCTTCAAACTGCCGCTCATCGTCGAGCGCCGCGGCGGAGATGATGCCCTGTTCGCGCATTCCGTCTTAGCTTATCGCGAGCGCCTCGCCGGCAGCCGGGCGGCGGGAAAAAACGTCACCGCACCAGCTCGAGCGACTTCCGGAACAGCGGCTCGAATTCCGCCCCCGCGCCGGCCGCGCCTGCTTTGCGGATCGCCGCTTCGGCGGCCGGGCGCTGGCATCCGAGGTTCACCAGCGCCGACAGCACGTCGTACTCGACCTCGGAAAGCGCCGGGGGACGGTCCGCTGCCGCCCCGGCTGCCGCCGGTGCGCCGCCCATGCCCGCGATCTTGTCGCGCAACTCGAGTACGATGCGCTCGGCCGTCTTCTTCCCCACCCCGGGAATGCGCACCAGCCGCGCCACCTCGCTTCCGCGAATCGAGGCGATGAGGTCCACCACCGGTAGTCCCGACAGCACCGTAATGGCCAGCCTCGGCCCGATGCCGCTGATCCCGATCAGCTTCTCGAACAGCAGTTTTTCCTCGGGCGTGTAGAAGCCGAACAGCGCCAGTGCGTCCTCGCGCACGTGCGTGTGGATCCGCAACCGTACTTCGGCGCCCGCGGCGGGCAGCGCCGAGAACGTGGATACCGGAATCGCGACGTCGTAGCCGACGCCCTGCACGTCCACGATGGCCTGGTTCGGGTGCTTTTCAAGAAGACGGCCCTGGAGAAATGCGATCATCGGAAAGCTAGATTATCGCGCGCGGCGGCGCCCCGCCGCTGCTCCCCGACAGCATGGCTCGACGGCGCTTCTTCGTATCGGAAATCCGTAACCGCCAGGCCGCGATCACTGGCGATGAGGCGCGACATCTCTCGCAGGTCCTTCGGGTCGAGGCCGGCCAGGTGTTCGAGATCTCCGACAATCGCGAAGTCTGGCTGGCGGAGGTCGAGACCGCCCGCAAGGCTGAGATCGTATTTCGCATTCTGGATCAGGTCGAAGTCGCCCCAGAGCTGTACCAAACGCACCTGTACGTCGCGCTGATCAAGTTCGACCGCTTCGAAACCGTGCTGGAGAAGGCGACCGAGCTGGGCGTGACCACGATCACTCCCGTCGAGACCGTGCGCGGTGAGCGCGGGCTCGAGCGGGCGGCGTCCAAGCGTTACGATCGCTGGCGCCGGATCGCCCACGAAGCGAGCCAGCAATCGCGCCGCGCGCGGTTGCCGGAGCTGCGCGAGGTCGTTGCGCTTCCGCGCGCTCTCGAGCAGGCGGCCGCCCGGCGGTTCTTCCTCGATGAGGCGCGCCGCGGACGGCCCCTGCTGGCTGCTCTCGCGGATCCCGCCGCGGGCGACACCGTGGCGCTGCTGGTGGGTCCCGAAGGCGGCTGGACGGATGCCGAGCGGGCGCAGGCTGGCGCTGCGGGTTGGCTCGACGTCACTCTGGGAGAGACGGTGTTGCGTACCGAAACCGCCTGCCTGGCGGCGCTCGCGGTGATCGCTGCGGCCTATGAGACGCTCAGGCCCGCCGCACCCCCGGGGTGAGCGCGCGCGCGGGATTCAGCACCAGCAGCGTGTTGATCTCGGACTCGCGCATGCCGCGCTGCCGCAGCTCCGGCACGAAGCTGTCGAACAGGAACGTATAGCCGTTGTACTTTCCGCCGCCCGGCTCGCCGACCCGGTACCAGCCCGAGTCTTGGGAGATCAGCGCCTGGTCGAGAAACCCGGCCGCGTGCAGGTCCATGACCGCGTCGGCGTGCGCATCGAGCGTTTGCGCCCGCACGCCGTCGAACTCGATCCAGGCGCCCGCGCGCGCCGCCTCGAGGTGGAACTTGCGGTCTTTCTCGTTCTGCGCGTGCACCCACACGTACGCCTTCGGATGAACGCGCTCGCGCCGCAGCTCCGCGATGATGTCCATCGCCCCGGCCGCGGGCCCCGTGTGCGCGTGGATCCGCAGTCCGGTCCTCAGATGGCAGCGGGCTGCGGCCTGCACGAGCTTGCGGTCGATATCGCTGAGCGGCCCCGCGTCGACGCCGATCTTGAGGAAGCCCGGGCGGATTCTGCTGCGCCCGATGCCTTCGCGCCACTCGCGGGTCCAGCGCGCGGCCAGCGAATCGGCGCTTTCCTCGAAAGCGTGCCGCGGCAGGTGCTTGTCCCGGTTCGCGCCGTAGTAGCCGGTGTTGGTGATAATGTGCAGCCCGGACGCCAGCGAGAGGCGGCGCAGCAGCTCCGGGTCGCGGCCCAGGTACGCGGGCGTGCACTCCACCAGAGTCGAGCAGCCGCGGGCGCGCAGGTCGCGCAGATGGGGCAAAGCCGCCTCGAACACCTCCCCGGCATCGTAGCGGTCGGGTCTGGCCTGCTCGGCGCCGATGAAATCGACCAGGATGTGCTCGTGGATGAGCGTCATGCCCAACTCGTGCGCCGGCCGGGGCCCGCGCACGGTTTGCACGCGGTCATTCGCGGCCCATGCCGCACCGGCAAGTGCCGCCCCGCCCAGAAAGCCCCGCCTGGTAACTGCTGCCGCGTCTGCCATTTTTTTCGTGCCGGAATGCCATTATCTCCCTGCGCTTGTCACCGCGAAATTCGAGCAGGCCCTTGAAGTTGAGGCCCTGGTACCAGGCGTGCACACACACTCGCGGCTTATGTGCCCGAGGAGTGAAGTCTATGTCGACAACTGACACCCGGACCGTGGTCGGAGTCTTTGCTACCACGCGGGAGGCTGAGGAGGCGATTCGGGAGCTGCGGGACGAGGGCGCGCCCGCCGCAGCCATCAGCCTGGTAGCGCGCCGCAACACTTCCGGTGGGGAAGAGCTCGCCGGCGAGGAGCGCGGGGAAGTCTCCGAAAAGGCTTCGAACATCGTCGCCGACGCCGGCATCGGCGCCGCCGTTGGCGGCGTGGGCGGACTGCTGCTGAGCGTCGCCGGGCTCGTGCTGCCGGGGATCGGGCCCATCATCGCCGCCGGGCCGATCGCGGCCACGCTCACCGGCGCCGGCATCGGCGCCGCGGGCGGCGGCTTGCTCGGAGCCATCGAAGAGACCGGAGTGCCGGAAAAGGACGCGCAAGACTATGCCGAAGGTGTACGCCGCGGAGATGTGCTGGTCACAGTCAAGGCG
>JACOTZ010000260.1 GCA_016178155.1 Acidobacteriota bacterium
CAGGCTCGGCTTTTATACGAAGCCGGCCGGCTGCATTCGCGCCGGCGCAGCGTGCTCAGGCAGATGATCGGCTTGTGGCTGCGCCACGCGCCCGGGAAGCTGCGGGCGCTGTTTCGCAGCGTGCGCAGCCCGATGAAGCGCATCGCGGTGGTGAGCCTCGGCATCGGCGCCGGGTTGTGGCTGCGGCTGGCCGCTCTCCAGAAGATCGCAGTCCCGCCGTTGCGCGGCAACTTCGGCGCAAGTTTCCGATTCGTATTACCGCGGCCTGCCCGGCGGTTAGCCGCCGATTCGAGACTCGCGCGCGGCCCGGCGCGGGTGCTGTTCCGCATGGCCGGAAGGTGTGCTGTGCTGCGCGGCGATGCAGCCAGTCCCGCCGTGCTGCTGGTGAACCGCGTTGCGGCGCACGATCCGCTCGCGCTCGTCGCCGCGCTGTCGTCGCCGTTAGCGCTCGCCGACGGCGGCGCGGTGAGCACGCTGCCCCGGAGCCTGCGCTTCATGCTCCAGCCGCTGGTGGTCCGTCCGGTTGCGGCGGACCTGGAACACGCGCTCGCAGCCGGCCGCTCGGTGGTCGTCTTCGCCGAAGGGCCGCCGGGCGTCGAACCGCAGCGCAGCCGCTTCCGCCTGGAGGCCTTCAGCGCCGCGGCCCGCACCGGCACGCCGGTGCAGCCGCTGGTGATCTCCGAAGCGGGCGAGCTGATTGCAGGCGTGCCGCGCACCATCTCGAAAGACGAGGACCCGGCGCGGGCCCGCGACCGGATTCGCCGCGAAATCGGGGAATTATGCCGTTAGACTGGAGCATCCTCTTCCGCACGTTTCTTTGTTTCGCCATCGGCTCGATTCCGTTTGCCATCATCGCCATGAAAGGCACGGGCATCGACATCCTCCAGGCCGGCTCCAGGAACCCGGGCTTCAACAACGTGCTTCGCTTCAGCAAGTGGCGCGCCGTGCTGACACTGATCGGCGACTTCGGCAAGGGCATGGCTGCCATTTGGCTCGTGCACCGCCCGGGCGACCCGCTGGCGCTTGCCTGGCTCTACGGCGCCGCGGCGATCGTGGGCCACTGCTATTCGCCGTTCCTGAAGTTCAGGGGCGGCAAGGGAATCGCCACTTCCGGCGGTGTGATGCTGATGCTGTACCCACCGTGGGCATCCATCTGCCTGGCGTTCTATACAGCCGCGCGTGTGACCGGCGGGAAGATGAAGATCGTGGAGGCCGGGATGCTGGCATCCATGGGCGCGTGGATGCTGTTTACAGTCCTGATGGCGGTATTCGCCGGCATGCAGGAGGCCGTTTACGCGGCCGCCCTGACCGCGTTCGCCGGCTGGCGGCACCGGAGCAATTTTCGCATCCTGCTCGAGGCCCGGCGAAACGCCGCGTTGCGCGAGCCCGAGCAGTCCACCGCGGGCGCAGGTTCGCGGTGACCCGCCTCGCGTTCTACGACTTTGACGGAACGCTCGTTTCCAGCAACGTGGTGGTGCAGTACGCGTTTTTTGTCCGCAACCTGCCCTCGCGACTGCGTTCGGCGGTGAAGTACGGCAAGCTCCTGGCCAGCGTCCCCGTGCTGATCGGGCTTGACCTGTACTCGCGGCGGCTGTTCAACCAGGTCTTCTACCGCGAGTACCGCGGCATGAGCGAAGCCTGGCTGCGGTCCTCTTCCGAGCGGCTGTTCGAGCAGGTGATCCGCCCCACCATCTTTCCCGGCGCGAAGGAACTGGTGGAGTCCGACCGGCGAGAGGGTTTCACCACTGTGCTGGTAACGGGCAGCCTCGATTTCGCGGTCGCGCCCGTGGTACGTCACTTCGGGTTTGATCAGGCGATTTGTAACTCGCTCGTGTATCAGAACGGCGCGGCCACGGGCGAGATTGCGCGGCCGCTCGTCGCCGAGGCTGAAAAGGTGGAGGCGATGCTTCGGCTGGCGCGGCAGTGCGGCGCCGATCCCGCGTCCTGCAAGGCCTACAGCGACAGCATGTCCGATGTCCCGATGCTCGAGGCCGTCGGACTGCCGGCCGCGGTCAACCCGGGCGGCCGTCTCAGGCGGCTGGCGGCTGAGCGCGGCTGGCCGGTGTTAAACTTGCGCAACGGAACTCATGTCCACAACACCTAGCGCTCCCCCGACCACCGCAGTCGCCAACGGCTTCTCTTCCGGCTTCGGCGACCCCACATTGAACGCGGTCGGCCGGCTCGCGGACGTCTCCGCCGAGGGCTGCGTCGTGCACCTCGAGCGCAACTCGCCTCCGCGACTGCTGTGGAACGGCGAAGATATCATGCGCGTCCGGATGCCCGCGGGCACCCGGGTGATCTATCCCAAGCCGACCATCCCCGGGCTGCGGGACCGCGACGGAGCGATCCGCCACGCGATCGCGCACCCCGAGGGCATGGAGCCGCTGGCGGCGATGCTCAGGGCGGGAATGAAAGTGACGGTGGCGATCGATGATATCTCGCTGCCGCTGCCGCCGATGAAGCGCCCGGACATGCGCGAGTCGGCGCTCAATATCGTGCTCGACCTGATCGCCTCGAAAGGCGTGGAGGACGTGCACATCATCATCGCGACCTCGTTTCACCGGCGCATGACCGCCGCGGAGATCCGGCGCGCGGTCGGCAGCCGCGTGTTCAACGCCTACTATCCCGGCCGCCTGTACAACCACGACGGGGAGGATCCCGACGGCATGGTCGAACTCGGCCGGACCGATCACGGCGAACGCGTGCGGCTCAACCGCCGCGCGGCGGAGTCCGACCTGCTGATCTACATCAACATCAACCTGGTGCCCATGGACGGCGGCCATAAATCCGTTGGCGTCGGCCTGTGCGACTACCCCACGCTACAGGCGAACCACACACCGCAGACAATCCGCGCCTGCGACTCCTATTTCGATCACACGCGCTCCGCCCTGACGCACTCCTGCGACCGCATCGGCCGAATGGTCGACGGGCACGTGAAAGTCTTTCACATCGAGTGCGCGTTGAACAACGCGATGTTCGACCCCAAGCTGCCGTTCTTCATGAAGAACGAAGATCGCTATCACGCGATCGACCAGGCGACCTGCCACCTCGTGAAGAACCTGCTCGCGGGGTTGTCGCGGCCGATGAAGCGCAAGGCCCTGATGGCCTTCCCCGCCTGGTACGAGCCCATCGCCGTGCACGCCGGCGCCACCGAGCCCACCCACGAGAAGACCCTTGCCTATAATTACGCCCAGTACTGCGTGCCGGTCCAGGGCCAGACGGATGTTGCGGTGTTCGGCATCCCGTTCATCTCGCCCTACAACGTGAACTCGATTCTGAACCCCATCCTGGTGCAGGTGCTGGCCTGCGGCTACCTGTTCAACATGTACCGCGGCATGCCGCTGGTGAAGAAGAACGGGGTGATGATTCTCACCCACCCGCTCTACAATGAGTTCGACCCGGACCACCATCCGTCCTACATCGAGTTCTTTCACCGCATCCTGCCCGAGACACGCGATTCGCTGGAGATCCAGCGCAAATACGAAAGCGAATTCGCCCACAACCCCGAGTACATCCGCATGTACCGCACCGGACACGCCTACCACGGCGTTCATCCCTTCTACATGTGGTACTGGGGAGAGAACGGGCGGCAGCATCTCGGAAAGATCATCGTGGTGGGCGCCGAGGACCCACTCACGGCTCAGCGGCTCGGCTGGGAGACGGCGTCGAACCTGGACGAGGCGCTCGACATGGCGCACTCTCACGTGGGCCGAAAGCCCACGGTTACGCACATGCACATCCCGCCCATCAACATGGCTGACGTGAGCGCATGAAGCCGGTTCTGGTCACCGGCGCCACGGGCTTTCTCGGCAAGCATCTGGTGGAGCAACTGCGGGAGCGGGGGGCGCCGCTGCGGCTGCTGGGACGCGCCAGCACCCCCTGGGACGGCCTGCGCGGCATCGAGACCCTGCGCGGTGACATTCTCTCCTACGAGGATGTGGCGCGGGCGGTCGGCGGCGCCGGGTGGGTCTACCATCTCGCGGGAGTGGTCTCTCGCGATCCCAAGGATGATGAGCTGCTCTACCGCGTGCACATCGACGGCACGCGGCATGTCTGCGAGGCGGCCCTGCGCGCGGGCTGCGAAAAGGTGATCGTGGTGTCCTCCTCAGGAACCATTGCGGTCAGCCGCGAGCCCGTCATCCACGACGAGAACTCGGGCTACAAACATGACGTCGTGCACGAGTGGGCGTACTACGTCAGCAAGATCTATGCCGAGAAGGCGGCGCTCTGGTTCGCGCGCGAGCAGAAGCTGCCGGTGGTGGTGATCAGCCCGGCGCTGCTGCTGGGTCCAGGCGACGATCGGGGCTCCTCAACCGGCGACCTCGAGATGTTCCTCAAGGGCGAGTTGCGGGCGATCCCCCTGGGTGGTATGAGCTTCGTGGATGCGCGCGATGCCGCCGAGGCGCTGATCGGGGCCATGGAGCGCGGCCGTCCGGGTGAGCGTTATCTGCTCGGCGGACCGAACTGGACGTTCGAGCACATCATCCGGGTCCTCTCCGAGATCACCGGGGTGAAGCCGCCGCGGCTGAAGCCGAGCCTGCGCACGTCGCTGAGAAGCGCGCGCCTGCTGCGGCGCGCATTTCGGGCGATGGGAAGGTCGTTCGAGGGACTGGACGATGCCAGCATCAGGATGTCCTCGCTGTTCTGGTACTGCGATTCGTCCAAAGCAGAGCGTGAAATCGGGTTCCGCGCGCGCGGGCCGGTCGCGACCTTGCACGATACGGTCGAGGACATCCGGCGCCGCCGCAACTGATGAAAACCGCGGCCATTGTGAATCCGCGCTCGGCCTCGGGCAAGACGGGAAAGCGGTGGCCGCGGATTGCGCAGCAGCTCGAGAAACGGCTCGGGCCGGTGGACACGCGGTTCACCGAACGCCCGGCGCACGCGATCGATCTTGCACGCGAGCTGATCGATGGCGGCTACGACCTGATCATCGCCGCCGGCGGTGACGGTACGGTCAACGAGGTTGCGAACGGATTCATGCGCGATGGCCGCCCGGTCCAGGCGAAGGCGGCCCTCGGGGTATTGCCGCTCGGCACCGGTGGAGACTTTCAGCGGACCATCGGCGTGCCCTCGGATGCCGGGAAGGCCATCGAGATTCTGGCGCGCGGGCGGCGCATGGAGGTCGACCTTGGCCGCGCCATGTTTCAGGGCTGCAACGGCGCCCGGCGCGAGCGCGCGTTTATCAACCTGGTCAGCTTCGGCATGGGCGGGGACGTAGCGGCGCGCGCGCGCAATTTCCTCAGCCCGGTGAGCGGTTCGGCGGCGTTCCTGTGGGCAACGCTCGCCAGCTTTGTCAGTTATCAAGGCAAGCACGTAGAGCTGGAGCTCGACGGGCAGCCGGTGCCGATGCGTTCGAGCATTCTGAACATCGCCATCGGCAACGGCCGCTTTCACGGCGGCGGCATGCACATCTGCCCGCTGGCGAAGCTTGACGATGGGCTGCTCGAGGTAACGGTCGCGGATTCGCTTGGCTGGCTCACTTTGATCAAGGACCTGCCGGTGCTTTACTCCGATAACGTGTACAGTCATCCCAAGACGCGGCATTTCCGGGCACGGCGGGTAGTTGCGCGCAGCGCCGAGACCGTGCGTATTGAGGTCGATGGGGAGCCTCTCGGCGCCTTGCCCCTCGAAATCGAGATTGTGCCGCGAGCCTGCCAGGTCATGGTACCGTGACGGCCACGGATAATAGAGGCAGTGACGGAAACCGAGTATGTCTCGCCCGCGCAGCCTGTCCCTGGCGCCAGAATCGTCGCGACGCTGAGCGACGGCACGAAAGTCAAGGTCCGCATTCCTCGCATGCGGGCGTGCGACGGGAAGAACGCGAAAGGCAAGCTCTGCGCCGGCCATTTGAAGCGCTGGTTCGAGCTCTCGCCGGAGATCGAACAGAGGTTCGGCAAACAGGCCGAGATCTACCGCTGCGAGCATTGTCGCACCCTCTACCTGCCGAACCCCGAGGAGACGCCGCGGACCGGGACGCTGTCCTGGTAGCGGACACGGACGCGGCCGGCGTGCGCGATGCGACCCGCCGCCCCTTGCGACCCGCCGCCCCTACGGTCGCCGCCCCGGAGATTCGCCCCACGATGGCGCACACGCGTTCGCCCGGGCCTCGACGCGGCGACTCGCTACAGCGTTCGGATCCGAATATTACGGAATTCCACCTGCATCGGCGGCCCGCGGTGGAGCTGCAGCGCGAGGATGCCGGTCAAGCGCACCGAATCGTGCAGCTCGGCCGTGAGCAGACCGTTGACGCGGATCTGAATCAGGTCGCCCTTGCAGGTGATCTCGAGGTCGTTCCAATCGCTGCGCCGGACGACTTTATCGGCCTTGCCTTTCCACCCGTTGACCATCACGCCGCGGGTCCCCTTCTCTTCGTAGACGCCGCCCCACCAGTTGTCCAGGGCCATGTCCGCCTGGTAGCCGCGGACCACGTAATCCGGCAACTCCTCGCTGCGAAACTGAACGCCGCTGTTGTGGTTGCGCAGCTTGACCTGGAGGCGGAGAACGAAATCGGAGAAAGGCTGTTTTTTGTAGATCAGAAATGAGTTGTGGGACAGCTCAACGCCCTCGGTGGAGCCGACGATGGCGCCGTCCCGGACGCTCCACAGCCGCGGGTCGCCCGACCAGCCGTTGAGGGTCTTGCCGTCGAACAGCGGAACGAAGCCCTCCTTGGCCTCCTCGGGAGTGACCGCGGCGGCGGCAAGCAGGAAGCTGAACAGAACAGTGAGAACAGGCATGAGGATGCTTCGGATTATAACGCGCGGCTCGGTTTGGACGGTCGCTTGGCCGGACAACCTCAACCGGCAAGGCGTCCATGAATGACATCGCGGCAACAGACGCCTGATTACCGCCGTCTTCCTCAATGACGGATAATGC
>JACOTZ010000261.1 GCA_016178155.1 Acidobacteriota bacterium
ATGGCCGAAGCCAGGAGGACCAAGCCCGGAAAGTTCATGGATATTCCTCCCCTATGGATCACTCTACGCACGCGTGGAGGCTTTTGTTCCCTAACCGGCAGTATATTGCGAACGCTGTCGAGCCGGGGCCGCGCCGGCGGCGCCGGGGGCCGGAGCTCGTCCATTTTCCGAAGCCCGGCGATACGCGCGTATCCACCAATTCGCACCCGGCGCGGCCGGCAATTACAGGTCGGGGGCGTGCCTCCGCCGAGGTGCTTCACCGCCGCCGGGCTCCGCGGCGATTGCGGCGCGAGTTTCTGGCTCGACATAACCGCGGCCTTCCCGGCGGTAAGCCGCCGGCTCAGTGAACCGCGCCCCATGCGGCGGCGAGCCGCTGTCTCATCCCATCTGTTACGCTGAGCTTGAGCGCCCCTCCGGGCTTCCAATCCCCTCGTTCATGCAAAAACTGCTGGCACTCAACCGCGGCGAGATCGCCATCCGTATTCTCCGGGCCGCCACGGAGTTGGGGTTGCGCACCGTCGCTGTTTATTCGCAGGAGGACCGGCTCAGCCTGCACCGCTTCAAGGCTGACGAGGCCTACCCGATCGGCGAAGGGCTGGGACCGGTCCAGGCCTACCTGGATGTGGACGGAATCGTCGCCCTGGCGGCCGAGAAGGACGTGCACGCGATCCATCCGGGCTACGGTTTCCTCTCCGAGAACCCCGCGCTGGCGCGCGCCTGCGAGGCGGCTGGCATCATCTTCATCGGTCCGTCCGCGAAGCTGCTCGAACTGCTCGGCGACAAGACGGCGGCGCGGCGTCTGGCGCGGAGCGCCGGCATCCCCGTGATCGCCGGCACCGACGATCCCATCACCGATCCCGAGCGTGCGCGCGCCGTCGCCCGCGAGATCGGCTTTCCTCTGATCATCAAGGCGGCTTTCGGCGGCGGCGGCCGCGGCATGAGAGTCGTCGAGCGCGGCGAAGATTTCGATGTCCGCATCGAGGAGGCTCGCGCCGAAGCGCGTGCCGCCTTCGGCAACGACGCCGTCTTTCTCGAGCGCTACCTCGCGCGCGCCAAGCACCTCGAGGTCCAGATCCTCGCCGACCACTTCGGCAGCATCCTGCATCTCTACGAGCGCGACTGCTCGGTGCAGCGCCGGCATCAGAAGGTGGTCGAAGTGGCGCCCGCCGTCGATCTCGATCCCGGGATCCGTGCCGACCTGGCCGACGCCGCGGTTCGCATTGCCCGAGCCGCCGAATATCGCAACGCGGGAACCGTCGAGTTCCTGCTCGACCTCGACACCGGCCGCTGGTACTTCATCGAAGTCAACCCGCGCGTGCAGGTGGAGCATACCGTCACCGAGATGGTGACGGGAATCGATATCGTGCAGTCGCAGATTCAGATCGCGATGGGCCGCGAGCTCCACGGCCGCGAGATGCGCCTGCCCGGGCAGAGCGGCATCCCCTTGCATGGCTGCGCGCTGCAGTGCCGCGTGACCACCGAAGATCCCGCCAACAACTTCACTCCCGATTACGGCAAGATCCATACCTACCGCTCGCCCGCCGGCTTCGGCATCCGTCTCGACGGCGCCTCGGCGTACGGCGGCGCGGTGATCACGCCCTACTACGATTCGCTCCTGGTCAAGGTGACGGCGTGGGGCCGCGACTTCCGCCAGGCCTGCCAGCGCATGGACCGCGCCTTGCGCGAGTTCCGCATTCGCGGCGTGAAGACGAACATTCCCTTCCTCGAAAACGTCGTCAACAACGAGGCGTTCCAGACCGGCAAGGCGACTACCCGTTTCATCGACGACACGCCCGATCTGTTCCACTTCGTGCCGCGCCAGGACCGCGCGACCCGGCTGCTTACTTATATCGGCGAGGTGATCGTCAACGGCAACAAGGAGGTCGCGGGCAAGCCGTGGCCGAAGATGATCCGGCCGGCGCCCGTGCCCGAGCACGATTCGTCCGCGCCGCCGCCCGGCACCAGGCAGCTTCTCGACCGCGTCGGCCCGCTGGCGTTCGCGGACTGGACGCGGTCGCAGGCGCGGCTGCTGCTTACCGATACCACCTTCCGCGACGCCCACCAGAGCCTGCTCGCCACCCGCATGCGCACCTATGACATGCTCGGAATCGCCAACTACGTCGCGCATAACCTGCCGGGCCTCTACAGCCTCGAGATGTGGGGCGGCGCGACCTTTGATGTCGCCTTGCGCTTCCTCTTCGAAGACCCTTGGGAACGCCTGCAAGAGCTCCGCCAGGCAATTCCCAATATCTGCTTCCAGATGCTGTTGCGCGCCTCGAACGCAGTGGGCTACACGGCCTATCCCGACAACGTCGTGGAGGCGTTCATCCAGGAGGCCGCCGCCCAGGGAATCGATATCTTTCGCATCTTCGACTCTCTGAATTGGCTGCCCAACATGCAGGTCGCGATGGAAGCGGTGCGCAAGGCGGACAAGGTTTGCGAGGCCGCGATCTGCTATACGGGCGACATCCTCGATCCCCGCCGGCAGAAATATTCGCTCCAGTACTATGTCCGGATGGCGAAGGAGCTGGAACGAATGGGCGCGCACGTCCTCGGCATCAAGGACATGGCGGGCCTGTGCAAGCCCTACGCGGCGGAGCTGCTGGTCCGGACCCTGCGCGAGGAAGTCGGGCTGCCCATCCACTTCCATACGCACGACACCAGCGGCATCAACGCGGCCTCGGTGCTCAAGGCCGCCGATGCGGGCGTCGACGTGGCCGACGGCGCCATTTCGGCGATGAGCGGCACCACCAGCCAGCCGAACCTGAACTCGATCGTTGCGGCGCTCGCGCACACCGATCGTGACACCGGGCTTGACTTCGCGGCGCTGACAAAGTGCTCCGATTACTGGGAGGTCGTGCGGGCGTACTATCTCCCCTTCGACACGGGCCCGAAGTCGGGTGCAGCGGAAGTCTACATCCACGAGATGCCGGGAGGCCAGTACACCAACCTCAAGGAGCAGGCCGAATCCATGGGCCTGGGGCCGCGCTGGCCGGAGGTGGCGCGCACGTACGCCGACGTCAATATGGCTTTCGGCGACATCGTGAAGGTGACGCCCTCGAGCAAGGTGGTGGGCGACCTCGCGCTCTTCCTGGTCAGCCATAACCTGACCGTCCGCGACCTCGAGAAACTCGGTCCGGACCACCATCTCACGCTGCCCAATTCCGTCATCGAGATGTTCATGGGCGCGCTCGGCGAGCCCGAGGGCGGTTGGCCGCCGCGCATCGAGGAAGTGGTCCTGCGCGGCAAACAGCCACGGAAGGGTCGTCCTGGGGAGCACCTGCCGCCGGCCGATATCGCCGCTGCCGAGCGCGAGCTGGAAGAGCAGTTCGGACCGCACATCTCGCGCGCCGACGTCATGAGCTACCTGATGTACCCCGAGGTATTCCGCTCGTTCGAGCAGGCACGGCAAGCCTACTCGGACCTGGCCGTGCTGCCCACGCCGCAGTTCTTCTACGGGATGAAGAGCGGCGAGGAGACGACCATCGAGCTCGAGCCCGGCAAGACCCTGTTCGTCAAGTTCCTGACCGTCAGCGATCCGCACCCGGACGGCACCCGTACCGTCTTTTATGAGTTGAACGGGCAGCCGCGCGAAGTCACCGTGGCCGACCGCTCGTTAAAGGCGGAGGCGCCGCAGCGCCGCAAGGCCGATCCGGCCAAGCCGGGGCAGGTGGGCGCGCCCATCCCGGGCGCCGTCACCAGCATTGTGGTCGAACTCGGCGACGAAATCGAGAAAGGCGAGCGCCTGCTCGTCATGGAAGCGATGAAGATGCAGACTACGGTCTACGCCCCGCTCGCGGGAGTATTGAAAGAGCGCCTGGTGCAGGTGGGCGAAACCGTCGACGCAAAAGACCTGCTGCTGGTGATCGAGTAGTCGTCGCCCTCAGTCGAACATCCGGCCGAGCCACTCCGTCATGCGAGGTGTCCACGCAAAGAGCTCGTCCAGCACGTAGAAAACCTTCGCGCCGAGCAGAATGGCAAGACAGGCGAGGACCAGGTCCATCTCCATACAGTGCAGCCGGGGATCGCTTTTCGCTAATCCCACATTCTACTTCGGCTGCACTGGCGAATCTGATGAACCCGGTAAAGGCCCTATATCCGAACTGGGCCGCCTAAGCCGTGGGCGGCATGAGCGGGGCATGGAGCTCACGACTCAAGTTTCTCGCGTGGATCATACTGCCGGGCAGGTGAACCGCTACTTTCTGACGTCCGCCATGAAACGGTCCCAGGCATTCTCGAGGCGGTTGGCCGCCTCCTCGACTTCGTCCTTGAACCGCTGCCACGTCTGCGACGTCGCGCGCTTCGCCTGGTTGTACTTCTCCTTCGTCTCGTCCCGCAGTCTCTCCAGTTCCGAGACGCGCTCGTCATACTCGCGCTCGGTCTTGATCGCGCCGCGCGCGCGGGCATCTTTGGCCTTCTGCTTGACCTCGTCAATCTGGCGCTCGAGGCGGTCCATCCGGTCCTGCATGCTCCTTTCCCAGGCGGAACGGTCATCCGGGGTCCGGGCACGGGTTTCCTCGGTCGCCCTCGGCTGTTCCTCCGTGCGACTCCTCGTTTGATCGGTCCGGGTGCAAGCCGTCGTGCCGGCAATCAGCAGCGCGGCCAGGAAATATGCCTTCATGAGTGATCTCCTCCAGACGTTGGATGCAGGACCTCGGAGACTGTTTCAGTCTAGCCGCGTAACTTACGGCAGAGATTGCACTTGCAAACCGTTTGTCGCTTTGCGCCGGGTTCATTCCAGGCGCCGCGGCGGCCGTGCCATCATGCATCTATGGCCGGCTACTACCACCGGGAGGACCTCCCCCGCTTCCCCGACATCGGCAAGAATGCCCCCGAATTGTGGCAGAAGTTCTCCGACTGGTACGGCGCGGTGTTCGCCGAAGGCGCTCTCTCGGAACGCGAAAAATGCCTGATCGCACTCGCCGTCGCGCACGCGGTGCAGTGTCCCTACTGCATTGACGCGTATACCCAGGCCGCTCTCGAAAAGGGCTCGAACCTCGAGCAGATGACGGAAGCCGTTCACGTCGCCTGCGCGATCCGTGGCGGCGCTTCGCTCGTGCATGGGCTGCAGATGCGGAACTGCGCCGAGAGGATCAGCATGTGAGCCTGGTCAGCATTCAGCATCCGCTCGCATCCGCGGCCGAACAACTGCGCGTCCTCGGCAGGCCCGCGCACAAACCGTTCGAGCGCGCGCTCGAGGAATGCAGGCTCGTCCCCTTCACCGCGACCGGCATAGAGGTGCTGCAGATCAACGTCGGCAAGCTCTGCAACCAGACCTGCCGGCACTGCCACGTCGATGCCGGACCGGACCGCCGCGAGCAGATGTCACGCGAAACCGCCGAGCTCTGCCTTGCCGCGCTCGCCGGCGCCGCAATCCCCACGGTCGACATTACCGGCGGCGCGCCCGAGCTCAATCCCAACTTCCGCTGGATGGTCGAGGAAGCAAGACGCCTCGGCCGGCACGTCATGGACCGCTGTAATCTTTCGGTGCTGCTGCTGCCCGCCCAGGCCGGCCTGATCGACTTCCTCGCCGCGCACCGCGTCGAGGTGCTCGCCAGCCTGCCCTACTTCCTCGAGCAGCAGACCGACGCGCAGCGCGGCCCGGGCGTCTTCGCGAAGTCCGTTGAGGCGCTACGGCTGCTCAACGCCGCGGGCT
Organism: Acidobacteriota bacterium; assembly: GCA_016178155.1. Classification (GTDB taxonomy): domain Bacteria; phylum Acidobacteriota; class Terriglobia; order Bryobacterales; family Bryobacteraceae; genus JACOTZ01. The sequence continues at coordinate 5,657 of JACOTZ010000261.1, forward strand.
ACGGCAGGCCCGATTCCGGTCTCCTCTTGAACCTCGTCTACAATCCGGTCGGCGCGTTTCTTCCGCCGCCGCAGGCCTCCATCCAAGCGGACTACCGGCGCGAGCTCTCCCGCCGCCACGGCATCGTGTTTAATTCCCTCTATACGATCACCAACATGCCCATCAGCCGCTTCCTCGAGTTCCTCCTGCGCACGGGCAACTACGACCGCTATATGGACCGCTTGGTGAACGCGTTCAATCCGGCCGCCGCTGCGGGCGTGATGTGCCGCCATACGCTCTCGGTCGGGTGGGACGGCACCCTCTACGACTGCGATTTCAACCAGATGCTCAGTCTGCCCGTCACCGGCCGCGCTCCCCGCCACATCCGCGACTTCGATCTCGAGACCCTCGTGCGGCGCCGAATCATCACGGGCCACCATTGTTACGGCTGCACCGCTGGCGCCGGCTCGAGCTGTGGCGGCGCGCTCGCCTGAGCAGCCACATCGGCCCGCGCCTTTGGCGATTATGCCCGCTTCGCGAAGCTTGGCCGCTTGCGCCCCACTTCATCGCCCGGCCAGGCCCGGCGGCTACAGCCCGACCTCCTCCCGCTGCAGCTCTGTGTGGATCGCCATCGCCGCCTTGGCGCCCTCCGCCGCCGCCACCACGACCAACTGCGAGTCCTCCGAAGCGTCTCCCGCGACGAAAACTCCCGGCACGCTGCTGCGCTCGCCCCTGAGTTTTTTCAGTCCGCCTTTTGCGTTCAGCTCACATCCAAGCTCCCGCGGGATTTCGGACCTCTGCACATTGGCCATGCTCAAAAAGAGCGCGTCGCGCGCGAGCGCTTTGCCGTCGCTGAAGATGATCCGCCGGAGCGACCCCAGCTCGCCTTCCAGCCGCAGGATACGCTGTTGGTAGAGGGTGACGCTGTGCCGCGCGAGCCGCTGCCGGTCCTCATCTTTCAGCCGCGACGCTCCGTTCGTGCAGAGCGCGACGTCATCGCTCCACGCCTTCATTTCCACCGCGAATCTCGCGCCGTGATGGCCTCTGCCATACACCGCGAGGCTTCCCCGCGGTGCTCCCAGCCGTCGCAGTACGGGCAATGGTGCACGCTCTTGCCGTAGAGTTCCTCAATCCCGGGAATCGCCGGTATCTTGTCCACCACTCCCGTGGCCAGCAGCACCTTGCGGCCGCGCAGCTCTGTCCCGTCGAGCAGCTCGACTGCGAACGCGTCTCCCTCGCGGCGCACGTGCATCACCGTGGTTTCGCGAAACTCGACGCCGTAGCGTGCCATCTGCTCGCGTGCAATCTGCGCGAGCTCCCCGGGCCGGGCGCCGTCGCGCGTCAGGAACGCGTGCACACCGCACGCACGCGCATTGCGCGGATTGCCAGCGTCGCAGACCAGCACGCGCCGCAAACACCGCCCGAGCACCGTCGCCGCGCTCAACCCCGCCGGTCCCCCGCCGACGACAATCACGTCGTAGTCGATTCTCTCTCCCAACGCAAACTTGGACCGTCCTCATCGGGGAACGTTTCGTTTCGCTCCGCCGCGTTGCCCGTGCTCTCCCCAGCCCACGAATTCCAGCCTAGTGCCGCCCGCCCGACCAGCGTTTCAACCAGTCGAGAACCGTCGCGTACCACAGGATGCTGTTCTGCGGCTTCAGAATCCAATGCCCCTCGTCGGGGAACAGCAGCAGCTTTGAGGGCGCCCGCTGCATCTGCAGAGCCGTGAAGAGCTGCAGCCCCTGGCCGTAGGGCACGCGAAAATCCTGCTCGCCATGAACCACCAGCGTCGGCGTCTTGAAGTCCTTGGCGTACGTGCCCGGCGAAAACTGCGTGTACAGCTCCGGATTCTCCCACGGCAGCCCCCGGAACTCCCACAGCGGAAACCACAGCTCTTCGGTTTCGAGCGTGAAGCTCGACAGGTCGTAAAGGCCTGCGTGCGATATCAGGGCCCGAAACCGGTCCGTATGCCCCAGCAGCCAGTTCACCATGTAGCCGCCGTACGATCCGCCCGCCGCCGTGAGCCGGTTCGCGTCCGTGTAGGACAGCGCCGCGACGTGTTCCACCACCGCCATGATGTCTTCGTAGACCTTGCCGCCCCAGTCGGCATTGATCTCATCCGTGAACTTCTGGCCATAGCCCGTCGACCCGCGCGGGTTTGGCATCACCACCACGTAGCCCGCGCCGGCAAACACCTGCGCGTTCCACCGGTACGACCACGACTCGCCCCACGCGCTCTGCGGGCCTCCGTGGATCAAAAACACAACCGGGTATTTCCGTTTCGGATCGAAGCCCGGGGGCTTTACCACGAAGCTGTGGACGCGGCTTTTGTCGGGCGCTTCCACCCAGAACTCCTCGAACGGTGTCAGCGCGCACTGCCCGATCACGGCGTCGTTCAGCCGCGCCAGCGGAATCGGCGTGCCGCCGCTGCGCGAGGCGCGGTAAATCTCGACGGGCCTCGACCCCGTCTGCTCCGTGTAGATCATGAAGGAATCGTCCGGCGCGAACTGGATGTCATCGATATGGCCCGCGCCCGGCGTGATCGCGCGCGAGACTCCGCCGGCCGCCGCGATCATCTGCACGTGCCCGCGCCCGCGGTCCTCGGTTACGTAGAAGATCCGCGAGGAATCCGGCGACCATGCCAGGCTCTCCACCGGCCGGTCCTGGCTCTCGTTCACCAGGTTCACCTTGCCCGTGGCGCGCTCGAACACCGCCAGCCGCCAGCGGTCAGACTCGTAGCCCGACCGCTGCTGCGACCGGAACGCGATGTAGTTGCCGTCGGGCGAGTACACCGGCGAGCGGTCCGCGCCCAGGCTGGTCGAGATGCGCTTCGCCTCGCCTCCGGTCACGGGAACGGTGAAGAGGTCCACGTTCGTGCTCGTCGCCTGGTCCGCGTCCGTATTTGCCGCATACGCGACCTCCTTGCCGTCGGGGGAGAAGCCGTAGTCGTCCGGCCCGCTGAGCGAGAACGGCGGGACCTCGAATGCCGCCGGCGTCAGGTCCTTGTACTTGCCACCCTCGGCCGGCATCACCAGCAGGTGCTTCCGCCGCGCGCTCGCCCACTTCGTCCAATGGCGGTACAGCAGCGCATCGTAGATTCGCGCCTGTGTCCTCCCGCTCTTCTCAGCCGCGAGCTTCGCCTGGTTGCAGGCATCGTCGGGACAGCCCGGAAAGACCTCGCTCGTGAACAGCAGCATGCGGCCGTCGCGGGAGACCGTCACCCCGTCGGCTTCGGTCGAAAGATTCGCGATCTGCTTCGGCGCCGATCCGTCCGCGTTCATCGACCAGATCTGCTGTGAGCCGCTCCGATTCGAGAGAAACACGAGCTGCTTTGAGTCCGGCATCCAGCGCGGCCGTTGGTTCTGCGTGCCTTCGCGCGTGATCTGCACTGCCGTTCCGCCGCCCGCCGGCACAACGTAGATGTGCTTCGGCTTGCTGTTCTTCTCGAGGTCAACGGTCTCCACAGTGAACGCAACCAGCTTGCCGTCGGGCGAAAGCTGCGGCTCGCTGATGCGCGCGATCTTCATCAGCGCCTGCGCGTCGAAGTTCAGCTTCTGCGCGTAGAGCGGCACCACAAGCGCCAGCGACGCGAGGACCAAACGCATACCCAGAGTGTAGCGCCGCAACCCGGCTCCGGCCCGCATTTCTCACCACGACCGTAGCCACGGCGCGACGCAGCGGGCCGCAGATAGAAAGCGTACGAATTTGCGTTTAAAACCCGCGGCGCTCAAAAACTGCAGCAGGAGCGAGTGCCGGGGTTGCGGATCACCCGCACATGGCCGCTGGACTCCAATGGCGACTTGACGGCGACCGAGATTCTCGCGAAGTTCATACTGATTCGGTGGGATCAACTCGATGAGCTTGCGGAGATCCTGGCCACAAAGCTCAGGCCGGATAATCGAGCTGTGACGGAAGAAGTGTTGGCCGACGCCCTTTGCGAGATCTCCGACCAGCGGCTAAATGAGACGAAGCACTACAAAAACTTTCTCAGCGATCAGCGTTCTGCTCGTCGTGATCACGATAAGATACCTGTTTATCGCGTGAGTGGAAATGGACCTGGGCTCGATGTCAATTGCTTGGTCACACGGAACGGAAAGAAGTGGCTCCAATGTGCGCCGGAATTATGGCCGGTGCGATTACCAGGGATAACAGTCCGGAGGGAGAATCGTGTTCCTGGGTCCGTCACCCTTCGGCAAGACTAGACAGGTCTGACACAATGAGCTGCCCGCTAGGGATTGACCTCCGAAGTGCGGCGACTCTCTGAGTGATTACGTTACGCCTAGAGACATCGCCGACAACGCGTTTGCATGAGCCGCGAATGGAGTCACAACGGAGTCACGGCACTGATCCTCCCGCGCCGCCCGGCGGTCCCGAGTGGGACCGAAACCTTTACGAGCGAGTCGAGCGCCAGCGAGCGAGCCGATAAAGGTTTAGGCGTGAACGCGGGGGGAGAGGCGTGCCACCACTGATATCTCGGCCTTGCGCCTGGTCCAATCCCCAACAAAACAAGTGAGATAGGGCCAATGATGACCTTAGACGCCCTCTAGGTAGTCACAAAAAGTTGCAAACTAAATTGTACAGTGCAACATTTTGTTGCATCATAAGGGAGGTATTCGGACAAGAGTCTCCCTGAGAAGGAGTGCTGTTCTTGATAGCGCAGCGAACACGTGATGCCGCGGGACGTCGCCGGACGCCACGCGTCAGCGTGTTCCTGTCGTACGCGCACCGCGACGAGCGGCTGCGCGAAGAACTCGATAAGCACCTCTCCCCTTTGCGTAGAAGCTCTCTCATCGACACCTGGCACGACCGAAGAATCACTCCTGGCACGGACCTCGACACGGAAATCGATCGACGCTTGGCAAGCGCTGACCTCGTCTTGCTGCTCATCAGCCCTGACTTCATCAACTCCGATTACTGCTACCGACGAGAAATGCGCACAGCCCTCCAACGACATGCCAGAGGACAAACACGCGTCATCCCGATCATCCTGCGCCCCGTGGACTGGAGACGAACGCCCATCGGACGCTTGCTCGCAACGCCCAGAGACGCCAAACCAG
>JACOTZ010000262.1 GCA_016178155.1 Acidobacteriota bacterium
GCCCATTCGCTGGCCCGACAATTTTCCGGCAACACATTTCCCCGTCGGGATGGTGGAGAAGTACCGCGCGCAACTGGCGGCGCAGCGGGTCCTCACCATGGACCAGTGGGGCGATTACCTGATTTTCCGGTCGTACCCGCAACAGAAAGTATTCGTCGATGGCCGCAGCGATTTCTACGGCCAAGACCTGGGCAAAGAGTATCTGCAAATGAGCCAGGGCGGGCATCCCTGGCGCACGCTGCTCGAGAAATACAAATTCGACATGGTGCTCGCGCCGGTGGAGTGGCCGCTCGCCGAGCTCTTGAAGACGCAGGCGGACTGGAAGATTCTCGCCGACGACGGCAAGGCGGTCCTGTTCGCCCGACGCTAGCTCAGTTGTGCGTTTCCCTGAATACGGCAAAGTGTCCTGCGACGGCCGAGCCGGCTAAAGAGAGCGCCCACACCGCGGCAGGATATCTCATTCTTTTGCCACTGTCCGCGCGGGGAAAGCAGGGCGTGAAATCTGGCGGGAGACAGGCGCATACGCCTCGGAAAAACCCGACCAAGACTAATGAAAGAAACTGCAACCGCCGAAAGTACTAGGAGGGTAGACAACATATGCGCCGCTGTTGGGCGCGAAAACATACGTGCTTGCGCGCGTTGAGGTGTAGGCGTTTCGGCAATCAGGAGAGTTCACGCAAATGGATCGCAGATTTATCACTGTGCTGGGGGTGAGCTTAATGTTCGCCCTGGTGGTGTCAACCATCTTCTACAGGATGACCATGGCTCCGGCCAGCGGCGCGAAATCGGAGCCGACGGACACCAAGGACGTGGTGATCGCCGCCAAGCCATTGCCGGTGGGAGTCACCATCAAGCCGGCAGATCTGAAGCTGGCCAAGGCGCCCGCTGACCAGTTCCCCAAGGGAGCGTTTTCCAAGGTCGATGAAGTGATCGATCGGCCCGTGGTGAGCAACATTCTGATGGACGAGCCCGTTCTGGAGGGCCGGCTGGCGGCGCGTGGCAGCGGCCTGGGCCTGGCGCCGATCATCCCGGTGGGCATGCGCGCGGTGACGGTGCGGGTCAGCGACGTAGTCGGCGTGGCCGGCTTCGTGCTGCCGGGCCTGCGCGTGGACGTGCTGGCGACCGGGCGTCCCCCGGCCCAGGGTTCGGAGACGATGACCACGACGGTGCTGCAAAACATCCTGGTGCTCTCGGCCGGCCAGACGATTCAGCCGGACTCGCGCGGCCAGGCGATCAACGCGCCCACGGTCACGCTGCTGGTTACGCCGGAGCAGGCTGAAATTCTGACGCTCGCGGGCAACGAAGGACGGATTCAGCTGGTGTTGCGCAACGGCAGCGACCAGGAATTGCAAAATACGCCGGGCGTGCTGACGACGGCGCTCTATCGGAGCAACCGGCCACCGGTGAAACCGGCCGCGCCGAGCCCGAGCCCGAAGCCGAGGCCGGTCAGGACAGTGATTGCACAAGCGGCGCCCGCGCCACCTCCGCCGCCTCCTCCGCCGGAAGTAATCGTGATTCGGGGCAACCAGCGCAGCGTGGAAGTTGTGGGGCAGGCGAAGACGAACTAAATCGGGTACGCATCCATGACATCGCTCATACGGACAAGGCTTTTGAAGAAGCTGCCGGTGCCGGCCGCGGTTGCATTCGCGTGCCTGGCGATCACAGGCGCCGTTCAGGCGCAGTCGGTTGAGGAGCTGCGGCTGACGGTCGGCCGGAGCATCGTGCTCGACTATCCGAACGACATCCGACAGATCTCGACCAGCGACCCAGCGGTTGTGGACGCGATCGCAGTCACCACGCGCGAGATCCTGCTGCATGCGAAGGCGGCTGGTTCGGCGACGGTCATCATCTGGTCGAAGACGGGCCAGCGGACCATCTACAGCATCACGGTGGAGCAGAACCTCGAGCCGCTGCGGCGGCTGCTGAAGGAGACGTTCCCGAAGGAGACCATCCAGGTGCAGTCGACGCGCGACTCTCTGTCGCTCACCGGCCGCGTCTCGACCAAGGACGTGGCGGACAAAGTGGTCGCCATGGTCACGCCGTTCGCGAAGAGTATCGTCAACAACCTGCAGGTGGCGCCCGCGCCGGTGGACAAGCAGATCATGCTGCGGGTCAAGTTCGCGGAGCTGAACCGCAACGCCAGCGTGGCGCTGGGCGCAAACGTCGTGTCCACGGGCGCGCTGAACACGATCGGCCGCGTCGCTACGGGGCAGTTTTCGCCGCCACAGACGAGCGAGCTGCGCGGCGGAATTCCGGCGGGGAACTCCGCGACCGCGAACTTCACGATCACGGACGCTTTGAACGTGTTTGCCTTTCGCCCGGACATCAATCTGGCGGCGTTCATTCGCGCGCTGCAGAGCCAGGGATTGCTGCAGATCCTGGCCGAGCCCAACCTGGTGACGACCAACGGGAAGGAAGCGGCCTTCCTGGTGGGCGGCGAGTTTCCGGTTCCCGTCCTGCAGGGCGGGGGCAATGCCGGAGCGGTCACGATCCAGTTCCGCGAGTTCGGCATCCGGCTGCGGTTCAATCCGCTGCTGACGGAAAACAACACGGTCAAGATGTTCGTCCAGCCCGAGGTCTCCACCATTGACCTGGCCAATGCCGTGACCTTTTCGGGATTCGTGATCCCGGCGCTGGCGTCGCGGCGCATGGAGACCAATATCGAGCTGAGTGAGGGCCAGAGTTTTGTGATCGGCGGCCTAATCGATGACCGCCTGACGGAAACCGTGCAGAAGATTCCGGGGCTCGCGAATATCCCGCTGCTGGGCGCGCTCTTCCGCAGCCGCGAGGAACGCAAGAACAGGACCGAGCTGGTGGTGATCGTCACGCCCGAGGTGGCGCGTCCGCTGAATCCGGGAGAGCCGGCGCCACTGCCGGTGATGCCGCGCGAATTCCTGAAGCCGTACGCGCCGTCCGGCGCCTCGGGAGAGAAGCGCTCGCAGGCCGAGCCGGCGTCGCCGGCGGTGAAAGCGGGCAAAAAAGGCGCGGCAAAGAAGGAGTCGAAGAGCTAGGCGTGAGAGGCGTTACGAGAGCGTAGCCATGGCCCGAAAGGAAGAACTCACGGCGCTCCTGATCTCGCCGAGCCGCGCGCTCGCCGAGCAGTTCGCAGCGAGCCTGCAGGTTTCGCGCGCGTTCCGCATTCTGGCGGACGTGCCGCAGTACCTGAGCCCGCATCAGATTGACGGAAAGCTGCACCAACTGCGGCCGGACGTGCTGCTGCTGGACGTCGGCACGAGCCTGGATGCCGCGTGCGAGCTGATCCGCTTCGCCACGTCGCTGCGGCCGCCGGTGCACGTGATCGGGCTGCACCTGCACAACGACTCCACGGCGATCGTGAAATCGCTGCGCAACGGCGCCAGCGAGTTTCTTTACGCGCCCTTCGAAATTTCGGTTCAGGAAGCGGCGGTCTCGCGCATTCAAAAGCTGTTGCAGCCGGAGACGGGCAGCGACCGCGACCAGGGCAAGCTGGTGGTCTTCTCCAGCGCGAAGCCCGGATCAGGCGCTTCGACGCTCGCGGTGCAGACCGCCTTTGCCCTGCAGCGGTGCTCCAAACAGCCGGTGCTGTTGGTTGATCTCGACCTGATGTGCGGCAGCCTGGGCTTCTATCTCAAGCTCGAACCGCAGTACTCAATCGTGGATGCGCTGAGCAACTCCGAGCGGCTGGAGCCGGACTTCTGGTCATCGCTGGTGAGCAGCAACGGCGGCGTCGATGTGCTGGCGGGTCCGGAGCTGCCGCACCCGGAGCCGCTCGATCCGGCGCGCCTGCACGAGCTGCTGCAATATGCGCGGCGGCGCTACGCCTGGGTCGTCACCGATCTGCCCTCGATCTTTCATCGCGTAAGCCTGATGGCGCTCTCGGAATCCGACCGTGCGTTCCTGATCTCCACCTCCGAGCTGGGCAGCCTGCACCTGGCGCGCAAGGCGGTGCGAATGCTGACGCAGCTCGGTTTTGAGCCGAGCCGGTTTCAGTTGCTGGTGAACCGGATCAACAAGAACGACGGCATCAACACGGGCGGCCTGAGCAAGCTGTTCGACTGCAAGGTGGATGCCAGCCTGCCGAACGATTATTTTTCTCTGCACCGGGTGGTAGCGATGGGCGAGCCGCTGGAGGCCGATACGGAGCTGGGCCGGGCGATTGACGGCCTGGCGAGCAAGCTGGCCGGAGCGCTGCCGCCACAGACGGCGCTGCGCCGCCTGGGGCCGGCGCGGCCGGTGCTGTCGCTGCTGTAGGGATGAGTGGATATGCTGCCAACGTTTGAACAAAAAATGCCGGCCCAGTTGACCTGGGAACAAAGGCTGCTGAAGAACGCGGCTCAGCCGCGGGTGCATCTCAAGCCCGAATATCAGGAGCTGAAGTTCACGCTCCACCGCAAGCTGCTCGACAAGATCAACCTGGAAGCGCTCGCGACCATCGACAACCAGCGGGTCCGCTCCGAGGTCCGGCAGGCTTTGATCACGCTGATCGACAACGAGCCCACCCTGCTGAGCTCGCTCGAAAAGCAGCAGATCTGCGATGAGGTGCTGGACGAGGTTTTCGGTCTCGGGCCGCTCGAGCCGCTGCTGCAGGATGCGACCATTTCCGACATCCTGGTGAACGGCAGCAAGCTGGTGTTTGTCGAGCGCCGCGGCATTCTGGAGCCGACCAGCGTTACGTTTCGCGACGACCAGCACCTGCTACGGATCATCGACAAGATTGTTTCCCAGGTCGGGCGCCGCATCGACGAATCCAACCCCATGGTGGATGCGCGCCTGAGCGACGGCTCGCGCGTCAACGCCATCATCCCGCCGCTCGCGCTCGACGGGCCGCTGCTCTCGATCCGGCGTTTCGCGCAGGACAAGCTGATGGCGCCGGACCTGGTCGACCGCAAGTCGATGACTCAGGGCATGATGGAGCTACTGGAGGCGGCCGTCAGGGCGCGGCTGAACATCATCGTTTCCGGGGGCACGGGCTCGGGAAAGACGACGCTTTTGAACGCGCTTTCGGCATTCATCAACAAAAAGGAACGCATCGTCACCATCGAGGACGCGGCCGAGCTGCAGCTCAAACAGCCGCACGTGGCGCGTCTCGAGACCCGGCCGCCCAATCTTGAAGGTCAGGGCGCGGTGCGGCAGCGCGAGTTGCTGATCAACAGCCTGCGCATGCGTCCCGACCGGATCGTGATCGGCGAGGTTCGCGGGGGTGAGGCTCTGGACATGCTGCAGGCGATGAACACGGGCCACGACGGCTCGCTCACCACGATTCACGCCAACAGCCCGCGCGACGCCATCTCGCGCCTGGAAGTGATGGTCTCGATGGCCAATGCGAACATGCAGCTCATCTCGATCCGGCAGCAGATTGCCAGCGCCGTTCAGGTGATCGTGCAGGCGAACCGCTTCAGCGACGGCACCCGGCGGACGGTGGCGATCACGGAGGTGACCGGCATGGAGGGCGAGATCGTCACCTTGCAGGACATCTTCGTATTCGAGAAGCGCGGCGTCAGCCCCGAGGGGCGGATCCTGGGACGCTTTGCCGCCACCGGCATCCGTCCGAAATTTTACGAAAAGCTGCTCGCGGCCGGCATCCGGCTGCGGCCGGACCTGTTCGACGAAGTTCTGGAAGTCTGAGGCGCTCATGAGTGGTTTTGCCATTATTGTCGTGCTCATCTGGCTCGGCGCCGTAGCCGCCTGGTGGTTTCTGACGCGCGTGCTGCGCACGGCGGACATCGAGAAGATGCGCAATCGCCTGCTCGGCACGCAGCCGCGAAAGAAGGGCAAAGGAGAGCCTTCCAAGCCGGCATTGTTTGAAAGCGAGCCGGTGGGCAAAGGTCCCATCGTGCAGCGCCTGCTCAAGAAATACGACCTGATGGAGCGCACGCAGGCGCTGATCGAGCAGGCCGGTCTGAAGTGGCACGTGGCCCGCTTCGTGCACGGCTGCATGGCCGGATTCATTTTGGCTTACCTGCTGGCCTGGGTGTTCCTGCCGCCGTCCTTCCGTCCCTGGGCGCTGCTCGTGGCCGCCGCCGGGGGGGTGTTGCCGCTGATGTACGTGGTACGGCTGCGCAAGCGGCGGTTACGGGCGTTCGAGGAGATTTTCCCGGACAGCCTGGAATTCATTTCCCGCTCGATGCGGGCGGGGCACGCCTTCTCGGTGTCGCTCGAGATGATCTACCGTGAGTTCCAGGAACCACTGGCGGGAGAATTCCGGCGTACGTTCGAGGAACACAACCTCGGCCTGCCGCTGGACGTGTCGCTGCAGAAGCTGTCCACGCGCGTGCCTCTGCTCGACGTGCAGTTCTTTGTCTCGGCGGTGCTGCTGCAGAAGCGCACGGGCGGCAACCTCGCGGAAATCCTGGACAAGCTCGCCTACGTCATCCGCGAACGCTTCAAGCTGCGCGGGAAGATCCGCGCCGTCAGCGCGCACGGGCGCATGACCGGTATTGCGCTGACGTGCATTCCCATTGTGGTGGCGATCCTCATGTTCTTCACGAATCCGGATTACGTGAAGTTCTTCTTTCTCGACGAGACCGGCAACATCATGGCCGGGGTAGCGGTCGCGCTGCAGTTGCTCGGCTACCTCTGCATCAAGAAGATCGTGGCGATCGAGGTCTGAGGCATGGCGCAGATCATTCTTACCGCATTGTTGTTCATGGTGGTGATGGTCGTGATTACCATGGCCGGAATGCGGCTGTGGGTGCGGCCGAAGGAAGCGATGGAGCGCGTGGCGGGGACCTCGATGCAGCATCGCGAAGCGGCCCCGGTGCACCCGAGCCTGGCGTTCCGCGAGATGCTGCAAAGGCTGGGAAACATCATCCCGGCGTCGCCCAAAGACGCCAGCGTGATGCAGCGGCGGCTGATCCGTGCCGGCATCCGCAACCAGAAGGCGCTGAAGATTCTGTACGGCTCGAAGCTGGTGTTGGGCATCCTGTGCCCGCTGCTGATGACGTTCGCGGTCAGCAGTTCGTCGGCCGACCCCTCCAACAAGGTGATGGCGGTGCTGTTTGCCGCGGTCCTGGGATTTTTCGGTCCGAATGAATACATCAAGATCCGCTCGCGGCGGCGGCAGAAGGAGGTTCGGCGGGGGCTGCCGAATGCTCTTGACCTCATGGTGGTGTGCGTTGAGTCCGGGCTCGGGCTTGACCAGGCAATTCTCCAGGTTTCGAAGGAGCTGGAGCATGCGCACCCGGAAATCAGCGAGGAGTTCGCGCTGGTGAACCTGGAGCTGAAGGCGGGCAAGCGCCGCACCGAGGCTCTGCGCAATCTGGCGGAGCGAACATCGGTCGACGACCTGAAGAAGCTGGTGGCCGTGCTGATCCAGGCCGACCGCTTCGGCACGGGGATCGCGCAGAGTTTGCGGGGGCACGCCGATTATATGCGTGTGCAGGCCAGGCAGACGGCCGAGGAGAAAGCGGCCAAGCTCGGTGTCAAGCTCGTGTTTCCGATCTTCTTTTTCATTTTGCCGACGCTCTTTGTGGTGACCGTCGGTCCGGTGGTGGTGAAGATCATCCGCGAGCTGCTCCCGATGATGAATTCGATTTGAGCAATGGCGGCGCACGCTCGCCGGCGCCGCGGAGTAATGGACCTTGAATGAAAGGAGAACGTCATGGACCAGTCAATGATCCGGATCGTATGCACCGTCCTGGCAGTCATTCTGCTTGGGGTGATCGTGTTGCGGCGTAAGAAACGCGCCGAATAGCGGGTTCGCGTTCCCCAAAGGGTTCGATCGCGGGGGCTGGGCGCGGTGCTTCAGCCCCGGCGCGGACACTTCGCTATGCGGCCGGAGAGGTAGAGGTGTCAGGTCCCTGCATGGGATCGAGAGGATTGCATCAGGTGATCGAGGTGTTGCTTTTATGAATCGCAGACGTTGGTTGTCGAAAACCGCTCTTATCTTTCTGCTCGCGGCCGGGGCGCCGCTGCTGGCAGCCACTTTCGGCAAAGTGGTCGCCATTGGCGGCCACGCGGCGGACCTGGCGCTCGATGAAGGCCGGGGCGTGCTCTACGTCGCCAATTTCACGGCCAATCGCATCGAGGTGATGTCGCTTGCCGACTACACGGTGCAGCGCTCCATCAACGTGGCGGCGCAGCCGAGCGGGCTCGCTCTGTCGCCCGACGGCCGCTACCTGGTGGTGGTGCATTTCAGCAACTTCGCGGCTCCGGCCACGCCGAACAACGCGATCACCGTGATCGACCTGAGCGCCGACTCCCGCCAGACGTTCGCTCTCGGGAACCCGCCGCTCGGGGTGGGCTTCGGCATCGACAACAAAGCTCTCATCGTCACCACCAAGGAAATCATCATCTTCGATCCGGCGAGCGGCGCCACTTCCGTAGCGGGCACGATCACCGAGATCGCGGCCAAGACCCTGCCGCAGCCACCCGCCACGTTCCCGAACACCATCAAGTCGGCCTCCATCGGCGTGTCGGGCGACGGGCAGCGCATGTATGTTTTCGGCGACGGCATCACGTTCAGCTACGACGTCAACAGCAAGTCGATCACGCCGGGCGGGTTCGTCTTCGGCGGCGGTCCGGTCGGCCCGCGAGTAGTGAGCGTCAACCACGACGGTTCCCGCTGGATGGGCGCCTGGATGTTGATCGATGATCGCAGCACGTTCATCAGTTGGCTGGACAACACGGCGCAATCACTCGACATCGGCACCTCGGTGTTCGATTCGGCGCGCGGTCTGATCTATGCCCAAGTGCAGGAGCGCGGCGAAACTCCCCAGAGCGCGCCGGTGCTGAAGATCCTCGACACCGACAACCTGCTGCTGCGGGACAAGATCCGGCTGCCCGAGCACTTCCAGGGCAGGAGCGTGCTCTCGGCCGACGGCAGCACCATGTTCGGAGTTTCGGAAAGCGGCATTATCGTGCTGCCCGTGGGTGACCTCGAGCGCGCGGCCCGCGTGAACGCGGTGCAGGAAGACCTGGTATTCCGCGGGAACTTCTGCGATCGCGCGGTAGCCACCCAGACGCTCACCATCGTGGATGCCGGAGGAGGAAATACGCCTTTCACCGTCAGCACGACCCAGGCGGGCGTGCGGCTGTCGCCCGCCTCGGGCGTGACTCCCGCGGTGGTGCGCGTCACGGTGGACCCGGGCGCCTTCGCCAACCTGAAGGGCACGGTGGCGGCGAACATCACGATCAAGTCGCAAGCGGCCGTGAACATTCCCCGGGACGTGCGCGTGCTGATCAACTCCCGCGAGCCCGACCAGCGCGGAAGTTTCGTCAACATCCCGGGAACTCTGGCCGACATCGCCGCCGACCCGGGCCACGACCGTCTGTTCGTTCTGCGCAAGAGCCATAACGATGTGCTGGTCTTCGACGCGAACACGATGAGCCAGGTGGGGGTGCTGCGGACGGGCAATGCGCCCACGGGGATGGCGGTCACGTTCGACCGGCGTTATCTGCTGGTTGCGAACTCGGCCTCCTGGGTGGTCGGCGTGTGGGACCTGGAAACGCTCGAGAGCCTGCCGCCCATCCGTGTGCCGATGTCTCCGCACTCGATCGCGGTCTCGAGCAACGCCATCCTGATCCATGGTGTGGACCACCAGAACAAAGGCTGGCTGTTGCGCGCGGACCTGTTCAGCCGGCAGGCGGAGAAGTTCGCCTCGCTGGGGATCTTCGAGAACGGCAATCTCGCGCCGGACGGGCGCCTGGTGGCAACGCCGAACGGCTCATCCATTCTCTATGCCCAGCCCGACGGGACGCTGTTGCTGTACAACGCGAACCAGAACACTTTCACGGTCGGCCGCAAGGATGCGGCGATCCAGGGAGCGATTGCCGCCTCCAGCTTTGATCAGTTCGTCGCCGGCAACCGCCTGCTGAACGCATCGCTGGTTCCGACGGCGCAGTTTGAGACGGCGACCGGCCAGACCGCCGGCTTCGCTTTCAGCGACGAAGGCGGCATCCGCTTCAGTGCGCCGAACGCGTCCAGCCCGGGCGTGCTGCAGCGCGTGAATCTGCGCAACGGCGACAGCATCCGGCCGACCCGCACCATCGAGGCGCCGGTACTCAGCAGCACCGAAATCCCGCTGACGCACGCGCTCGCAATTCTTCCGAACCGGACTGGCCTAGTGTCCCTCAGCACATCGGGCATGACCGTGTTTCCCTGGACCTACGACGAAGCCGTGGCGCCGCCGCGGCTGGAAAGCGTCGTCAATGCCGCCGATCTCTCCCAGCCGGTCGCGCCCGGGGGGCTGATCAGCGTGTTCGGGCAGAACCTCAGCCCGGTCACCCAGGCGTCGCGCCAAAACCCGCTGCCGACCCAGCTTGGCGATAGCTGCCTGACGGTGAACGGGGTCGGCGTGCCGGTCCTGTTCGTCTCGCCACGGCAGATCAACGCCCAGCTCCCATTCCAGGTCGACGGCAACACGACTCTGCGGCTGAACACGCCGGGGGGCGTCAGTGATAACTTCAACCTGACGATCCTGGCGGCGGCGCCCAGCATCTTCCGTACCGGCAGCGCCGGACCGATGACGGACATCCCGCTGGTCATCCGGACAAGGAACAATGAGCTGGTGACCGTGTCGAACCCGATTCACCACGGCGACGTGATCACGATTCTGGCCACGGGCCTCGGACGCACCACCCCGTCGGTCGAGACCGGGACGCCGGCTCCGGAGGACACCCTCACGTCGGCCATCATTCCGCCGACGGTGACCATCGGGGGCGCCGAGCTCGAAGTCACATTCGCGGGGCTGGTGCCCGGGCAGATAGGCGTGTACCAAATTAACGCCATCGTGTATGGCACTGTACCTCCGGGCATGGACTTGCCGCTCGAGATCAAGCAGGGCGGCGCGTCCACCGTCGTCAGCGTCAGAGTAGTCGAATAGCAAGCCCAGGACCGAGTCCCAGGGCACTTCAACACGAGAGCGATATCGCGCGGCAGATCGCATAGAGCCGAAGTGCGCGTCGGCCGCCGAGCGAAGAGGAGCATATGCAAAGACTGTTGCTTGCGCTGGGGGTGGCCCTGGCCGCCCCGCTCGCCATTGCGCAAAAATACGAATTCGCCGTCGCGGGCGGCGGCAGCTTTCACAACTCAAAGGACGTGTCGGGGCCGAGAGGGTCCGCGAGCGCGGGGTTCGAGAACGGCTGGGCGGCGTCGGCGGGTGTCGGCCACGATATGTACACCCATCTTGGCGGCGAGATCCGCTATATGTTCCAGCAGCACGACATGAAAGTATCCTCCGGCGGGACGAAGGCCACGTTCGGCGCCCAGTCGCACATCATCCACTACGATCTTGTGATACACGGCGCCCCGCGCGGCGCCAAGATGCGGCCGTACGTCGCGGGCGGTGGCGGCGCGAAGATTTACCGCGGCACCGGCGCCGAGCGTGCCTTTCAACCGCTCAGCAACGTCGCGATCCTTACCAAAACACAGGAAACCACGGGGCTGGTTTCGGTCGGGGGCGGCGTCAAGTTCGAGCTTTCCGCCAACGTCCACCTTCGCGTGGATGTGCACGACTACCTCACGCCTTTCCCAAAGAAGGTCATCACGCCCGCAACGGGGGCGAGCGTCAGTGGCTGGCTCAACAACATCGTGCCGACCGTCGGGATCTCGTTCACATTCTGAGCGGGCGCTGGCGGGGGGCACGTCCGAACCAGCCGGCCGTGCAGGGCGCGCACAAGCGTCGCGGAGGCGAGAGGCGCGAAACCCGCTGTGGGCTTGTGAGGCAGCCGCGCAGCGCCGCGGACGCGGCGAACGAGGCGATTTCGACGTGACTGAGCGCGGACAACGGGCCGGTTGCGGCGTCCGCAGGGCCGGATGTAACGCGAGCGGACGCGCGGAACTCCATGGTCGAGTGGAAGGTTGTCCGATATAGTGTGAAAGTGCACGCCGCAAGCCGCCGAATGGCCGCGCTGTTCGTGTTGGCGCTCGCGGCTTGGGGTCAAACGGGCCCACTCACGACTCCAGCCAATCCGGCGCAGCCGCAATACGTCGGCAGCTCGGTCTGCCGCGGCTGCCATCCCAACGTTTGGGTGAACTTCTACAAGAATCCGCATTACAAGCTGCTGGCGAGCGGCGACGAGCCGCCCGAGCGGGCGGGTTGCGAAGGCTGCCACGGACCGGGCAAGGCGCACGTCGAAGCCAGGGGCGGCAAAGCGACCATCCGCGCCTTCTCGGTGATGACGCCGAAGCAGGTGCTCGATAGCTGCCTCGCATGCCATAGCCGGGACTTCCCGCGCGCGAACATCCGCCGCTCCGAGCACACGCTCAACAACGTTGTCTGCGCGAACTGCCATTCCATCCACCGGGCCGCGACGCCGAAGTTCCTGCTCGCCAAAGTGCAGCGGGAAGTCTGCTACGGCTGCCACACTTCGGTGCGCGCGCAGTTCTCCATGCCATTCAAGCACCGCGTGAATGAAGGTTTGATGCAGTGTTCGGATTGCCACAACCCGCACGGCGCGCCCTCGCCGGCGTGGCGCACGGGTTTGAGGCCGCGCATGACCAGCCAGGCGCTCGCCAACGAGGAGGCCTGTATGAAATGTCATGTCGACAAGCGCGGGCCGTTCCTGTTCGAGCACGCGGCGGTGCGCGCCGACGGCTGCGAAGTTTGCCACCAGCCGCACGGCTCCCCCAATCCGCGCCTGCTGCGGCGGCCGGTCGTTTTCACCGTGTGCCTCGAGTGCCACAACGGCGCGGGCAATTTCGGCCGCGAGGGCGACGGCATCACGGTCCAGTCACCTTCGCACAACATGGCTGATCCGCGCTTTCACAACTGCACGACCTGCCACGTGCGCATCCACGGCTCCAACGCCGATCCACGGTTCCTGAGATGATGCCGCGGATTCTGATCGCCGCAATGCTCGCCGCCGCCGCGCCGGCCCAGGAGCCGGTCGCTCCCACCAACCTGCCCGTGGGTCCGCCCCGAGGCGAGGACCGCGGCGGCTACAACCTTGTCAACTCGTTCGAGACCGGCTACCGGTTTCATACGGTCGACGGCAACCTCGGCAAGTACCGCAGCGACGTCAACTATGGAAACGGAGTGCGCCTGCTTTCGAGCAGCTTTTCCATCCACGCGAGGGAAGGTCATGGCGCCTGGCTCGACGAGTTGCTGCTGAACACGCAGGGCCTGGGCAACGACCCGTACGAGTCAGCGTCCTTTCGCGTCCAGAAGAACCGCGTGTACCGCTACGACCTGTTGTGGCGGCGCAACGAGTACTACAATCCCGGGCTGAATATCGCGCTCGGCCAGCATTTTCTGGACACCACGCGCGCGCTGCAGGACCACAGCTTCACACTTCTGCCGCAGTCGTGGATCAAGTTCTTCGCCGGCTATTCACGCAACCAGCAACATGGGCCGGGCCTGTCCACCATCCAGGTGTTCGACATCCGCGGCGACGAATTCCCGCTCTTCAGCAACGTGCGCCGCAGCCAGGACGAGCTTCGCATCGGCAGCGAGATCGCGCTGGGCGGCCTCAAGCTTTCCTGGATGCGCGGCTGGGAATGGTTCAAAGACGACGACGAACAGGCCATCACAGGCCCGCTCGCAGGAAATCACCCAGATGACGCGACCACGCTCACTTCTTTTCGCCGTGCACAGCCGTATCACGGCGGCACGAACCGCTGGCTCGTGAACGTGCTCTACGACCGCGACAGGCTCTATTCGCTGAACGGCCGCTTCACGTATGCGGGCGGCCGGCGCCGGTTCATTTTCGACGAACTGCTCTCGGGCACCGACCGCTTCGGCGCCGCGCGGGCGAGGCAATTGCTCGTTTTCGGCGATGCGCGCCGGCCGGTGTTGGCGGCCAACCTGACGACGAGCATTTTCCCGGCACGGACGATTACGGTGGTGAATCACACTTCCATCCATCACACGCGCATGGAAGGCGACGGTTCATTCCGCGAGATGAGTCTGCTCGGTTTGTTCACCGAGCGCGTGAACTTCCGGTTTCTGGGAATCCGGACGATCGCCAGCACGACCGATCTCGACATCCGCGTGCACGATCGCGTCAATTTCCGGGCCGGCTATCACGCGAGCACCCGGCGCATCCGCTCGATCGCGCAGGAGTTGTTCGAGAGCGGCCCGCCCGAGCGCGCCGCCGCCGAGCAGAGTAACGTGACCCATACGGGCCTGTTCGGCATTCGGGTGCGGCTCGCCTCACCGCTGACCTTGAATCTGGATTCGGAAATCGGCCGCGCCAATCGCCCGTTCTTCCCGGTCAGCGACCGCGATTACCACCTGCTCGGCGCGCGCCTGCAGTACCGCGCCCGAAACCTGCAGTTTTCCGCCGCCGCGCGCTCGCATTACAACTTCAACTCGGCCTCGCTGGCGTCCCATAGCTCGAGGGCGCGCAGCTACTCGGCTGATGCCTCCTGGTCGCCGCGGCCGTGGGCCGGCGTGGATGGGGGCTACAGCAAACTCCACCTGGACACGCTCTCCGGGATTGCGTACTTCGCGGCGGGCGACCTCATCAGCGGCCGTTCGCTCTACATCAGCAACCTGCACTTTGGCCACGCGACAGTGCGGCTCAGCTTGCGGCAGCGGGTCGATGTGTTTGCCGGATACAGCCGTGTGCAGGACACTGGCGACGGGAGGCGGGCCGGCGGCACCTTGCTCGGACGCCGCGTCACACCTCAGGAGGCCGCCGCGGCCGCTTTCAGCGCAGCCCGGACCTACCCGCTCGCTTTCTCAACGCCGATGGCGCGGGTTTCCATTCGGCTCCGGCAGAATGTACGCTGGAATATCGGGTACCAACGATACGAATATGCGGAGGAGTTCGGAAGGGCACAGGACTATCGTGCCCACACGGGATACACGAGCCTGACCTGGTCATTCTGAGCCATGTTTCGCGCCACGAACTTCACAGTCACGCTGCTTCTGCTGCTGGCGTTCACCATCTTCATGGCGGGATTCCGGCAGAGAAAGCCGCTCGAGAACAACTGGCCGCTGCTCTACTGGCTGCTGGTCGTGTTCTTTACCCTGGTGCGGCCCGAGGAGACGTTCAATTTCAGCATCATCCTGGTGGGACTCGCCTGCGGCATGCTGCTGCGCTTCGAGTTCATGAACGACTTCTTTGTGAAGACGGTGAAAGTGGTCGAGATGCTGGTCTGGCTTTACATTCTGTGGCGCGGCTTCGAGATGATCATCCTGTGACCGGCGCCGGCCGCCGCGTGGACTACTTCTCGACGGGCAGCCCGGCCGCCTGATAAGCTCTCCAGCCTCCATCGACTGAGATCACGCCGGTATAGCCCATCTGCTGCAAGGCGTCAGCGGCGAGCGCGGAGCGGAATCCTCCGCCGCAATACAGCACGATGCGAGCCGAGGTGTCAGGCACCGTGTTCTCGATGTCGCGCTCGATGACGCCCTTTCCGAGATGAATGGCGCCCGCGGCGTGTCCGGCAGCCCACTCGCTCTCTTCGCGCGTATCTACGAGCAGGAAAGGCTCGCCGCGCTCGCGCATGCGCCGGAGCTCGTCGATATCGATTTGGGGCACGCGCGTCTTGGCGTCTTTCACCAACGCCAGAAACCGTTCACTGTGCCGTTTCCCCGGTTGGGCCATCACTCCTCCAGCCTGCGGATTTTCGCGCCGGCCAGCGCCAGCTTGGACTCTATGCTCTCATAGCCGCGGTCGATGTGGTACACGCGGTCGATTACGGTCTCTCCCCGCGCGACGAGTCCGGCGAGCACCAGCGACGCGCTCGCCCGCAGGTCGCTCGCCATGACCGTAGTGCCGGACAGGGCGGCGGGGCCGGCCACGATCGCCTGCCGGCCCTCAATGCGGATATTCGCGCCCATGCGGATCAGCTCCAGCGCGTGCATGAAGCGGTTTTCGAAGATGGTCTCGGTGATGAAGGCGATGCCCTGGGCCTGGGTCATCAGCGCCAGGTACTGCGCCTGGAGGTCGGTCGGGAAGCCCGGGTGCTCTTCGGTGATCAAGTCGACCGCCTGGAGCGGCCGTGGCGCCCGCACGCGCAGCGCTGCGGCACCGGCCGGCTCCACCTCGGCTCCGGCTTCCCGGAGCTTGCCGATGAGCGCTCCCAGGTGATCGAGTTCGCAGTTCGCGACCACCAGGTCGCCCCCAGTGATCGCGCCCGCCAGCAGGAATGTGCCGGCCTCGATGCGATCAGGAATGATGGTGTGCTCCGCCCCGCCGAGGCGGCTGACGCCCTGCACGCGCATGACGGATGTGCCCGCGCCT
The DNA here is from genome assembly GCA_016178155.1 of Acidobacteriota bacterium. GTDB lineage: Bacteria > Acidobacteriota > Terriglobia > Bryobacterales > Bryobacteraceae > JACOTZ01. The sequence continues at coordinate 16,114 of JACOTZ010000262.1, forward strand.
TCGATCTTCGCGCCCATCTTCACGAGCAGCGCGGCGAGGTCCCCCACTTCCGGCTCGCGGGCTGCGTTTTCGAGAACCGTTTCGCCCTCGGCGAGCACGGCAGCCATGAGCACGTCCTCGGTGCCGGTCACCGTGATCCGGTCGAAGTTGATGCGAGTGCCGCGGAGGCCGTTGGGGGCGCGCGCTTCAATGTAGCCGCCCTCCTGCGTCAGGGTTGCCCCGAGCTGCTCGAGCGCGTGCACGTGCAGGTTGATGGGACGCGCGCCGATCGCGCATCCGCCCGGCATTGACACCCTGGCGCGTCCGGTCCTGGCGAGCAGCGACCCCAGGACAAGGCTCGAAGCGCGCATCGTCTTCACCAGCTCGTAAGGCGCCGTCGGGTCTTGTATGACGGCGGCGCGGACATGGAGCGGACCGTTCGGCTCCAGCACCAGCTCGGCGCCGATGTAGGCAAGCAGCTTCTCCATGGTGCGGATGTCCCGCACTCGCGGGACACGGCGCAACACCACGGCCTCGCCGGTAAGCAGGCAAGCTGCGAGCGCCGGCAGGGCCGCGTTCTTCGACCCGCTAGCGGGGATCTCCCCTTCCAGGCGCGCGCCGCCCTGGATGACGAAACGTTCCATTTTTGTGGATCGGTTTGAACCTGGCCGGCAGCTAGCCGGCCTTCTCCGATTGTAAGGCTTTGCTCAGCATGCCTCCGGCGGCCGCGAGCCTCCGCTCCGCTTCTTCGCGGCCGACGCCGAGCCGCGCCATCACCACGGCCGCCTTTACCTGTTTGGTCTCGTCAACCAGCGCCGCCGCCCGCTCGTAGCTCACGCCCGCGATCTCCGCCACGATCCGCGCCGCCCGGTCGCGCAGCTTCTCGTTGCGCGGCTGCACGTTCACCATGAGGTTGCCACAAACGTATCCAAGGCGAATCATCGTGCCGGTGCTGATCATGTTCAGCACGAGCTTGGTGGCCGTGCCAGCCTTCATGCGGGTCGAGCCGGTCACGACCTCTGGCCCGACGAGCAGCTCGATGGGCAGGTCCACCGCCCGGGACAGCTCCGAGTCGGGTGTGCAACTTATGCCCACGGTCAACGCGCCCAGCTCGCGTGCCTGGCGGATGGCGCCGAGCACGTAGGGCGTGCGCCCGCTGGCGGCGATTCCCGTCAAGGCATCCTTCGGGCCGAAGCCCCGCTCAATCAGGTCGCGCGCTCCGGCGGCGGGATCGTCCTCCGAGGCCTCGGTGGCGCGCGCCAGGGCTTTCTCGCCGCCGGCCAGGATGCCCTGCACTAGATCGTGGTGTACGTTGTAGGTCGGCGGACACTCGGCGGCGTCCAGCACCCCCAGCCGGCCGCTGGTGCCTGCGCCGATGTAGAACAACCGCCCACCGCACTCAAGGCGCTCGACGATGGCGTCCACTGCCCGGGCGATTGCTGGAATTTCACGCCCGACCGCGGCCGCCACTTTCGCGTCCTCGGCATTAATCACGCGCAGCAGTTCATCGGTTGACAGTGTGTCGATGGAGGCGGATTGAGGGTTGCGCTGCTCGGTGAGCAGATGGCGGAACATGGAACCACGATTCTACCGCGCGGGCCGTATGAGCCATGGGCGCCGAAACGCATCTCGTGCGCGGGGCAGGGGCAGACCCCCCCTCCATGCTTTAAGCCAGTCCGGGGACAGCGGTGCAATCAGGCAGGTACCGACGTATGAAACATCCGCGGGGTTATTAACCCCCGGCGGGTAAAGAAAAGCGCCCGCCAGCCGTCTTCGGCGGAGGGGTGCATCCTGGCATTTGAGACATTCAGGCGTTGAACGAGCTGCCGCACCCGCACGTGGACTTCACGTTGGGGTTATTGAACTTGAAACCGGAGCCCTCGAGGGTCTCGACGTAATCCACTTCGGCGCCTTCCAGGTAGAGCAGGCTAGCCTGGTCGACGAAGACCTTCAAACCATTGAAGCTGTAGGTCTTGTCGAGCAACCCAGGGCTGCTTTCGAATGCCATTGAGTAGGTGAAACCCGAGCAGCCGCCACCGACGACCGCGATGCGCAGCCCGGCCGGCTTCGGATCCTGCGTGTCGAGGATCTCCTGCACCTTCGAAACCGCGTTCTCTGTCAACTGAATCATGCGCCCAAACCCTCCGGGAAATGGATTGCTTCCATTGTAATGCACTGATACCCCGGTATCCACTTGCCGGTACCGAGTTATCCACCTGATGGATGCCGGGGGTGCTTTGCGGGATGCAGAAACCCGAGCTCGGCTCTTTGGGGCGGGAGGCGACTTTCAGCGGGAGTTGGGAATCTGTTATGTTGAGGATCTATGTGCCTGAGAACGCCCGAGGCCATCTCCCGTGCCGCCCGAGCCCGGCAGAATGGATGCGGGGCCGGTCAGGCTCCGGTTTCGGGCGACACCGGGAGAGAGCCCGTAAATCATTGGAACCGTTGAACCCAGTGGCACGTCGCATTGGATATGAACAGCTTGAGCGGCGTGCTAACCTTCCCCGCTTCCGGCGAAAACACTCAGGCCGAGAAAACTCAGGCAAAGAAACGAGTGGATCACCGAAACTCTGAGGAAGCGGCGCTCGTCAGGCGCGTCCAGGCCAGAGACGAAATGGCGTTCCGCGAAATCGTGGAGCGCTACCAGGCGAAGGTCTTCTCGATCATCTACGGCATTTTGCGCAACCACAACGACGCCGAGGACATTGCGCAACAGGTCTTCGCCAAGATCTACTTTTCGATTCAGAACTTTGACTTCCGCAGCTCGCTGCTCACCTGGATCTACAAGATTACGGTCAATGAATGCTACGATTACCTGCGCAAGAAGCGGGTACGTAAGCTCGTCTACGAGAGCGACTTCTCGGAGGACGATGCGCTTTTGATGGAGAATTCCGAAGCTGCGATGGAGCAGCGCCCGGGCGCGGATACGACGCTGGAGAAGCGCGATCTCGTGCTCAAGCTACTGTCAAAGGTGTCGGAAGAGGACCGGACCCTGATCCTCCTGAAGGAGGTGGAGGGTCACTCCGTGGAGGAACTGGCGCAGATGACGGGAATGAACGAGAATACGATTAAGGTCAAGCTCTTTCGCACCCGTCAGAAACTGCTCAAGGCGGCGCAGCGGCTCAGCCGCGGAAGCGGGCTGCTGACGGCGTGAAATGGCGGCCTGAGGAATGAAGGCGAGGGAGACAGCCGTTGCCTCGTGAGACGAAAGCGAACATAGATTCGCGAGCGTTGTGAGTTTTGGGGAAGAAGCCATGCATGAGCCTGTGAAAGGGAACCTCGAAGCGTACCTGCAGGGTGGCAGTCTGCCGCCTGTGGAAGAGCACTTGAAGCAGTGCCTGTCGTGCCGCGAGAAGGTGGCGGCGATGAAAGCTCAGCAGCCGTTGCTGCGCGCCGTGAAGACGAGCGACAATATCGACCCCCGACCCGGGTTTTATTCCAGGGTGATAACCCGAATTGAGAGCCAGGCCAGACCTTCGGTCTGGAGTCTCTTCGGCGAATCCCCGTTTGCGAAGCATCTCGCTTACGCATCTTTCAGCTTCGTAGTCCTGTTCGGTTCGTATTTCGTATCCTCGACCATGCCCCGGGACCTGAGCCAAACGGCGCCCGAAGCAATTATGGCCAGTGCCGACTCCGAGGTCGTCGTCGGTGACAATCCCGAGCGGGACAGGGAGACTCTGCTGGTAACGCTCGCCACCTACGAAGAGTAATTCGACATGAATCGCGCTCTGTGGCAGAACCCGCGCATTGTGTCGACTTTTCTCTTCGTGTTTCTGTCCGGCGCCGTGGCCGGTGCGATCACCATGCGCTTCGGTTTTCCGATTGAGCGGCACCGGCAGGGACCCTACTGGAGCGAAGGCGGGCGCGACATTTCGCTGCAGCGGTTCAAGAAAGAATTGAACCTCACCCCCTCCCAGGCAGCGGAGATCGAGCTGGTACTCGATGATTTCGTGAAATACTACCAGACTCTGCAGGCGCAGATGGACGACGTCCGCTCGACCGGCAAGAACCGCATCACGCGTCTTCTCAACGAGGAGCAGAAGCTCAAATTCGAGCACATGATGACGGAACTGCAAGCACGCCAACAGCTCCGCTGAGCGGAGACGACCTCTTTCCCAACAAAACGCACCGCGTGCTCTGCAACGCTGCCGGGCCGCGAGCGTGAGCGAGCGGGTGGGAGGCGCGAGCAGGATTTTTGCGCCAGGAAACCGCTAGCGCTAGCGGGCCTCCGCCGATTGCACCGCCCGCGGCTTCGGCCGTGCGATATCGACCGGATTCATGTCCACGGGGATGGCGAGGTCGACGAAGCCCGCCAGCATCTCGTCCCAGCTCTGATCGCCCCAGAGAACCTCCGCCTTCGAATCGGGATTGTGCGGATTGTTGGGCGAGTTGTCGTACCAGGCCGTGGCCTCGAGCTGCGTGCCCTTGGGCAGCAGCAGCGGCTCGTCCAGCAAATATGTCATCTGCCAGTTGAAATCGTATTTCGGTACGCGCAGCAGCATCCGTGTCTCACCGCCGGGGACAGTCGCGCGGTACTCGAATGCCTTGCCGCGCAGGTGCATGTGCGGGAACAGCGACTGCAGCTTCACGTCTTCGTGCAGCACTACTCTTGCGTCGACGCGGTGCTCAGCCGCGCCCGGCGGGATGCGGAGGCTCCCGTTCATGATGAACGTGTTGACCACCCGCTCGCGCGGCGGCTCCTTGGAGAACACGATGCCCACGCGCGTGCGATCCACGGCCTGCCGGCCATTGGCGGTGTAGTGCATTTGAAAGACGAGGTCGGAGCCCGCTCGCACCAGCCGTCCCTGCCCCGGCTTCGTGACATATGCGTGCCCCCCAGGCACGTACGTGGAGATCATCTCGTTGGCGCCGGTGAGGCCGTACAGCACACCACGGTCTCCTTGCGACGGACGCTGGGATCCCGGCGGCGGGTCGCGGCGCGACGGAACGTACGGCGCGCCCGGCTTCGCCTCCGCCACAAACTTCGATCCGGGGGGCCGCACGAACAGCACAACGTGGTGCACCACTGAGCGCTTGCCCGGCCGCACTTCGATCTTCTCGATCCACTTGTCTTCGGTGAAGCCGGCCGGCGCCACGAAATACGTGTACTCGATCGTGCCGCTCGCCTGCACGGTGTAGTCCGCTTCCATGTCGATCACGACGTCCGGCTCGCCGATGGTCCAGCCCTCGGCGAACTTGACCGGCTTCGGTGCGTCCTTGGGGTCACCCTCCTTGGCACCGGATTCGGCCCAGCCGGCCAGGGTGTCAATCTCGGCCTGTGTCAGGCGGCGGTCATTGATAAATTTGCCGACGTGCGGGTCGGCATGCCACGGCGGCATCTTGCGTGTGAGTACCGCTTCGCGGATCGCCTTGGCCCAGGGACGGGTCTCCTTGTAAGTGGTGAACGCCATTGGCCCGATCTCGCCGGCGCGGTGGCACTCCTGGCAATGCTTCTGGAGGATCGGGAGCACATCTTTGTTGTACGTGGGAGTGGCGGCATACCCGCCGGCACAAGCGAGGACGCCCAAAGCAAGCGCGCGAACCATGATTCCCTCCCGAGACGCGATTCTCCTCAGGATAACAGTTCCGCCGGAAGCTGCGCGCCTGCGGCAAGCCCGTGCGGGCCAGAACAGGCACGGAACGATACAGGGCTATGGCATCGAGTCTGGATGCCGCCTGAGAAGTTTCCGCAACCCGTTCCGGGGGCCAGCCTCAGGCGTGAACACAAAAAAGCATCAGCGGACGCTAGGCGGCGCTGCCGTTGCCGCCGTGGCCGTCGCCCGCGGTCAGCATTCGGGTCACCGGTGTGGGAGAGTCGCCGATCTCTTCGAGCGTCTCCATGCCTTTTATGGTCAGGGCAAAACGGCCATTATCCGTGCGGGTGATCCGGCCCGATTCGCGGAGATACCAGAGGCTGAGCTCGAGGTGCTCGCGGGCAACGCCGAGCAGGTTTTCCAGCTCGATAATGTTCAAGGCCGGCCGGTCCGGATCGACGATGCGCTTGCTGTAGAGCAACGAGAGGATCGCCGTGCGCTTCCGCCGCTCCGCCTCGAAGCCCTGGACGGCGCCGGCCTGATCAATGATCCGCCACCGGACGCCGCGCGCGAGACCGTGCTCGACGTCGTAGGCGGCGCGCCGCTCCGGGTCGCTCAGAACTTTATAGGCTTCGAGCACGAGCGCAAATTGCTCCTGGTCGCCCGTGTCCTTGTTGTCCGGGTGATACATCTGGGCGAGCAGCCGGTATACGCGCTGGACCGTCTCCGCCCGCGCGTTCGGGCTGATTTGAAGAACTTCGTAGTAGTCGATAAATGAGTCTTGCGCCACTGCGATTGCGTCCCGATCAACGTATCGTCGCTAATCCGGAATCCCGCTAACACTAATATTTCGGTCCCAAGCGACGCGAGGTGTAGGCAGAGCGCAAAATACATTTACCTGTAACAGGCGATACAGTCTCCACGGCTGCTTCCGGCGTCACGGTTTGATCTGAGGCACTGGCTGTTGTGCTCGTGCAACACCGGGATGAGCCTGGTGGAACAGGCATTTGCACCCGCGGGGCGGCCAGCCGCCGTTTTCCGCGGCGTCAAGCGAACTTTTGTTCCCGCAGATCGTCTAGCTCTTCGAACCTGGCGGAGGGGAAAGACTGTTGGTTTGGGTTACCCGCCGGTAACGGCACCGGAGGGTTTCATGAAACTGGTTTTTCTAACTCTGACCTGTGTGATCTGGCTGGCGGCGATGGCAGCCGCCTGTTTCCCGGTTGATGCCTCGCCGGCGGCGCCGGAGGAAACCGACGCCCGACCCAAACGCAAGAGCGCGGGCGAGCTCAACCGCAAAGCTTTGGAGGCATACAAGGCGGGCGAGTATTCCGTCGCCGAACGGTACGCTCGCCAGGCCGTCGAGGCCCAGAAACCGGACCAGGACAAAGCAGACTACGGCGCCATTCTCAACAATCTGGCGGTGGTGCTGCAGGCCCGCGGCAACCTGGCGGAAGCCAAGGAAGTGGGCGCCGAAGCTCTCTCGGCGCAGGAGAGGCTGTTGGGCCGGGACCACCTTGCGCTCGGGCCGACGCTAAACAATATGGCCCTCATCCTGCGCGCTGAAGGCAGGCACTATGAAGCACGGGCCCAGCTCGAGCGCGCGCTCCGCATTCAGCGCGGCTCGCACCTGACGGCGAACGTCTCGGTTGCCATTACACTGCACAACCTCGGCTCGGTGTACTTCGAGCAGGGACAACAGACGATGGCGCGCCGCTATTTTGACGAAGCGGTCGAGATCATCGAGCAGCGCCTGGGGCCGAACGCGCAGGAACTCGCGGCTACGCTTGGGTATCTGGGGAGGATCGCGCTCGACCGCGGCGACCGGGACACTGCCGAACGCCTCTTCGCCCGAGCGCTTGAGATCCGCGTCGCCGCCCTCGGGCCCAGGCATCCCAGGGTCGCCCTTTGCTGGTCCGACATGGGCGAATTGCATCGCACTGCACGTGATTTCGTGCGCGCCGAAGCCGCGCTCACAAAAGCCGCGGCAATTCTCGATGATCGTCTCGGCCGAGATCATCCCTTTTCCACATCCACGTTGCTTCAGTTGGCCGCGCTTTACGAGCAGACGGAGCGCGCGCGCGAAGCCATCTCCTGTTACCGGCGCGTGATCGACATTCTCGATCGGGCACTTGGCCCCGGCAATCCCCGCGTGGCAAACGTACTCGATGGTTATGCCCGCCTGCTGCGCAAGAACGGACGGAAGAAGGAAGCCGAGGCAGCGGAGCGCCGCGCCGGCCGCCTGCGCGAGGATAATCCCGGGTTTCTACACACGCGCCACACGATCGACGTCAGTTCGTTCCGGAACTGATGGGAACCGGCGCGGGCCCGTGCGAGTTTCCACTCGGCGGCGTGCGAGCGGCCGCGGCCCGGCGGAGGGTGTCTACGGTGTTCCGCGCCGCCCGTTATCCTGAAAGCGGAGCCGCATGAAAGCATGTCTCCTGCGCGCGCCCGCACGCGTTGAGTCGCAGCCACTCGAGCTGGCTGACGTGCCCGTACCCCGGCCCGGGCCTGAACAGGTGTTGATTCGCGTGCTGGCCTGCGGTATCTGCCGCACCGATCTGCACGTGGTCGAGGGAGAGCTGCCGCCGCGCGGGCAACCAGTCATTCCGGGCCACCAGGTGGTTGGCATCGTGGAGCAGAGCGGCGCCGCCGGACTCGCGACTGGCAGCATGGCTGGCGTCCCCTGGCTGCATCGCACCTGCGGCGCCTGCGAATACTGCCGCGACGGCAAGGAAAATCTCTGCGAGCGCGCGGATTTCACCGGGTACACGGTGAATGGCGGCTATGCCAAATACATCGTTGCGCCTGCCGCGTTTGTCTACCCGGTGCCGGCCGGCTTCAGCGAGCTGCAGGCGGCGCCGCTGCTGTGTGCCGGCATCATCGGATTCCGAGCGCTCCGCCTGAGCGGCATTGCGCCGGGACAGAAGCTCGGGCTGTACGGGTTCGGCGCCGCCGCACACGTCGGCATTCAAGTCGCCCGACATTGGGGCATCGAGGTGTACGTGTGCACCCGTGACGAGCGCCACCGTAGTCTCGCGCGGGAGCTCGGTGCGGTGTGGGCGGGCGCAGCCGCGGAGGAGCCGCCCGAGAAGCTGCATGCTTCGATCATCTTTGCGCCCGCCGGCGAGCTGGTCCCGCCCGCGCTCGCGGCGCTCCGCAAGGGCGGCTCGCTGGTGCTCGCGGGTATCCACATGAGCCCGCTGCCGCCTCTCGAATACGGGTTGCTGTATCACGAGCGGATCATCCGCAGCGTCGCCAATAATACGCGGCGGGACGGCATCGATTTTCTCGAGCTGGCGGCCCGCATCCCGATTGAGACGCAGATCCAGATCTTTCCGCTCGACCAGGCAAACGAGGGTCTTCTCAAGCTCAAGCGCGACGCCATCCGCGGCGCCGCGGTGCTGCAGGTAGCCTCCCGGTAGCCGTCCGCATGTCATGAGCGGGGCCGGTGCGGCGCGGCCTGGGGGCAGGTTGGGCTCACAGGCAATTCGGACCGGGAACGATCTCCAGACCGTCGTAGGCCAGGGCGACACGGACACCCCGCGCCGCGCCTTCGCGCCGCAATCGCGATTCCACCGTCTCGTGATCTGCTTTGACGATTTCCGAGCCGCAGTGCGTGAAGACGGCTTGCGGCACTCCCTCGCGCTCGCACCACCCGATTTGCGCCAGAACGGGCGCATGCCCGATCAGATTATTGCCGCGTTTGCGCACGAGCGGCCTCGATATGCTGGCGCCATCGCCAATGTATAACTGAACACCCGAGAGGGCTTCCCGCCGCGCATGAATGTACACCAGGTCGGGCACATAAAAGATGGTCTGGCGAGGAGCGGAAATGCGGTATCCGACGGCCGGCGCAAGTAGCGAGTGTTCCACGGTAAAAGCTTCAAACGTAATGCCTTCGATGACGGCCGGGGTGCGCGGGCGTACGACCTGGCGCCGTTCTATATCAAACTTCCGCAGCCGGTCCCATGTCTCCGGGGTGGCATAGACCGGACACGGCGCGCCTTGCCGCAGCCCGCCGGCGTGATCCGGATGAGCGTGCGTGAGTACGACCGCATCGAGCGCCAGCTCGCGCAGGCGATTGCGCCAGTCGAGGCCGCAGTCGATCAGGATGCGTTTGCGAGCGTGCTCGAGGAGCAGAGACGTGTGCCTGCGGTGGCGGCGAGTCCGTGCTTCGATCTCACCTCGCGTGCCGAGAAAGGTAAGCCTCATTCGCACGCAGCGGAATTATCTCCTGAATACGATTTGCCGGCTCATGCTTCATCCGCGAGCAGCCACCGCCGCCCGGCAGTGCACGCCTGGAAATGTTCCGCATGCCACCTTCCTTGCCGGGGAGATTCGTGCGGCGCCCGTCACTGAGCCGGTGAGTCACGGTAACAAAAACGTATCGACTGCTGTCCAACTGAGGGCACGTCACCGCGCGGCAGCCGTCATGTCCCGGATCCCACAGGTCGGCGACCTTCAGATTCATCAAAATCTGGAACATTCCAAGCGCGAGGCGAAGGTGGAACGGGTGGCCTGGGCTTTCTTCCTGCTGATTCTCGCGGCGGCGGTAGCCGGAATACTCGGTCCCGGACCCCTCAGCCATGCTGTCGCGGGTACGCGCGACTCGGCGCTCTGGATCGAGTACAACCGGTTTGAGCACAGCCGGCGTCCGGGAGAACTAGTGGTGCACATAGGCCCGTCGGCGGGCGGCAAGGTGGGGCTTTCCCTGAGCCGCGACTACTTTGAGCGCGTGCAGATCGCGAACATCGAGCCCGCGCCCGAGCGCACCGTCCTCACGCCCGAGGCTTACATCTACGAATTCGCGCGGGGCGATCCGGCGCGTCCCGCCGCCGTGATCTTGCACTTCGAAGCTCGCCGCGCGGGCTTCACGCGCGTGCGCATGCGGCTCGACTCGGGAGCGCAGGTGGGGTTCACCCAGTTTTTCTTCCCGTAGAAAACAATTCGTCCAGGAGGCAAGCATGGATGCAGTTGTTCGCGGTTTAGTGGTTTATTTCTTTCTGCTGCTCGTGTTCCGGTTGTCCGGCAACCGCACGCTCAGCCAGGCCACCGCTTTCGATCTCATTCTGCTGTTGATCATCAGTGAAACCGTGCAGCAGGCAATGGTCGGCACGGATAACTCGATCACGCAGGGATTGCTGCTTGTATTGACGCTGGTGACCACGGATATCCTGCTGTCGGTGCTGAAAGAACACTCCCAGGTGCTCGACAGATGGATCGACGGCGCGCCGCTCGTGGTGATTGATAACGGCAAACTGCTGCACGACCGAATGGCGAAGCTGCGCGTCGACGAGGGTGACATTCTGGCCGCCGCGCGCTCGCTGCAAGGGCTCGAGCGTCTCGACCAAATCAAGTACGCAGTGGTGGAGCGTAGCGGCGAGATCACCATCGTGCCGCGAAAATAGCGCTCTCCGCCGCCGCGGGTGCGGTTCTCGCCGAGCTCATGCACTGCATTCGGCAATCCAGAGCATTCGCGCGTTCCGGCCGCGGACAAGCCCGGCCGGAGCAAGATCACGGGCCGCCGCCGAGCGACAGGCAGCAGCTCGGGGTTGACTATTCGGCCCGCAGTACCCGCGCCGGATCCACACGCGCCGCGCGCCAGGCCGGAAGGCAGGAGGCGGCCAGCACACTGGCAACGAGAGCCAGAACCGCGCCGGCAAGGCTGATCGGGTCGGTGGGACGGATGCCGTAGAGAAACGAGGCGAGCAGCCGTGCGACGGCCAGGTAGCACAGCAGTCCTGCCGCGATGCCGCCCCCGCTGATCAGAAACGCCTCCCGCGTCATCAGCCACACGATGTCGCCCCTGCCGGCGCCCATCGCCATCCGCACGCCGATTTCCCGTGCCCGCCGCGAAGTCGCGTACTCGGTGACGCCGTACACCCCGACCAACGCGAGCACCAGTCCGACCGCCGCGAACGTGCTCAGCAGCACACTGTTCCATAGCGACGGAGCATTGACCCGTGCCAGCTCATCCTCGACCCAGCGCGGCTCCGAGGGCGCGATGTCGGGCTCCACGCGCCGCACCGCCGCCCGTACCCTGGCCACCTGCTCCGAACCTGCATGCCTCGACAGGCGCACAAAAAACAACAGGTGCGGCCAGTTGGTCTGCCGGAACGGGAGGTAGACGTCGGGCAAATCTTCGCGGGGCGCCGTTGGATAGCGCACATCGCCGGCGATGCCCACGATCTCACGGGGAATATCCACGGGGCCGCGCCCGGCCGGGCTGCTGATCACCACTTGTTTGCCGAGCGCGTCGCCGCCCGGCCAGTAGCGCCGCGCGAAGCTCTCGCTGACGATCAGCACGGCCGGTGTGTTCTCGCGATCGCGCTCGGTAAACGCGCGGCCGCGCAGCAGCGGGATGCGCAGCACTCGCAGGTAATCGGGGCTGACCAGGTTAGTCATGGCGGTGGGCCGCTCGGCGCCGGCCCGAGCGGTGAGACCCTCAATCGCGTAGTGCATGCTGAAGAGGCGCACGCCGTCCACGGGCACGCCGGTGCTGGCGGCGACGGCGTCCTCCCCTGCCACCGCCTTCAGCTCGTTGAGGATGCGCTCGTAGCGCTCGATCGTGCGCACTACCGGCTCCTGCCGCGGCAGATAGACCTGGAAGGTGAGCAACCCGTGCGGGTCGTAGCCGCGTTCGGTTTGAAGCACCGTACGCAAGCTCTTGACCAGCAGCAGCGCGCCGGTCACGAGCACCAGCGAAAGACCGACCTGCGCCGCCACCAGCACGGCTCGCGACCGGCTGCTGCCGGCCGCCCCCGTACCCCCCCTGGCGCCGGCGTCCTTTAGCGTGTTCGCCACCTCGAGCCGCATTCCATGGCGCGCCGGCGCCAGCCCGAACAGGATTCCCGTGGCTGTGGAGATCAGGAGCGCATACCCGAGCACCGTGGCATCGATCACCGCCGCCGGCAGGCTCGCGGGTCCGAACCGGGCGATGAGGCCGACGCCACCCCAGGCGATCAGGATTCCGAGCGCTCCTCCGATGGCGGCGTACAACAGGCTCTCGGCGAGGAGAAGCCGTGCCAGCCGCCCCGGGGTTGCCCCTAGCGCGGTCCGCAGCGCGAGCTCGCGGCTGCGGCCGAGCGACCGCGCCAGCAGCAGGTGGGCGATGTTGGCGCAGGCGATCAGCAGCAGCATGCCCGCAGCCGCGAACAGCAGGAGCGTGATGTTGCCAGTGTTGCCGTTCAGCTCCTCGCGCAGCGAGATCACGTCCACGCCCCAGCCTTTGTTAGTGGCCGGACGCGCCCGCTCGAGCCGGCCCGCGATCGCCCGCATTTCGGCGGTGGCTTGCGCGCGCGCCACCCGGTCGCGCAACAACGCACAGGCGACCAGATTGTGTTTATCCATCCCGCCCGGATCGTCAAACGTCCGTGGCACCCACATGCTCGCCTGGGCATGGTTGAAATCAAAACCGGCCGGCAGGACGCCGATAATCGTGTAGGGGGTCCCACTGAGAACGATCGACTGACCGAGCGCGGAGCGATCCCCTCCGTAGCGCCGCAGCCAATAGGCGTGGCTGAGCACGGCGACTTTGGATTTTCCCGGCTGTTCCTCATCGGCGGCGAACCCGCGGCCCTCGGCGGCGCCGACACCGAGAATCGTGAAGAAGCTCGGCCCGACGACGCCCACCTTCACATGTTCGACCACGCCAGCCGCAGCCACGCTCGCCACACCGATACTGACTGCCGCCATCTCCGAGAACGATTGCGCCTGCCGCCGCCATTCGAGGAGGTCGCGCGCCGAAACCAGATTCGGTGCCCCCGACGGCGGAATCGTCTGCCGGATGACGAGCACTCGCTCGCCGTTGGGATATGGCAGCGGGCGCAGCAGCACGGCATTCAGAACGCTGAAAACCGCGATATTTGCGCCGATGCCGAGCGCCAGTGTGCTGATGAGGGTCAAAGAAAAGGTCGGGTTACGCAACAGCGTACGCCCGCCGTATCGAAGCTCCTGGAGCGCGCTCAACCGAAAAACTTATATCACAGTGCGGGCGCGCAGCTGCAGCCCGGCAGTGAACAGGGGCGGCCCGGCGCCGCAGGACAGAGTCACACACCCAGGCATGGAATACGGCTCAGAGTTCCCCGCGCGGGCCTCCGGCGTCAATGCAGGGATTGTTCGATGGCTGCGTCGAGCCACTCGGGCCGTTTGAGCACTTCGCGCGGGCGGCTGCCGTCGGGCGGTCCAATGATGCCCTCGCGCTGCATCATGTCGAGGATCCGGGCGGCGCGTCCGTAGCCGAGCCGCAGCCGCCGCTGCAGGATCGAGGTGGATGCCTTGCCCATCTCCAGCACGACGCGCACGGCGTCCACATACAGCGGATCCGCCTCGCCATCCAACTCATCGCTCTGCCCTTCCTCGTCGTCTTCCGGAGGCTTGACCAGGAACGTCTGGTCGTAGTCAGGGGCTGCCTGCTGTTTCCAGAAGTCGACCACGGCCTCGATCTCGCGCTCTGTCACGAAGGCCCCATGCACGCGGGTGAGCCGCGACGAGCCAGGCGGCAGGAACAGCATGTCGCCTTTTCCGAGCAGGTGCTCCGATCCCATGACGTCCAGAATGGTGCGGGAGTCTACCCGTGTGGCCACCCGGAAGCTGATTCGCGCGGGGAAGTTTGCCTTGATGAGACCCGTGATCACGTCCACGCTCGGCCGCTGAGTCGCGAGCACCAGGTGCATGCCGACGGCGCGCGCCATCTGCGCGAGGCGGGTGACCGCCTCCTCCACACCGGCGCGCTCGATCATCATCAGATCGGCCAGCTCGTCGATCAGGATCAGAATATAGGGGAGCGGCTGGAGATCCTCGGGCCCGGCCTCTTCGTCCTCGAACAGATTGCGCGGAACCTGCTGCAGTTGCCGCACTTTGCGGTTGAACTGCTCGATATTGCGGACGCCCTGTTCGGCCAGCAGCTTCAGGCGGCGCTCCATTTCGAGCACCGCGTTTTTCAAGGCATTGGTCGCCTTGCGAGGATCCGTAATCACCGGCGTGAGAAGGTGCGGGATGCCCTCGTAGATGCCCAGCTCGACGCGCTTGGGATCGATCATGATCATGCGCACGTCGTTCGGCGTCGACTTGAACAGCATCGACATGATCATGGTGTTGAGCATCACGCTCTTGCCCGAGCCCGTCGAGCCTGCGATCAGCAGGTGCGGCATCGAATCGAGGGGAGCCACCTTGATCCGCCCGCTGATGTCTTTGCCGAGCGAAATCGTGATCGGCGAGTTGGAATTGTAAAACTCCTCGGACTCGAGCACCTGGCGCAGGCTGATCACCTCGCGCACGCGATTCGGCACCTCGATCCCGACGGTCGGCTTGCCCGGAATGCGCTCGATCAGCACGGACTCGGTCTGAAGGCCCAGGCACAGGTCCTCGTTGAGCGCCGTGATCCGGTTGTACTTGATCCCCGCTTCGGGCTTGAACTCGAACGTGGTGACCACGGGACCCGGGTTGATCTGCACCACGGACCCCAGCACGTTGAATTCTTCGAACTTGGCCTTAATGCGGGCGGCGGTTTCTTTCAGTTCGACGCTGTCATAGGGAGGCCGCCCCGAAGGCTCGGCGAGAAGATCGGTCGAGGGCAGCCGGAAATGCGAAGCGGTTTTCCTGGCGTCTTTCTTCGCGGCTGCCGGAGGAGGCGGCGGTGGCGCGGCCTTGCGCGCTGGCACGAAATCTTCGAGCGACCGGATGGGAATTTCACCGTCCGCCGCCTCTGTGGCGGCAGACGCCGGCGCTTCGGGTGGAGGAGGCGCGGGTGCGCGCGTCGCGCGGGCGGGCTCGGGCGCGTGAAGGATGACTTCCGGGGGCGGCGCCGCCTGCCGGGCCTGCTCGCGCTCCTTTCTTTCACGCCGCTTCGCTTCCCGGGCGCGGATCTTTTCGAGCCTGCGATGCCGCCGCATGTCCTGCCAGACCAGCCAGCGCGAGCGCACGCGCCGAGCCACCGCGAGCGGGCCCGCAAACCACCGCGCGAGTTTTGCCATGGAAAACGTCGATACGAGATAGATCGAGACAAACAGCGCCGCCGCGGTCGCGAGCACCGCGCCCGTGCGGTTGAGGTTCAACACCAGCCAGTCGGCGAGCAGAATCCCGGCGACTCCGCCCGGGCTGATCGTGCCCGAGAAGACCCGCCAGCCGGGGCCGAGCGACAGGGCCGTGCAGAATCCAAACAGCAGCACGACCGCGCCCGCGCTCTTAATGAACTGCGCCTCGATCAGTTCGCAGCGCAGCCACTTCCACGCGAGCGCCACGATCAGCGCCGGAATCACAAAGGCGCCAAGCCCGAGCATCTGCAGGCTCAAGTCGGCAAGCTGGGCGCCGCGCAGGCCGATCAGGTTGAAAGAATCGTGGGAACCAGTCGCGGTGTTAAGTGACGGGTCGGCGGGGTGGTACGAGACGAGACAGAGAATATAGCCGAGTGCGAGCAGCATGTACACGCCACCCGCGACCTCATTGAGGCGTACGTGCCGGGTCGGACCCAATAACTTCATCCGCTGGGCGGAAGAAGCAAGCCAGAGCATTTTCATTATGACAGAAACCGGTGTGCAGTTCACCGAGGCCAGAGGTGCAAGATCGTGCCGCCGCCCGCTGGGTCGCAGATTTCTGTTGATCGCGGTGGTGCCGGGCCGCGGGATTGATGGAGTGTGGCGTGCCGCCCGCTTGCCTACGCACACGGCTCGAAAGCCTTCATTCCGAGCCGCGACGGTAAGGAGCGGAGCGGTTGTCAAATATCAAGGGTGGCGGCACGCGGGCCTTGGAGCTGCTACTTGAGGCCGGCCGCCGCCAGCCCGAGCACCACCACGCCGAAGATAATTCGATACCAGATAAAAACTTTCAAGCTGTGGCTGCGCAGGTACTGCAAGAGCAGCCGAATTACAACGCAGCCGACCGCGGTGCTCACCGTGACCCCCACCACGAACGCCCAGCCCTTGCCCGCTGGAATCCCGCCGTGCTTCCAGAGATCGTAAGAGGCCTTCAAGGCCGCGCCCCCGATCGCCGGAGTTGACAACAGGAAGGAGAATCGAGCGGCTGCGTGCCGGTCGATGTTGCGGAACAGCGCCGCGGTAATGGTGATGCCGCTGCGCGAGGTCCCCGGCACCACTGCGATCGCCTGTGCCAGCCCGATCACGCCTGCGTCGGCGACTCCCATGCCCGCCATATTGCGTTCGCGTCTGCTGATGTGATCGGCCACGGCCATGACGATTCCCACGGTAATCAGCGACACGCCGATCACGTACGGGCTCCGCCAGGAAGTCTCGGCCAGATCTTGAAAGAGCAGCCCGGTAATGCCGACGGGGATCGAGCCGAGCGCGATCAGCCAGAGCAGGCGGGGGTTTGCGCGCAATTCGGGATCGCTGCCCCAGGTCCGGCCGAAACCGTTCGCCAGCACCTGCATCCAGTCACGCGCGAAATAGATCAGCACCGCCGCGAGTGTGCCGAAATGCAGAGCGATGTCGAAGATGAGCCCCTGGTCCTCCCAGCCGAACAGCCAGGGCGCGAGCGCCAGGTGCGCCGAGCTGCTGATCGGCAGGAACTCGGTGAGAGCTTGGACGACGGCGAGGATCACCACCTGGTAGAGCGCCATAATGGACGAATCAGCCATCGTAGCGTACGCCCGCATGCGGACTACGAAAATTGTTGCAACGCTGGGTCCCGCCACCGACGCTTCCGGTGTGCTTGCAAAGCTTTTCAGGGCCGGCGTCGATGTCTTCCGGCTCAATGCTTCCCACGGTACCCACGAGGACCACGCCCGCCGCATCGAGGACGTACGCCGTGTCGCGGGCGAACTGGGAATGCTGGCCGGCGTGCTTCTCGACCTGCAGGGACCCAAGATCCGGCTCGGCCGCTTCGAGGGCGGGGTGGCAGAGCTTGAAACCGGCGCTACGTTCGCGATTACCACCGACGCGATCACCGGTACCGCCGAGCGCGCTTCCACCAACTACAACGAGTTCGTCGCCGAGGTGAAGCCTGGCGATCGCGTCCTGCTCGCCGACGGCGCCGTCGAGCTCACAGTTCTGCGCAAGACCGCGACCGACGTGATCTTCGGAGTGGTTTCCGGCGGGCGCATCGGTGACCGCAAAGGCATCAACCTCCCCGGCGTCGAGCTGAGCACGCCGTCATTGACCGGTAAAGACATCGCGGACCTGCGCTTCGGCCTCGCCGCGGGCATCGACTTCATCGCGCTCTCGTTTGTACGCCGCCGCGAGGACGTGCTCCGCCTCCGCGCCCATCTCGAGGAAGCCCAGGCCAGGGTGCCCGTGGTCGCCAAAATCGAAAAGCCGGCGGCGCTGGCCAACCTCGAAGCCATCCTCGAGGAGAGCGATGGCGTGATGGTGGCCCGCGGCGATCTCGGTGTCGAGATCCCGGTCGAGAAAGTGCCTTTCGTGCAGAAATCGATCATCGAGCGCGCCCGCCGGCACGGCAAATTCGTGATCACCGCGACCCAGATGCTCGAGTCGATGATCGAGAATCCGTACCCTACGCGCGCCGAAGTCAGCGACGTCGCCAATGCCATCTGGGACGGCACCGATGCGGTGATGCTTTCGGGCGAGACCTCGGCGGGAGCGCACCCGGTGGAGGCCGCCCGCATGATGGCGCAGATCGCGGTCGAAGCCGACACTTCGATCCGCGAGCAGGGCTACAAGGAGCCGCCCAAGCGGGACCGCCCGACCGATGCCGACATTATCGCCGACAGCGCCTATCATGCCGCCCGCTTGATGGATGCCAAAGCCATCGTGGTGTTTACCGCCACCGGCTACAGCGCGCGGCTCGTCTCCCGCTACCGCCCGCCCGTGCCGATCTACGCATTCACCCCGAACCCGCCCGTGATCCGCCAACTGCAATTGAGCTACGGGGTTGAGCCCGTGCTCGTTGATGACCTGCGGCACACGGATGACATGCTGGCCCGGATGGACCGCGTCCTGCTCGAGCGCGGCTGGCTCGCCCGCGGCGACGGCGTAGTGTTCGTCGCCGGCCAGCCCATGGGTCGCGCCGGCACGACCAACCTGTTGAAGCTGCACCGGGTGGGTACGTAGCCGGCACATCGATGAGCGTGGGCGTCTCGCCGGCGGGCGCCCGCGGACCACCGGGCCTGGGGAGAAGCGCCGTGGCGGGCGGCCTGCGCTCTGCTACAATCGAACCTTCAGAATGGCCGTATCCGAGAAAGAGCTTCGACTGCAGATCGTCGAAGTGGGCCAGCGCGTCTATCAGAAAGGTTGGGTAGCCGCTAACGACGGCAACATTACGATCCGGCTGGACGGCGGGCGCATTCTCGCCACGCCCACCGGCGTAAGCAAGGGCATGATGCACCCCGACGATCTGATCATCTGCGACCTCGAAGGCAATAAAGTCGAGGGCCGGCGCGATCGCACGAGCGAGATCGAGATGCACACGACGATATACAAGCTGCGTCCGGATGTGCAGGCGGTCGTGCATGCGCACCCGCCCGTGGCCACGGGCTTCGCGGCGGCCGGCCGCAGCCTGAACCTGGCGCTGCTGCCCGAAGTCGTCATCAATCTCGGCTGCGTGCCGCTTGCGGGCTACGGCTTGCCGGGGACGCCTGCGCTCAGCGACAGGCTCGCGCCCTACATTCCCAAGTACGACGCGCTGCTCATGGCGAACCACGGAGCCGTTTGCTACGGCGAGGACGTGTGGCGCGCGTTTTTCAAAATGGAGACCGTGGAACATACCGCGCGTATCACGCTGGTCGCCGAATTGCTCGGCGGTCCTACGATCCTGCCGCGGACGGAAGTCGAGAAGCTGTTCGAATCGCGCTCGCGGTATGGCGTCAAGTCGAATGCAGCGCAGGCGCCGGGATGCCCGGTAGTCGCCGAGGATCTGGGCGGCGAGGAAAAGTTCGAAGTGACCCGCGACGAGCTGATCGCGCTTGTCAACGAAGCGGTGCGCGCCCGGGTCGGCTGAGCAAGTGGACCGAAAGCTGGAGGATGAATGGGTGAAGCGCTAGGAATGATCGAGACGCGCGGTCTGGTGGCCATGATCGAGGCCGCCGACGCTTCCGTGAAAGCCGCCAACGTCGTCATCGTGGGTTGGGAGAAGATCGGATCCGGCTACGTGACCGTGCTGATGCGCGGCGACGTGGCGGCGGTGCGCGCCGCCACCGACTCCGGCGCCGCGGCCGCACGGCGCGTCGGCGAATTGATTGCCGTGCACGTGATTCCGCGTCCGCACCCGAGCCTCGAAGACGTGCTGCCGATCGGCAGAGCCCAGGCCGCCGCGCCGGCCAAGTAGGCTTCGCATGATCCTCGCCCGAGTCGTGGGCACCGTGGTCGCCACGCGCAAGGACCCGCGCCTGGAAGGCAAGAAGCTCCTGATCCTCAAACCCGTCTCGCCCGAGGGCCAGGAGGAGTCCGGCTACGTAGTGGCCGTGGACACCGTGAGCGCCGGCGCGCGCGAGCTGGTGATCGCGGTGTCCGGCAGCTCCGCCCGTATGGCCGAAGACTGCAAGGACCGGCCGATCGACATGGCCATTATCGGGATCGTTGATACGGTCAGACTCGACAGGACATAGCCCATGCAGTTGGGACGCGTGGTCGGATCGGTCTGGGCGACCCAGAAGAACGCGAGCCTCGAAGGCCAGCGGCTGCTCGTCGTGCAGCCGCTTTCGGCCGCACTGCAGCCGAGCGGGCAACAGCTCATCTGTCTCGATTGCGTGGGAGCCGGCGCCGGCGAGATGGTCTACTGGTGCCGCGGCCGGGAAGCGAGTTTCCCCTTCCTGCCGGCTGAAATCCCGACGGAAGCGACGATCGTAGCCATCGTGGATCGCGTGCGCCAGGGAGGGCAGTAGCGGTGCGAGCGGGGAGCTTGGCGGCGCCGTCAGCACTCGAACGAAGCGGCTGGGGCGGCCGCGCACGCGTCAGCGGCAAACGCCGAGAACAGGAGCCGCCATGTTGATTGCACGCGTGGTCGGGGAAGTGATCGCGACCGAAAAGCACGCGACGCATCGCGGCCGCAAGGCGCTGCTGGTACAACCCTTGAACCTCGACGGAACCGACCGCGGGAATGCCGTGGTCGCATTGGATGCGGTCGATGCGGGCATCGGTGATCGCGTCCTGCTGGTTACGGAAGGTTACAGTGCGATGACCAGCGTCGGGCGGCCCCAGTCACCGATCGACATGGCTGTCATCGGGGTTATTGACTGCATCGACGGGCTGTTCGACAGTGGTGGGTCCGTGCAGGTCACCGGTGAGCGGGGTGCTTCGCCGTCGGCGCCGTTGCGTGGTCTTGCTGGCCGGGGCGAGGGGCAGGAGTTTCTGCTTCCATCCGTACCGGTCAAAAAGAAGCCTGGCCGCAAGACTGAGTCCCAGCAGTAGCTTCAGAACCTCCATCACGAGGTAGGTCAGGTGATAGCTGGCGTGGTTGGCGCGGTCGACCGGCGCCGCGGCAAGCGGCAGGAAGTCGAAGGAGCGGCCGAGCACGTTCATGGTCGGCAGAATGTAAAACGTGCTGATCGCTACCAGCACCATCATAAGCGCCGACACCAGGATCAGAAATTTGCTCCGATGCGAGGTCAGCACCGAGGCGGACAGAAAAGCCGCACCCATTCCGAGCTGCACCACGCCCCAGGTCTCGAACAGAAACCGGTTCAGCTCGGAGGCCTGGTACCGCAGCAGTTGCCATGTGATGTCGCTGCCCAGGTCCTCCATATCCTTCGCCACCGGAGAAGGCGGATTATTCATAATCCGTTCGACGTTCGCGAAACTCTGCGATGCGATGAACGCCGTGAACAGGCTGCCCAGCAGCCAGGCGCCCAGAATAAACGACGAAAGCCGGCGGGTATGCATGCTTTGTACCAGCATACAGGAACCCAAATGGCAGGCCAGCTTTGTGTTATTTGTGAAAATTTTCGCCGCCATTTGTGCCGGGGAGAGCGGGAGCGAGGCGCTTCGCTGCCCGGGTTGACCACACGGCTCAATGACGGTTGCTTGCGCCGCTCCAGGCCGGCGTCGCGAACAGTATTCACGGCAGGAGCAGCTCGCTTACGTGCCTC
This sequence comes from Acidobacteriota bacterium, assembly GCA_016178155.1. Classification (GTDB taxonomy): domain Bacteria; phylum Acidobacteriota; class Terriglobia; order Bryobacterales; family Bryobacteraceae; genus JACOTZ01. The sequence goes on from JACOTZ010000262.1 coordinate 37,624, forward strand.
GCCGCAGAAAACACGCCACTATCTCACATTGGGCAAGCGATCCCCACTCCGCGATTCAGGAAGGGGTTGTGCGAGCGAAGGCGTGAACTAGTCCGAAGTTCTGACTCTGAATAAGTGGAAGGTTGTTTGTTTTGATGGGCCAAGCGGTTTTGACCCTTCATCTATGTAGGCATGTAATTGTCTGTTGGTACACTTGACAGCCTGCATTAAGCGCGGTATGCTGTAAGC
>JACOTZ010000263.1 GCA_016178155.1 Acidobacteriota bacterium
CCGGCGCTCGAGCTGCTGCGGGACCGCAACATTCCGCTCATCTTCTGCACCAGCAAGACACGCGCCGAAGTGGAGGACTGGCGGGACCGGCTGGCCAGCGGCAATCATCCGTTCATTGTCGAAAACGGGGGCGGCTTGTATGTCCCGGCGGGGTACTTCCCGTTCGCTATCTGGTTCGCGAAAACCAGGGGCGACTACGAATTGATCCAGTTCGGCGACCCCTACGAGGAACTGGTCCGCACGCTCGCTGCCGCGGCCGCGGAAAGCGGCTGCACGGTTCGGGGCTTCGCGGACATGACCGCCGGCGAGCTGGCCCGGGTCTGCAACCTCCCGGCCCGCCAGGCAGAACTGGCGCGCCAGCGCGAGTACGACGAGCCGTTTGAGGTCCTTTCGGGCGACCCGCGCCGGCTCACTGCCGCTATCGAATCACGCGGCAAGCGCTGCACCCGCGGAGGCCGTTTCTATCACATCACCGGCAATAACGACAAAGGGATGGCAGTCATGATCCTGATGCGGCTGTACTACCAGGTGCATCGCGAAGTGATATCGATCGGCCTGGGCGACAGCCTCAACGATCTCGAACTGCTGTCGATCGTAGACGTCCCTGTCGCCGTCCGCTCGCCGGACGCCGCCGCACTTGGCAACGCGCTGCCGAATCTCCGGCTCGCCGAAGAAGACGGGCCCGGCGGCTGGAATCGTGCCGTGCTAGAGATGGTGCCATAGCGACTGTTCCCGCTCCCGCTCCTCTGCCCGCGGACCGTCTGAGCCGGCATTGCGCAGGCGATACCCGAGCCCGAGGCTGAGGCTGACGACCGCTCCGGCCAGCAGGATCAGGTATGTTCCGATGATCGCGTAGCGGGCGAAGTCGAGCGTCTCCGCGGCGACGACCACCGAAAGGGAGAAGACCAGGATGCGCACGCCGAGCGCCCAGTAGCGCGGCCGCGCCACGTTTTCGTTGACCGCCCAGATCAGGATGCTCCGCGCCAGGAACTGCGCCAGCCAGGCGCCGAACACCAGCAGCAGAGCCGCGATCACGAGCTTGGGCAGGAGACTGAGCGCCGTGCCGACCATCGCCCCAGTGGCGCTGCTGTCGAATACGCTGAGAGCGAGCAGGCCGCCGGCGACCCAGATGGCGGCGTAGGCGACGTCGGCGACCAGCCGCGCCGAGCGCCAGTGCAGCGGGCGGTGCAGCAGGTTGGCGATGCCGCTCTCGCGCAGAAAGCTGTCAAATCGCCCGCCGTGGGATGTCCTGACCAGCAACCATCGCGCCGTCCGTGCCAGCAGCCAGGTGACGAACACAATCGCCAGCGCCACCAGAAACGGCGGCAGGAACAGAGCGATATAGGAATCGATCCTCTGCAGCGTGAGCCCCCAGATCCGGTTCATGCTTTCCGTCATTGCTTCACCTCCACGTGTGCCTGCGGCTCCGGCGCCCGCGCTTCGTCCGTAACTTTTCCGCGCGCGATTCGCCGCCCCGACCAGGCTGCGACCAGCTCCGGTTTCAAGCGCTCGAAGCACAGGCACAGGTTCTCAATCTTGTCCTCGACCCGCGGTCCGTCATCCTCGACGGTATCGAGCACGAACGACGCCACCCTTGCCAGGTAGAGCGGAGTGAGCGAGCGCAGAATATGGCCGCGCTCGATGCGATGCTCGCGCCAGGCACAGGCGAAGTCGTGGATGGTCCGCACCCACAGCTCGTCTTCCACGTGGAAGACGGCGCCGTTTCCCTGATGACGTTTGCCCAACTCGCTCCAGGCGCGCAACTGGTCCTCGCCGAGCGCCAGGTTCCAGACCTCCTCGAGGTTCTCGCAGCCCTGCAGGAATGCCGCGATCATGCGCTGCACGTTCACGGCGACCGGCTCCAGGCCCACGTCGTAGCGGAAACCGAACAGGTCGACCGGCCGCGAACCTGCTATCGATTGCCATACATGCCGGTATTCGGGCAGCAACTGGAATACGCTGCCGGTCACCTGGTTGAGCATCGCGGTCAGGTCGGCGCCCGGGTCCTTGGCATCGTGCAGCTTCGCGCCGAGAAAGCTCTGGCAGACGCGGTAGCCTTCGGCGAGCGCGATCGTGGTCAGCCAGATGTCGATGCCGAAGCGGGCAACGTCGGTTTCCCAGTCGTCACGCTCGAGATAACGCCGGACCAGGCGGCCGGAAAGGCCGAAATCGCCGCCGATCGGCTGGCGCACCCGCTGGCCGTACAGAGATCGCGTAAGCGGGTAGACGATGCTGTTGGTGATGGTGCCGTCGTACTTGTGCCGGTGGTAGTAGGGCGCGACGAAGTCATAGCTGGCGTGCAGCACCGGCCGCAGCAGCAGGTCGATCCACTCCGGCGTGATCGAGCGCAGGTCCGAGTCGATCACGGCGCAGGCCTTCGCATTCAGTGCTTCGGCCATGCGGAAGACCAGCCGGAAGGCGCTGCCCTTGCCCGGGATCCCGTGATAAGGCAGCGACAGCCGGTGGACCGGCGAGAGCGGCGTCCGCAGCATCAGCAGATGACTATCTTCGACGGCGGTGCCTAACACCTTCTCGCGCGTGTCATCGGTCGAGCCGCCATCCGAGTTGATGATGACGGAAGTGTACTGGCCGTAGTATTTGCTCAGGCCGGCGTGGGCCGCGCGCACGACATGCGCGATCGTGCGGCCGTTGTTATAGCTCGGCACCCCGATGACGATGTCGGACTTGCCGAGCCGCTGCAGGCACGAGGCCGCTTCCGCCGGCAGATCAGCCGAGGTCACGCTCTTCTCCCTCCCCCGGCCGGCCGTTGCAGCGGATCTCGTGATTTTGCCCAGCCGCGCGCGTGAGTAAGCGCTTTGTCTTCAGGCCGCGCCGGTTTTTATAATCTAACACCATCCCCGGAATGTGCAGCGCACGGCCGCAACAACGCGAGCGCGGCGGGGCCGCCGCTCGCGCGCCGGTGAGGACCGCGGCGCCGGTTCCCCGGCTCAGGAGAGCCGGTGTGGCATCCGTCAAGTGTAAGGCGATAGACCACAGCCGGGGCAGGCACTTCGCCAAGCGGCTTTTCGCAGCAGGGTCAACGCAAGGCGCGGCGCGCAAGGCAGCAGCCACGGCCGTTCCGCAAGCCGCGGCAGAACGCTGATGGAAAATGCGCGCGAACACTTCTGACCCGGAGTTCTACGCGACGCACACCTCGGCCGCCACACCCGGCCCGGAGCCGATGCGGCAAGTATCCCGATTCGTGGCGCTCACCGCATCGAGCAATCTCTCGAAGAAATCCGGAATGGCCGCCACCACGCGGTTCCAGTTGGGAATGAGCGGCGCGCCGAGCGGGTCTTCCAGGTACGCCCGCGCCGCCTCTCGTAGACTTTTGGCGAACGTGTTCACGGCCAGCTCCTCGGCATGAAGGTCGAACTTGAGTCCGTTGAGCAGGGCGTCCGCATAATAGCGCCGGATCGTATCCTCGGCCATGCGCAGATACCGGATCTCGAGCGTCCGGAACTCATCCGGCCCGAGCACCACACCCTCGGAAGCCAGGGTCCGGAACAGGCAGTTGGCGATGTCGATGGTCATCTTGCGGAGACCTTGCGAGCGGTCGCCCGCCGAGAGCGCCTGGTGCTTGTGCTCGTAATTGTCGGCGAGATCCACCTGGCAGGTCCGCGCGGGCGTGCACTTGCGATAGACCTCGGCCAGAGCCCCGAGCTCGAGACCCCAGTCTCCCGGGATGCGGTTGGCGCGCGCCAGCTCCGCTTTCATGGCGAATTCGCCCGCGAGCGGGTAGCGGAAACTGTCGAGGAAGTGCAGGAAGTCGCAGGAAGGCGCCAGGCCCTGGAGCGCGCGAATCAGCGGAGTCATGAACAGGCGCGTCACACGCCCATGCATGCGGTCCGTCACGCGCGCATAATACCCTTTGCAGAACTCGAATTCGAGATTGGGATTCACCACCGGGTAGCAGAGTCTCGCCAGCAGCTCGCGCGTGTAGTTCAGGATGTCGCAATCGTGCAGCGCGATTACGTCGCAGGCGCCGGTTGCCAGCAGGTAGCCGTACGCCAGCCAGCACGAGCGCCCCTTGCCGTCGGCCCCCGCCGAGATCCCGTTCTGCTCGAGCAGTCGCAGCAGCCGCTGCATCGGCTCACTGTCCACCCACATGAACGTGACCGGACTTTCAAAATCTTCGAAGAAACTGCGGGCGTGCTGGTACTCGCTATAGTTGGCGCGGCCGAGCACCACCACGATGTCGTGGAGATAGTGAACTGTCCGCAGCTCAGAAGCAATGCGGCGCATGGCCGGAGTCTTGAACTCCGAATAGAGAGCCGGCAACACCAGCCCTACGGAGACATCAGCAGAGAATCGCTCGAGTTCCCGTTCCAGACGGTCGAGCCCGTCGGGATTGAGTCTATGGAGGGTTGTGACGACACCCGTCTGGTAAAAATCTGCCATGCGCCGTTTGCCTCTGAATCCAGTTTCCCGAAACGGGCCTGATACCTCTATCCCCTGAACCCTGGATGCCGTCCCTAAAAACGGACTAGGCTCGCCCTCCGGTGTGGAGCGCTCTGCTGCCCTCCCCCCCTGGACAGGAAGGTAATTGAGATCACATGCGCTTGGATTTGCCCAGCGGGAGTCCGCTCTTCCCAAAACGGGAGCTCAGTCTTCTATCGCTGCGCTAGCCCAAGTTCGTCACCACCACTCCCTGACGGGTCGTGGCTCAGAACGATTCCGCTGATTTGACGGCACTTACTGAGCCGCGCGCGTCAGCAAGCGGTTCGAAATCCTGTCGGTGACGAACTTCGGCCAGGCGTTACCTATCCGAACGCGGAGACGGCGCTTGCGGACGAACAACGTGCTACTCGGAAGTTGAAGCGGTAACACGGCTTTCAAAGTGTTGCGCCCGAAGATCCTGCTACCGTAGTGTGTACCTCCGCCCGATCCACAAGAGCGTATAGTCGCCAAACCGCTGAAATAAGAACGGCCGCCGTTCGTCCAACTCAGAGGAAAGCGCCAGCTGTTGAGCCCCGACCCTACCGCTTCTTCAGCGTCACTGCCATGCCGCCGCCCGTTGTGTACACGACCGTCTCCAGGTCCGCACTCGAGGTCACCACTTTCATGTACTCCGGGACCATGTTGGTGTTGTGTGCCAGGATTAACCCTCCAGGCCGGACGAGTGGCAGCAGCTTGTTCAGATAATCGACGTACCCCTCCTTCTCGGCATCGAGGAAGACAACATCGATGGGATCGCGGAGATTTGTGACGTTCTGGTGCGCATCGCCTTCCACCACGGTGACCCGGCCTTCCACCCCGGCCTGCTTGAAATGCTTGCGCGCTAGCGAGGCACGCGTCTTGTCGAGTTCGAACGTAGTTAGCTTTCCGCCCGTTTTCTCGAGCGCGAGACAAAACCACAGGCCCGAAATCCCCGTCGACGTGCCGATCTCGACCACCGTCTTCGCGTTCACCGCCTCGGTCAGAATGCGGAGCATGCGGCCGTCCGCGGCGGGAACGTTGGCATACAGATCGCCGGCCTTCACAATTTCGTTGATGGTTTCCAGCACCTTCTTCTCGGCCGGCGTGCGCGCGATCGGCGGCGAGGCTTCGCTCGCGGGCGCCACCCTCCCGCGCCCGGACCGCTGCGCCATGATTAGCGCACCTATCGCAAGAGATATACAAACAGCCAGTAATGCTCTCTTCATTCTTGGTCGATTCCTCAAGACGAGTATAACGACACCGCAGTACGAGCTGCGGCCAGACAGACAGCGATAAATCGCGCGAGTGCTTGCGGTCGTGGACGGAAGCCGGACCGCGACTCGTCAAGACCGCGCTGAACTATCCTTCTTCCCTCGGGTCTGATCCAAACCGGAGAACATGTCCGTCCGGATCTCTGACCTTCATCTCACACGCCCAGGGAAAGTTCTCAGGAGGGTGCGGAATTCGTGGCGCCTTTGGCCTCGTACTCTTAATGCAGGGCCTCCACCTCACCGGCGCTCGCGCATCCACCAGCCATCGCGGGCCGCCGCCACCACTGCCGCGCCAACCAACAGCGTCAAAAGACGTCTTGTCACGACCAGCACCTTATCACTTTTCCGTTGTTTGAAGGTTGACTTCGGCCTGTTAGGAACGCTCTCCACTCGCGCCGCTCGCTCGATCAATCCTGCCCGGCGGACATTCGAGTGTCGGGCAAGTTGCGCCGTCAAGGGCTCCCGTTTACCCCGCGCGTTGCTCGTCCAGCTTCGCTTTCACCTCCAGCAAAAGCGCTCGAATCCGCTGCCAACCCGCAGCTCCGCCGTGTTCATACGGCGCCGCGGCCGTGAGAGAGCAGTTGCCCGATCTAACGCGCGACCACCACACACCCCCATGTCACCCGAACAGCCGCCCTCCGTCCTCAGCGCCGATAATGAAAGGCGATCCATGACACGCGGTTTCCCTGCACGGCTGCACGTCCTCCTCGCTTCAAAAGCACCCGTGGGAGTCGTGTTCCGAAGGGGCTCCGCCAATGCCGTCTGCACCGTCGGCTGGCACCGGCAAACCGACCGCTTCGAGCTCGGGCAATGGCTTCGCGGTCGAATCTATGAACGCCGAGCAGACCTGTCTCCCGATGGCCGCCACCTCATCTACTTTGCTCGCGGGGGCCGGCGTCACCAGGAGACGAACGGCTCATGGACCGCCGTTTCCCGCGCGCCGTGGCTGCATGCCCTCACGCTCTATGGAAAAGGCGACTGCTGGCAAGGCGGCGGGCTGTTCACCGCAAACGGCAAATACTGGCTCAACGGATGCCATTTTGTGGTGCGGCAGAGCGCCGAAATCGCCCCGGACACGGCGTACAAACCGGAAGGAAACTTTGGAGCCGAGTGTCCCGGCGTCTACTACCGCCGCCTCTTGCGCGACGGATGGACGCTCGAGATGAAGGTGGGACCCGGCAATGTCCCACATTGCACCGTCTTCACCAGGCCGCTTCCGCACGGTTGGATTCTCCGCAAATTCGCCTACGCCGATGTCGATCACCCGCAAGGCGCCGGCGTCTACTGGGATGAGCACGAGCTGGAACAACCCGCGCGAAAAGCGCTGCTTTCGGTCCCCTCCTGGGAGTGGGCTGAGCGCGATGGGCCGGCGCTGGTTTGGGCCGAGAGGGGCGTTCTGTATCGGGCTCATGTGCATCCCTCGGGCCCGGCGTCCTCTAAAGCGCTGTACGATTTCAATACCATGCGTTTTGAGCGCCGCGAAGCGCCCTATTGAGAGAACCCGCTGAAACGTGCGGCAAGGAGAGCAATGAGTCAGTTGGCAAGCTTTGCCGTATCCTCCGAGGAGGCCGCAAACCGGGCGCTGGACTATTTCAATGGGTTTCACGACGGCTTCATGCAGCGCGTCGTGATCGAGTCCCAGGACCGGATCGGCGAAGACCTCAGTCAGACTTGTACCGGGATCTTCCGCGTCGAAATCGATTTCGCGCACTATAACTACCCGCGCGGAGCCGAACCGTTTCATCCGCACGATCAAATCGTGCATGCGCAGTTCCGAAACGTCCAGGATGTCTTCGCTGATTTCAGCAGCGGTTTCCTGGGCAACACCATCATCGGCCTGTCCGTCGGCCCCGCGCGCCGGCACAGCGCCGGCCGCCAAGCCGCCGAGCAGTGTCTCGAGCTCCGCCTGTCCCGCCATTATTACCTCGAAGAGCACCGGCGCTACGAGCTTCGGGAATGCCGGCTCTTTACCTTCACCGATGCCACGTTTCTCGAACAGCCGTCGGCGGAGTGAGAGCCCCGGTCATCTCATGCCCGGCCGCATCGGCCATACAGCCCTGCATCGGGCGCCCGAGCGGGCGTCCGAGTATTCGGCTTCATACGTGTTGCCCCCGAACCGCTCCGCCGAAGATCGCGCGGTAGACGGCGTGGCCGCTCCCCCATGCCGCCGCTCCTAAGAACCTCCGCGATCTGGCACGGACCGAGCCGCTCTCCGGATTGGAGCTGCCGCATCCCTGGGAGTGCGGAATACTAAGGCCTTGATCAGCGCGTGACCGGCGGACGTTGTGGCCCATGCCGTGACAAGGGTGGAGTGTGTTCGCTCGCAGATCGGTGCAGTTCGGGGAAGCTGACCACTGCGGCCGCCGCAAGGAGAATAGCGGTCATAGCGGCGAGCGCACCATACGCGCGCATGCACGGTCGAGCGTATCGGATTACAATGATATCTCTTCTATCGCTCGCCTGCCGTCACCACCAG
>JACOTZ010000264.1 GCA_016178155.1 Acidobacteriota bacterium
GGTCTCCGTCGCCTTCGATATCGACAAGATGCGCTCCCTGGTGATGCTCGTCGCCCCGATAGACCAGGTGCGCGCGCCAGCGCCCACCAGCCCCATCGATGTTCTCGAAGATAAGAAGCCGCGCCTTTTCAGTCTCCTGCACCAGGTGCTCGGCGGTGACGATGTCGAGATCGCCGTCCCGGTCGATGTCCGCAGGCCGAGGCTCGTCGGCCCATTCACTTCGGGCGCTTTGCGATGACGTGCTCCACCCATCGCAAGGTGGACGAAGGCGGTTGCTCGTACCAACCAACGCGAACGACAGCGCGGAGGCCGATCAGGGTCTTCTTCGAGAAGTGGCCCATTCGGTCCTCCTTCAGCACAGAACTCCACCCAAGGTACGCGCTGCCGGTGAACCTACCAGAGCCGCTGCGATCCTGCAAGTAATTTACAGTAAAGGACGGTAAAGCCTGAACGAGCGCGCGTGGGAGATCACGGCCCGGTGTTCACCTTGCCGTCCGCCAGCGGATGGACGGCGCGGTGCCACCACGTCCACACCTGACCGTAGGAACCGATGACCTGGCGTTCCTTTCATCATGATGCGGTTTCCATCCGGCCTGAATCGGTCGCCGATGCACGCCGAGCGAAACCACTGCGCCTTCTTTGTCGACGGCCCGAGGTTGACTGTAACTTACTGCGCACCGGCGGCGGCCTCCGCTACACTGTGTGGTGTCTGTTCCGGCCTGGTCCCGGACACAAAAGTACACTCGCGTGGCGGAGAACGATCCATGGTTGATGACAAGACCGTCCGGGCGCTGGAGGCCAAGGCGGTCGAGATCCGGCGCAGCATTCTGAATATGGTCTATCGCGCCAACTCGGGGCACGTAGGCGGAAGCCTCGGCGCGACGGACTTGGTGGTGGCGCTCTACTATCACCTGTTGCGGCACGACCCGCGCAATCCGAAGTGGCCGGACCGCGACCGCTTCATTCTCTCCAAAGGCCACTGCTCACCAGTAATCTACGCAGTGCTGGCCGACTGCGGGTATTTCCCGGTGACCGACCTGGAGACGTTCCGCCGCCCGGGGTCGCACCTGCAAGGCCACCCATTTGCACCCAAGACGCCGGGCATTGAGGCGTCCACAGGCACGCTGGGATTGGGCATCTCCACCGGGCTGGGCATGGCGCTTGCCGCCAAACTGCGCGGCGAGCCGCAGCGCTACTACATCCTGTGCGGCGACGGAGAAATCCAGGAGGGACAAGCGTGGGAGGCGGCCATGTTCGCCAGCAAATATAGGCTCGACAAGGTGATCGCATTCGTGGACCGCAACTACTTGCAGACCGACGGGAACACCGAAGACATCATGCCGCTCGAGCCGCTCGCCGCCAAGTGGGAAGCCTTCGGCTGGCGGACTTTCGAGATTGACGGCCACGACTTCCGCCAGATCATCGCCGCCGTCGAGTGCGCCAGGGCCCTGCAAGGCAAGCCCACCATGATCGTGGCGCGAACTGTGAAAGGCCGCGGCGTATCGTTCATGGAGAACGAAGTGGCGTGGCACGGGACGCCGCCTAGCCCCGAACAGTACGAACGGGCCATCGAGGAGCTGAGCCGTGCAATTTAAGCGGACCCGCCAGGGATACGCCGACGCGCTGATCGAGCTGGCGCGCGCCAACCCTCGGATCCTGGTGCTGGACAGCGATGTCGCCAAAGCCACCAAGACATGCGATTTCGCCGAGGTGCTGCCCGACCGGTTCTTCAATTGCGGAGTCCAGGAAGGCAACATGATGTCGGTGGCCGCCGGACTGGCGATTGAAGGCTTCATCCCCTTCGCTACCACGTTCGCCATGTTCGCCAGCACGCGAGCCGCCGACCAGGTGCGGAATTCGATAGCCTATCCGAAGGTCAACGTCAAGATCGGGGCCACCCACGGCGGCATCTCCACCGGGGGCGACGGCGCATCGCATCAATGTAACGAAGACATTGCGATCATGCGGTCGTTCCCCAACATGACTGTCCTCGTTCCCGGCGACTACGAAGAAGCGCGGCTGGCTACGTGCGCCGCGGCGGCCTGGAAAGGGCCGGTGTACCTGCGCTTCGGGCGCGGCCAGTACCCGGTGATGGAAGAGATTCACGGCGGCTTTGAGATCGGCAAGGCGAAGCTGCTGCGCCCGGGCAACGATCTCGCCATCGTCAGCACTGGCATCATGGTGAGCGAGGCGCTCGCCGCGGCCACGGAACTGGAGAAACAGGGCGTGGCCGCCCGCGTGATTCACATGCCCACGGTCAAGCCCCTGGACGGCGACGTTCTTCTTGCCGCCGCGCGCGAAACCCGCGGCATCGTGACGGCGGAGGAGCACTCCATCATCGGCGGTTTGGGCGAAGCCGTAGCCGCGTTCGTTGCCCAGACGCATCCGGCGTTCGTGCGCCGGGTCGGCGTCCACGACGTTTTCGGCGAATCCGGCAGGGCCGATGAACTGCTGACGCTGTATGGCCTGCGGGCGGCCAATATCGTCGAGCAGGCGTTACAGATTCTCGACACAGCAGTGGCGGTCTAAGGGTGGCAGGACCGCGCAAGAAACTCGCTGAAACGCAAATTGGAGGAGCAGGACTGCGTCATCGGGACCTTCCTGTAAATCCTTCGCTGCAACTGGTCGAGCTCCTCGCGCTGGCGGGCTTCGATTTCGTCATGATCGACCGAGAGCACGGCGCCATCGACTTCGCACAAACCGAAGACCTGGTCCGTGCGAGCCTCTCGACGGGCATCAGCCCGCTGTCCGCGTGGCCGCTTGCGACCCCGTGCTGGTACGGCAACCACTCGATATGGGCGCGGAGGGGCATCCATGTCCCCCCCCAGATCGGGTCGGTGGAGAGCGCGGCTCTGGCCATCCACTCCGCCCGATTCCATCCCCGCCGCGAACGCGGACTTCAGCCGTTTGTGTGCGCGATCAGTTGCGCATCCCACCGCGGAGTTTTCTGGCGGAAGCCAACCACGACACGGCCCTGATCTTCCACATCGAGGGGAAGGACGGCGTGGAGGCCCTCGATGGCATCCTGGCGCTTGGCGTTGACATGGCCTTCCTCGGCCCGTACACGGCCTCTCGCAATCGCTTGGCTACCCGGCGAGTTGAAGCACCCCAGGTGCGCCAGAAGATGCTCGAGGTGGTCGAGAAGGGCAAGCAGGCGGGCAAGCGTACAGGGACGTATTGCGACGACATCGAAACCGCGCGCGGGTGGCGCCGAATCGGTATACGCTATCTGGCGGTGAGCATCGATGCCGCGATTTTCCCGTCGAGCGGAAGCCATTGTGCGCTAGCCGAGAGCTACCCACTGCGCTTGATCACCCGGTGCGCGACGCACTGCACCCGCGCCACCTCGTCATCTACGTCGATCGTCTCCACCTGCATCAGCAACTGAAAGTGCGGGGGCATGTGACTCGCTCGGCGCAGGCCCATGGTCTCGATCACCGATTGCACGCGGTCTTCGAGTGTCAGGAAATGGCCCGCCCCTTCGATGGCACGGCCGTGATTGGCGGCGATCATCGTGACGGCACAACCAGGGGAGAGGCCCGGCCGCCGGGTCACCAGCGCGTATTCGCTCATGCGCATGAGGTTTCCGTCGAGGTACCGCCGCCCCCGATAGCATGCCTGCTCGCCTCCGACCGGCCCCCGGTTCTCGATGCGGTCGGCGTCAACCACAAAGGATTCCTCCCCCTGCAAGGTGCTCACGAAGTTGTTCGTGCGCGGGCTTCCCAGGAGAATCAGATTGGAGTCACCGAGCTCATTCCAGGAGGAGATGCGCGAGTTGCGCGTCTCCAGCGGCAGGCCCATCTCATGAAACATGCGCGACAGCGAAAGCATGCAATGGACTTCGCCGGTGGACAGATAGTGGAAGGAGGGGTGCAGCGGCCCGAAGCTCTCCAACCCCAGGCGCGTGCGCAACTGCTCGCGCCCGGTTGCCAGGTCGTTGACATACCAGTCGCGGAAATAGTGTCCGTGGTCGTCCCGAAAGAACAGCGGTTCCGTGTAGACGATCACGTTCGCGGCTTGCCCGGAAAGGTAGGGCTTCCAGAACCGGCCCAGCGAACGCGCGTGCGCCTCATCGGCAGGCTTCTGCCCGGCGCCGGTTGGCGTGAAAACTGCCAGGTATTGACCTTTCGGGATGCTGAGGTGCAGCCGTTCCTGCTGGCCCTCTCCAGCGAAATACGCCAGCAGGCGGTCACGGATGCTGGCCACGCTCACGCGGACGATGGGATCGGTGCGCGGGTCAAAGCGCTCCGGGCGGCCCATGGCCTGTACGGCGATCTCGTATTCCTTTGGTGCGGGATTGGTCGCCTCCGCTGAACGCTCCACCAGATATCGCAGGATGCGCTTCAGGATGTGGGCGTGGGCGAATTCGCGGCTGGCCAGAATCCGGTTCAGCAGTTGCTGCCTCTCCTCCTCGGGCTCGCCTGTTTTCATACTCGTCCCGAACGCTTCAAGTCTACGTTACCCCTCCCAGGAATTTACCGCAATTTACTTCAGCCACGGCCTGGTCGGCTCGTAAACTGGAGCGTAAGGGAATCACCTATGCGCGCCATAGTCAAGACCGCACCCGGCGAGGGCCATCTGGAATTGAAGGAGTGGCCCGAACCGCATCCCCGGAGTAGCGAGGTCAAGCTGAAGATCGCCGCCGTTGGAATCTGCGGCACCGACATTCACATCATCAAGGGCGCATGGACGTGCAAACCGCCAGTGGTGCTCGGACACGAGTGGTGCGGGACCGTTGTGGACGCGGGTCCCGAGGTGAAGCAGCTTAGGCCCGGCGACAGGGTCGTATCATCCAACCCCGCCCGGACTTGCGGGCACTGCTATCACTGTCTGGCCGGGAACGATTTCATGTGCCCGGAACGGGTCTCGGCCGGCTACATGATCGATGGAGCCTTTGCCGACTACCTCTGCATCGACGCCAAACGCTGTCACAAGCTGCCCGACCATGTGACCTTCCGGCAGGCGGCGGTCGGCGAGCCGCTCGCGGTGGCAGTCCATGCCGTCATCGAGCGCACCAGTGTGCACGCCGGGGACCTCGTGGTCGTCTCCGGACCGGGCTGCATCGGGCTCCTGACAACGCAGGTGGCCAAGCTCGAAGGCGCCCGAGTGATCATCGCGGGCCTGGACAAGGACAAAGCCCGGCTCGCCTGCGCCCGGCGTCTGGGTGCCGACGTCGTGGTCAACGTGGAAGAGCAGGACCTCGTCGAAGTGGTACACCAGCACGGCGGGGGGCGCGGCGCCGACCTCGTATACGAATGCTCCGGCACGCCCGCATCGCTCGCCAAGTGCTGGGAAGCGGTCCGCAAGGAGGGCACACTGGCTCCGCTCGGCGTCTACCCCGGGCCCATCACCACGGACTTCAACAAGATCATGATGAAAGAACTCCGCGTCGCCGGGTCGTACGGGTATGTGTGGACCTCCTGGCAGCGGGCGGTGCAGCTCCTCTCCGACGGGAAGATCCGCGCCGACGAGTTGATCTCCCATGAGTTCCCCCTGGAACAATACGAGCAGGCATTCCGTGTGACGCAGGACGGCACGGGCATCAAGGTGGTGCTCAGCCCCGAGCTCCGGAATCCAAGGGTGGCGGTGTAACGACCCTATGCGGAAGATCAAGTGCGGCATCGTCGGGTTTGGGTTCATCGGCCCGCACCACGCTGAGGCCATGCGCCGCTTCGGCTTCGTCGAAGTGGCGGCGGTTTGCTCCGATGAACCCGCCACCCGCCTCAAGGCGGAGCGCCTGAACATCAGAGAGATTCGATGAACAACCGAACACCATGTGCGCTGCTGGTTGTCGCTGCGTTGGCGCTCGCCGCCGCCCCGCGGCCTACTTTCCGGCATGTCATTGTCGATCCGAATCCACCGCGGCGGCCACACTGCAAAACGGTGGGCGACCTGAACGGCGACGGGCTCCCCGACATCCTCGCCGCGAGCGATGCCGGCGGGGGGCTCTGGTGGTATCGCGCGCCGAACTGGTCTAAGGCTCGCATCGACACCGGCGCCTTCACTACCGACATTCAGGTCGGGGACATCGACGCCGATGGCGATCTCGATATCATCATCCCGAAAACCGGCACGGGAGTCGTCTGGTACGAGAATCCGTCGTGGAGATTGCACAAAGTGGACAGCGACCCTGCGCACGACGTGGAAGTTGGCGACGTCGATCGCGATGGGAGGCTCGACATCGTAGTGCGCCTGCGCGATACACGCGTCTTGCTCCAGAAATCGCCGGATGTCTGGGTGCGGGTCGATATCCCAACCGGCGGGCGCGGCGGCACCCTGCTCGGCGACATCGATGGCGACGGCGATCTCGACATCGCGCAGAACGGTTATTGGCTGGAGGCACCCGCGGACAAAGTGAAAGGCGTCTGGCAGCGGCACGAGATCGCCCCCGGGTGGCCGGCCGACTGCGGCGTTGCCATCGCCGACGTCAACAAAGACGGGCGGCCCGATATCCTGCTCGTGCCGGCGGAGCAGCGCGGCCGTTTGGCATGGTTCGAAGCCGCCGATCCGAAGAAGGGGCCGTGGACCGAGCACTTGATCGACGCGGACATGTCGCATGTGCACACGTTCAAGACCGCCGATGTGGACCGCGACGGGAATCTGGACGTAGTCACCGCCGAGATGGAGCAGTCGCCGAAGGGACGAATCCGCGTGCACTACAACCTCGGCAAAGGTCTCAAATGGTTATCGCACGTGGCCGGCTGGTCCGGTTCGCACAACCTGCGGATCGCCGATATCGGCGGCGACGGCGATCTCGACATCATCGGCGCGAATCACGGCAACCACGGGGATGCGACACCCCTCGATCTCTGGGAGAACCTGGCCTACAATCCCGCGCCCGCACTTGCGCTCAACCACTGGCAGCGGCACGTGATCGACAACGCGCGTCCGGCGCGCGCCCTGTTCATCGCGCCGGCCGACCTCGACGGCGATGGACGCCTCGACATAGTGACCGGCGGCTGGTGGTACCGCAACCCCGGCCCGCCCGGCGGCGCGTGGTCGCGCAAGGACGTCGGAGAAAGCTTCCGGAATTTCGCGCTTGCCTACGACTTCGACGGTGACGGCGATAGCGATCTGTTGGGCAGCCAGGGCGAAGGCCCCCAGGCCGTGCCCGATATGGTTTGGGCGCGGAATGACGGCCGTGGCTCCTTTACCATTCGCAACAACATTCCGAAGCCGGAAGGAGATTTCCTCCAAGGGGTTGCGGTGCTGCGCGCCGGGCCGCGAGGTGCGATTCGGATCGCGTTGTCCTGGCACAGGCCAGGCAGCGGCGTCCAGACGCTGACGGCTCCCAAGGACCCGGCGGCGCAGCCGTGGGCCTGGGCGAAGATCGCTGCCGATTCGCAGGACGAGGCGCTGAGCGCCGGCGACATCGGCCGCGACGTCCACCTCGACCTGCTGCTCGGCACCCGGTGGCTGCGCTCGGATGGCAAGACGTGGTCGGTCGAGACGTTGAATCCGGCCAAGGGGGCGCCGGATCGCAATCGCCTCGCGGACATCAACGGAGATGGCCGGTGGGATGCGGTCGTCGGCTTCGAGGCGATCAACGTGCCCGGGAAGCTGGCGTGGTATGAGCAGCCCGTTGACGCGAAGCAGACCTGGACCGAGCACGTGATCGCCGATGTGGTCGGTCCGATGAGCGTGGATGTCGGCGACCTGGATCGCGATGGAGACCTGGACGTGGTGGTGGGCGAGCATAACTACAAGGAGCCGGCCACCGCGAAACTGCATATCTTCGAGAACATCGACGGCCAAGGGCAGCGTTGGAAGGATCACGTCATCTCGACCGGCGACGAGCATCACGACGGCGCCGTGCTGGTGGACATCGACGGGGACGGGGACCTCGATATTCTCTCGATCGGCTGGAGCCATCCGCGCGTGTTGCTCTACGAAAACCAGGCGATCCCGGCTGCTGGCGCGCGGGCCGAAGAAGCGGGACGATTCGTACGCGCGCACTGGTTCGACCAGGTGGTGAAGGGACGGTTTCGCGTCAACGCGCCCGAGGCGGTGCTTCATCCGCAGTGGGGCCGGCGCAGCGAAACCAGGCAGAGCGGCATGATGCAGATCCGGATGGACGAGGATCTGTTCCTGCTCGACGGCGCCGAGCTCTACTGCGAGCTGTGGGGCGGGCACAACGGCACGCGGAACAAGCGCGTGACGCTCAACGGCCGCACGACGTATGCAATTCCGGAGGTCGGCACGGCGGACGGTTACCTGACGCACCACTACCCTGTCATTCCGCTGAAGCTCACCGACCTGGTGAACGGACCGAACGCGGTGCAGTTCGCCTGCGACCAGGGCGCCTCGTTCTGGGGACACTTCATCGTGGATAACGCCGCCCTGCGCGTGTTCCTCAAGCGGGATCATCCGGATCTGGCCAAAAGCGGCTTGACCGGGTTTGGCGCCTTGGTGACGGCGCGGCACGGCCGGGGCGAGAGTCTCGATATCGAGCTGATCGCCGGCCACCCTGCCGCCATCGCACGCGTTGAGTTCCAGGGCTACTACGACGGCTACGACGAGAACGGCGACGGACTTACCACGGATTGGCACGGATTCACCAAAGCGCGCCGCCCCATGGCGATCCTTGGAGTGGCCGAGCAGGCGCCGTTCCGCATCGCCTGGGACACTTCGATGATCCCGCCGCAGAAAGAGATGGCCGTGCGGGCGGTGGTGTCACTTCCGCGATCATCCGGACTTGGCGTACATCACGCCGCAGTCGCCGGTAGCGATGCCTGCGCGGCGTGGGGCCACGGTGCGCCAGTTCCTTTGCACCGATCTTCCGATGGCGTTCACCTCGCGCATGAATCGCGTGAAGGCCTGCTCGATCCCGCTCGACGTGGATCCGGCCTCCATCGAACGTGCCGAGCTGCACGTGGTCGTTTGGGATGGCGGCCGCGGCACGGTTGAGGCCTACTTCACACTGAACGGCCAGGGCCTGCCCGTGGCGGGCGAGGGCAAGCACGATACGATCTACAGCAGGCTCCCACTCGATCCGAAGCTGCTCAAGGGCGGCCTCAACCACATTGAACTACGCTCAGACACCGAGCATCACGGCATTGAAGTGCTGCGGCCCGGACCTGCGTTGATGGTGAGGTACAAGACCGTTCCCTCACCCTGATTCGTCCGGTACCAGGAGGATGGATGACTCGGCCGTGCTCCGCCCGGGCGGCGAGAACGAACTGTACGGTCTGGGGCGGGACCCGCGCGAGATGCACAAAGTGTTCCGGGATAGCGCCTATGGGGGCCGGCAGGATGAGTTACGCGCCCGGACGCTCGAGTAGTACATCCGCACATCCAATGCCGTCCCGTTTGGCCGGGACGATCGCAGCCTCCCTCCCAGGAGATCCAGGTGAGTTTCACAATCAAACGTCTACATACGACTGCCAGCCCCAAACGAGCTGGGAACCTCATCCACGGTAAAATTGCGGCGCTCGCCGCCTGGGACTACCCGCTGGCGTCAGCGGCTGAACCTCCACATCTCCGAAAGTCACGTCCGAGTGGTGGGCCACCAGCAGGAGCGAACCTGACTGCACGTCCCGTGCTCCATCGATGCCGAGGGTAACCCCTCTGTCCTAAGTTTACGTCCTTGGTCCCCGTCCCCTCGAGGATGAGCGATTCGCCTCCGATGAGCTCGTGAAGTACATCCAGAAAACCACGGGCGCCGTTCTGCCGGTGGTTGCGGCTACGCCGCCGAACAATATCGGCGTCCGCATCCATGTCGGTCTGAGCGCATGCCCGCCGGCCGCGAGGAACCGGGTGGAGCGCTTGAGGGCCGACGGCTACCTGATCGAGGCGCTGGCCGACGGGCGGATCATACTGGTGGGCAAGGGCCGGTACGGGACCAGCTTCGCAGTCTACGAGTTCCTCGAACGATTCGCGGGTGTGCGCTGGCTTTGGCCCGGCGGCCTGGGTGAGGTGACGCCCCACCGGCCAAGCCTGTCCATCGGCCTGCTGTCGCTCGCAAGGGAACCCGCGTTCGTCTGGCGCGGCCTTGGGCCGGGGGGCGCGCTGTGGGGGCCTGCGGACCGCTGGCAGAAGGAGCGCGAGCTTGGGGTCTCGGCCGCCCATCAGGCGGAGCAGCGCTTGTGGGAGCGGCGCAACCGGTTCGGCGGCGAGCTGATCTACGGCGGGCATGCGTTCGGCGAGATTCTGCCGCCGTCAAAGTATGGCCCGGCGCATCCGGAGTATTACGCGCTGGTCAAGGGCGAGCGAGACTGGAAGAACTTCGACGGCAAACACCGCGCGCAGTTGTGCACGAGCAACCCCGATGTAGTGCGGCAGGTAATCGAGCACTGCCGCAGGATGTTCGATGAGCACCCGGAGTACGACGGCATCTCCATCAGCCCGAACGATGGCCGGGGCTTCTGCGAATGCGAACAGTGCCAGCGTCTGGATACGGGCGAGACGCAGCGAGACCGGGACGACCCGGAGACCGGGCGCGGCGGCAGGTTAAGAGTGATCTCGGACCGCATGATCCACTTCGGCAACCAGGTGGCGGAAGGCGTAGCCAAAACACATCCGGCCAAGAAAGTTCTCCTGGTGGCCTACTCGCAATATCGCCAGCCGCCGAGAAGGACCAAAGCTCATTCGCAGCTGATCGTGCAGTATGCGGTCAACAGTGCCGGGTTCTGGAATCCTGGCTACAGGAAGCAGGCGCTGGCGGAACTCGAAGCCTGGAGCAAGGTTGCCCCAACCCGCGCCGTGTACGAGTACCTGACTCAGACGAACTTTCCGGACATGCCCCGGCTGATTCCCGGCCTGATTGCGCTCGAACTCCGTCAGCTCCAAAAGCTCGGGTTCCGCTACTACCAGACCCAGGCGGGCAACGGCTTTGCGGTGAACGGCTTGAACTTCTATGTCCTGGCGCGGTTGCTCTGGGATCCTTCTGCCGATTACCGCGAGATCATCGCCGACTACGTCAACAACGGATTCGGCGACGCCGCGCCCGCTGTGAGGCGGTATTTCGACCGGCACATCGAACATTGGAAGGCGATGCAGTCGGAGCCGGTCACGATGAACGACGGCACGGTGAGAAGCTACGAGGCCGTGCTGAACGTTTACCCGGGTGACTTCCGCGAGGACTGCCGGCGCGACCTTCATGAGGCGATGCGCCTTGCTAAAGGCGAAGCCCGGAAACGCGTCGAATTCCTGTGGGAAGGCTTTGCCTACTTTGACATGACCATGGAAGCGGCTGCGAAGACCCTGCCGGTTCTGCGCGCCGGCTGGAAACCTGCGGCCGGCCGCGCCGGCGTCGAAGCGGCAATCAAGCTTTGGGAAGAACGGGACCGCTTCATCGAACGGCACAAGGAAGATTTTGTGCTGTCGTACATGTGGGTCCGGTCCAATGACGAAACCCGCAGCTTCAACCCGCTCCGGCGCGTTCGCGCCGCCTCGAAGTGACCGCCTGTTGACATGCGCGGCTCGGATGCATCAGCGCCACGCCGCAAACACGTCCATGTCGCGGCCGCGCTCGGCTCCGAGCTGCTCGAGCGCCTCATCGCCGCCGGCGCCGGCGTGAATGACCGCGCACACCCCGCGGCCATGACGCGCGGGTCCTCGCCCGCGGCAAACGTCACATCCCGAACTACCATCACGCCGCGCACGTTGTATCCCGCCTGCATGCTGCCGTGGAAATCGAACAGCAACGACGTGGGGTCCTCCTTGGCCGCACCGCCGGGCATGAGGATATCTCACAGCCGTTCGACGCCAGGATGACCGAGGCCGGCCGCCAGCAGTGGGATTGACTCCTGTGTGGTTAGCGTATAAACTTCCTTCGTCGTTTGAAACAATCTCAGAGGAACTCGACTCTCCCTGCCATCTCCTCGGGCGATAGCAGATCGTGGATCAAAACTACACGGCGAAGCATCTCCCCCATGGACATGGACTGTTGCTGGCAGTAGGCAATGCCGGCGTGGGCCACGCCTTGTGCATGGAGCCGGAGGAAGTCATCGTCCTGAGTTACGACGACACGTCCGGAGGAGGCGGCGAACTCAAGATGCGCCACATCAGTCGCGCCGATCAACCCTGCATCCGCGGCCGTGGTGACATCGATGTTGCGACGCCGAAGGCCGGCCGCGACACCCGCTGAGATGTGTTCGTCTAAATGAAAACGAATGGGCACCGGTCAGGACGCTTCTTCGATGCTTTCCTGGCGCAGCTTCGCTTCGAGCAATGATGGATTGTTGCGGCGGAACTCATCCGCGAACTCGCGCTCGGCTCGCATCTCCTGCTGGATTTCTTCGATGTGATCGAAGTAGTAGGCGAGTGCGGCGTGGACGTCGGCGAGACTGATCGTAGGAACGTGGGACACGATCTCGTCGGGAGTCATTCCCTGGTGCTCATGCCACACCACGATATCGAGCACGCGGACACGGTGGCCGGCGATGCATGCCTTGCCGCCGCAAACGCCGGGCGTCCTAGTTAGTGATCCGGTCCTCGGTGGACGTGGACATGACTCAAGTATAAACCGGCCGAATCCACGCCACATCCGCCAACCCGCCAGCGTGGGAGGATGGGAGCGTCCTTATAGGAAACCCAAATTTCTCGCGCCACGAAAAACGACTGAAACATCCTCCCATCGTCCCATTGCTCCCAAGTGATGGTAGCAGTGATACATAGCTTGGCAGGTTGTGGAGTCCATGGTCCCGGATCGTGCCAGCAAAGCGAGGACTCCATTTGGACTCCAGAGAGGCACTCTTTGTGTCAATAGCTTACGAGGAATCGCGGTGTAACTTGCGTGTTTTGCTGAGGATGTGGGTGGTGGCCAGGGACGGAATCGAACCGCCGACGCCAGCCTTTTCAGGGCTGCGCTCTACCCCTGAGCTACCTGGCCACAAAAGCGGGGGCGAAAAGCACATTGTAGCAAAACACCCCCGCTTGACCGCGCCCGCCAGGCTCTGCTATCCAGGAAGTCCGGAGTGCGCACAATGGAGCTTACAGATAAGGTCAGGACCATCCTCGACCGCAAGGGCCGCGACCTCTGGTCGCTTCCCCCCGACGCCTCGGTCTTCGACGCCATCCGGCTCATGTCGGATAAACAGGTGGGAGCGCTGCTCGTGATCGAACAAGGCCGGCTCACCGGCGTCGTTTCCGAACGCGATTACGCGCGCAAAGTCATCCTGCAGGGGCGGTCGTCGAAAGACACCGCCGTCCGCGAGATCATGAGTACCGGTGTCATCAGCGTGGCCCCGGACGAGACCATCGATGAATGCATGCGCATCATGACCGCGCAGCACGTTCGTCACCTGCCCGTCATCGAGGAGGGAAAGGTGGTGGGGATCCTCTCCATCGGCGACCTGGTGAAATGGATCATCTCCGCGCAGGAGGAGACCATCGCACAGCTCCACCACTACATCGCCGGCGCCTACCCGCGGTAGGCCCGCGCGCTACCGCGCCGCTCCGAGGACGGCGAGCGACTCGCCCGTCTTCGCCTCCACCTCGGCGTGCAGGCTGTTGCCGTGCGCGTCCATGGTCACGATCGCCGCGAAATTCCGCACCCGCAAGTGCCACATGGCTTCCGGAATCCCGAACTCCATCAGGTACACTCCGAGCACCTGCTCCACCGAGCGCGCGTAGTACTGCGCCGCCCCGCCGATCGCGTTCAGATACACGGCCCCGAAATCCTTGAGCGCCTCGAGCGTCGTTGCGCCCATGCCGCCCTTCCCCACGACGGCGCGCACCCCGTAGCGCCGGATGATGTCGGCCTGGTACGGCTCTTCGCGGCTGCTGGTAGTGGGACCCGCCGCCTTGGTCACCCACCCGCCGTCCTGCTCGAGCATCACGGGACCGCAGTGATACAGCACGCCCCCGTGCAGATCGGCGGGCGGCGGGTTCTTCATCAGATAAGCATGCACGTTGTCGCGGCCGGTGAAGACCTCGCCGTTGATCAGCACCACGTCGCCAACCTGCAGCGCCCGCACCTGTGCTTCCGCGAGCGGCGGCGCCAGCACGACCTCGCGGCCGGTCAGCGGAAACCCCGTGGACCGCGCCATCTTCTCGACCGCGCGCTCGGGGTCGCGATACAGCCAACCCGTAATCGCGCCCGTCGACGCATCCAGCCGCACCCCCAGGCGCCGGAAGGCCCAGCAGTCGTACGCAACCGAGACGAAGAAGCTCGCCGGCAGCCGGTTCGCGGCCGTGATCTTGCAGCCGATCAGCGACACATTTCCGCCGAAGCCCATCGCTCCGATGCCGAGACGGTTCGCTTCCTCCATGATCTCCGCTTCGAGCTTCGCCAGCACCGGGTCCGGATTCACGTCGTCAAGCGTGCGGAACAGTTG
>JACOTZ010000265.1 GCA_016178155.1 Acidobacteriota bacterium
GCGCGCCAGGTCTTCCCCAACCTGCCGACGATGGTGCCGCTGTGGGCCGCCGCCTTAGGAGTCGCGGTTTCGGTCGGAGTGGGCCTGTTCTTCGGCATCTGGCCCGCGAGCAAGGCGGCGCGTCTCGATCCTGTCGTGGCCTTGAGGTACGAGTAAGCGGCCGCGGCTCAGAGCGCAGTTCCGAGCCGCGATGGGCGGGCTCGCTATCGCAAACGCTCGAGCAGCGCCACCGTCTCCTTGATCAGCTTCCCCGCGGCGCCGGCGCCGTAGGGAGTTCGCTCCACTTCGTATCCGCCGTGCCGGTATTCCGACTCCACCGGCATGTAATCGCCGCCCTGGCCGGTCGAGTAGCCGCAGAACATCGTGAGCGCGAAGGGCGAGGTTTTCTTCACCGCCGCGCCGATCTCGGCAAAGGGCTCGCCGGGCATCGCCACAATCGCCATGCCGCCGATCCGGAGCGCCGTGACCTCGAGCGCAACGGGGGTCGTGGACGGGTTGCGCCACTTGGCCAGCAGATCGGCGAAGCGGCGGCGCCGCGCCTCTGCCTGGTGCTTCCTCCACGGGTCGCCTGAGGAGTGTGCCTGCTGCACCCGCCTCTCGGCATCGGCCACCTGCTGCTCCATGAGCCGGACCTCTTCCGGGGTGTAAGTGCGTGGCGGCAGATCTAGTAGCTTGCTCGCAAACTTGAGGGTCGCATCGCGCGGTCCGATCACGCGCCAGGGCTGCCTGGCCGCGAAAGCAGTCGACTCGACGAAACCTTCGAACCGCGGCTCGCGCCGCACAGTCTCGACTTGCAGCGCCAGCGCGGCGGCCTCGTGGCCGAGGATCGAGCCCAGCCGGTGCGCCACGGCGAGGTCGCCCGTGCCGCCCTCGACTGGACCCTGGTTGCCGGCGGCGCCCTGGAAGTACAGCGCCAGCGCTCCCGGCAGCGCCCGCTCGACCGTCCCGCGCATGCTGCCGATCCAATCGGGCGAGATGAGCTTGTTCTCATACGTCAACACAGTGCCGTGACACTGAAAATTCACGAGTACGGCGAGCGGGCGGCCCGCCGCATCGTCGATGCGGATCACTACCAGCTCGCGGTCCACGAACCCCTCGGGATTGGTGCCCACGGCCGGCGGCGCATCGCCGCTCGCGCGCACGCGGCGATTCACGTTGATGGTGCCGGCGCCCTTCGCGCCCCAGGCGTGCGCCGGGCGCAACTTCGAGTTCGCCTCCGCGATGACACCAGCGATTTTGTCGAGCAGGACCGTCCGGTAAGCCGCCATCATGCGTTCGTACTTCGCCGGGTCCACGCCGACCGGCCCTTTCTCGCGCTGGAACGCGGGCCCGGAGTGGGTGTGGGTCGCGGCCAGGCGGATATGCGCCGCCGCAATGCCGGTCAGCTCCGCGGCGCGCGCGATCGCCGGTTCCCAGCCGCGCGGGTTGAGGGCATCCACGTCGACCATCGCGAGCTTCTGTTTGCCGTCCGAGAGCACCAGCGCAGTGGCGTACATGCCCGCCGGGTCGATGCCCTGGGCCTCGACGTGCGTCTGCGAGCCCCAGTTCAAGTGCGGGATGCCGACGGGTGGAGAGATATCGGCGCGCGCCACGCCGGCGAGCAGACCCGAGGGCCTGGCGTCCTTCACCCCCTGCTCGATTACATCGGCCGCGAGCGGCGCGGCCAACGCCAGGCACACGAGCGGCAGGGGCGCCCCATGTCTCATGCTGAAACATTATCCCGCGTGACGGTTCAACCGAGGCAGCGGCCAACCGCCCGGGCGGTTAACGGATCCAGTGAGCCCTCCGGCGCCGCTTGCCAACGCGCGCGGAAGCGTTCATTGCGAGCCGCGGCCGTGCGGGGGCCGTTAGCGAGGACTCGCCTTGCATTCGCCGCGCAAAACGGGAAATAGAGAAGGCCGTTGATCCCCGGCTGTGCCGCCGCCCGCGCTGCGGTAAGCTAAACAGCGGCAAGCCATGCAAGCTATCCGTCGAGCCTGGAATCGGATGTTCGATATCCGCGAAGGCGAGTACCTCCGCCTGTTCTTTATGGCGCTGTATCTCGTCACCGTGCTGTTCGCCTACTACATTCTCAAGCCCGTCTCCAGGGCGATGTTTCTGGCGAAGTTCGATATCGACAACCTGCCGGGGCTGTACATTCTGATCGCGGGAGTCGGCGGCTTTCTTGCGTATTTGTTCACGAAGGCGGCCATCAAGACATCGCTGAAGGCAGCGGTGACGGCCTCCTTCGCCGTGGCGGTGACGTGCCTGGTGGCGATCTGGTGGCTGCTGGGCTTCGGCTTCCCCTGGATGCTCTACGTATTCAGCGTATTCGTCAGCATCTTCAGCATTACGCTGGTCTCGCAAGGATGGCTGGTGGCGGCAAACGTGTTCACGACGCGGGAAGCGAAGCGGCTGTACGGCCTGCTGGGCGTGGGCGCGGTGGCGGGAGCGGCGTTCGGAGGCACCTTTACCTCGTGGACCGTATACTACATCGGCAGCCGCAACCTGCTGCTGGCCTCGGCGGCGATGACAGCGCTGGCGTACCTGGCTTTTCTGGGAGTAGTGCGCCAGTCCGGACAGGCGCTCGTCCGCGCCCGCGGAGCAGCCGAAGAGGAAGGATTCGAGTTCAAGGACATCCTGCTCTCGATCGGTCGGTACCGCCACCTTCAGGTGATCATCTCGATCATCGCGCTGACCTACATCGTGGACGTCATGATCGAGTACCAGTTCAACGCGATCGCGAAAGAAGCGTTCGCGGATGTGCGCCGTTTGACCGCGTTCCTCGCGAGTTTCTACGGGATCTGGCTAAACCTGGTCACGTTCGTCCTGCAGTTTTTTCTCACGGCGTTTGTGGTGAGCCATTTCGGCGTCGGCGGGACGCTGCAGATCATGCCGCTGACGATCGGGCTGGCGTCGCTGGCGACGTTTGTGACGCCGAACGTGGCCTCGACGGGCAGCGCCCGGATCACTGAATCGGCCACCCGGTATTCGTTCAACCGTACGGGGATGGAGCTGCTGTACCTGCCGCTTCCCACGGATCTGAAGAACCGCACGAAGGCGTTTGTCGACATCTTCTTCGACCGCCTGTCGCGAGGCGTGGGCGGCGTCGTTCTCCTGGTGCTGACGGTTTACATGAACCTGGAGGTCCGGCATCTCTCGCTGGTGGTCATCGGATTCACGCTGGTGTGGATCGTGCTATCGATCCGCGCAAAGAACGAATACGTCAGCACGGTGCGCCGGCGGCTGGAGACGAGGCGGCTCGATCTCGAAAGCCTGCGTATTAACGTACGGGATCGCGACACGGTGCGCCTGCTCGAGCAGGCCATCGCGTCCGGTGCGCCGCGCCAGATCACCTATGGCCTGTCACTGCTCGCGCAAGCGCCCGGGTATCCGCTGGAGAAGGCGCTGGCGAGCCTGGCGGACCATAGTTCGCCGGAGGTCCGCGCGGCGGTGTTCGGGCTGGCGCGCGAGCGTAATTTCGACGGGCTGCTGGACCGGGCGTTGGCCGAGCTGCGGTCGTCGCGGCCGGGCGCTGATCCGGCGGCGATCCGGCCGGCGGTCGAGTACGCGCTCGCGGTTTCACCGGAAGCGCCGGCGCTGGCGGCACGGCTGCTCGACCATCCGCACCACCTGGTCGCCCAGAGCGCGCTGGAAGCCCTGGCGCAGTATCCGGAGACGCTGCGCCAGATCATCACGCCCGACTGGATCGGGGAGGCCGCGGCATCGCCCGATGCCGGGAGAAGGACGGTTGCCGCCGCCGCCATCAGGGTCCATGGCGACAAAGATACGGGGGCGCTGCACAAACTGCTTCTCGACCGCGATCCGGGCGTCGCGGAGGCCGCCTGCCGTACGGCGGCCGCGCTGGAGTACCGGACCTATATCGAGGGGCTGCTCAGACGGCTCGAGGACGCCGATGTGCGCCGTTGCGCGATCGAAGCGCTGGCCCAATACGGGGAGCGGATCGTGGGCACGCTCGCCGACGTTCTGCTGGACGACACCATGCCGCTCGCGGTGCGCCGCCAGATCCCGCGCGTGCTGCAGCGTATCCAGACACAGCGTTCGGCGGAAGTGCTGCTCGCGAGCCTGGATGTGCAGGACCTCACGGTACGCACCGCCGTCCTGAAGGCGCTGAACAAGCTGCGCGATTCCCACCCGCAGCTCAACTACGGCCGCGATTCCGTGCTCCGGCAGTTCCACAAGGAGGCGCGGTACTATTATGAGCTGCACGCGGCGCTGGCGTCGCTGCGGACCAACGGCAACGGAACCGCGGCGCGGCTGCTGGTCAGAACGCTGCAGGCGCGTCTGGAAGCGGCCCTGGAGCGGCTGTTCCGGTTGCTTGGGCTGCGCTATCCGCCGAAAGAGATTTACGCCGCCTACCTGGCGGTGCATCGCCGCCGGTCAGAGGAATTCACCGCCGCCCTCGAGTTTCTCGACACCATCCTCGAACGCGAGCTGAAACGCGTACTCCTGCCGCTGCTGGACGAGGACTCGCGCGTCGTGCAAGTCGGCCGCGAGCTGTTCGGAGTCGACAGCAAAGACGTACCGGCCGCGTTGCGGGACCTGATGCGCTCCGGAGATTCGTGGCTGGCCGCGTGCTCGGTGGCGACGGCGGCGGAGCTCCGGCTGCGCGACCTCTCCGCGGAAATTTCGGAGCTGTCGCGAGGATCAGGCCAGGAAGTGGGCGAGGTGGCCCGGGCCGCCATCGCGGTCCTATCCTGATACGCTAAGTCTGCACATGGCCGAGCTCAACATCGTCGAAAAAGTCATCGCGCTCGAATCAGTCGAGCTGCTGCAAAATCTCACGCCCGACCAGCTTGCCCGCATCGCCTCCATCGCGCGAGAGGTAAAGTTCCTCAAGGACAAAGTGATCATCGAGCCGAACCAGCCGCCCGAGGCGCTGTACGTGATTCTCGACGGCTCGGTGAAAATCAGCCGCAACGGCGACGAGCTGTACGTCGCGCACCAGCACGAAGTGCTCGGGTCATGGGCCCTGTTCGATCCCGAGCCGCTGGCCATCACCGCCCGGACCAGGGAAGACACGCGGCTTCTCCGGATCAGCCGGGAAGACTTTTACGACCTGCTCGCGGACAACAGTGAAATCACCGCGTCCATTTTCTCGACGCTGGTGAAGCGCTTCCGGCAGCTTGTGGAGAAGTAACGGCCGCGGCGTTGTCCGGGTTTCCGCCGCATCAATGGGTCATGGCGTAAATGACGTGATTGATCCCGAGCCGATACGCCTGCGATGCGTATTTTTCGGGGTACTCGGGCCGGTCCGCCCACTCCCAGGCATCGCCATTGTCCTGATTGTGGCAGATGGCGACCATGATGCGCCCGTGATCGTCGTAGATGCCGCGCCACTTCGGTTCGATGCCGTCGCGCTCGTAGGTCCGGCCCGTGTAGATCACAAATCGCCCCGGGACCTGCACCTTCTCCGAGAGGTCATAGAGCACATGGAAGATGGCGTCGGACGGCTCGATATCGATGATCGGGCGGTCGGGAAAGACCTGCTGCATACCGTCCGCGAAGATCTTCCACTCCATGGTGCCGTGGAAATCGTCGACCATGAGGAAGCCTCCGCGCAGCAGGTAGTCGCGCAGCTTTTTCGCCTGCTCGTCCGACAGTCCCCAGTAGCCGACTTCAACCGCGTAGAGCCACGGCCAGTCGTAGATCTGGCTGCCTTGGAAGTTAATCACTTCCTCCACCGATCGTGTGTGCACGCGAGTCAGGCGGCGCAGGCCCTGGACGAACTGGCGATCGGACTTGGGCGCATCGATGCCCCAGCTACCGTAAAATCCCGATCCACGGCGCGAGCGGCCATACAGCATGGGATAGCGAAGGCGCGCGAAAGCGAACTCCGTCTTCTCGTCGCCGTCGGGCGGCAGGAGGGTGATTTCCGGGTGCTCGACTTCGTAAGGATAAGCGTCGACCCCGCGATTCACGGCGGCAATCGCCGCCCAAACGCCCATCGCAATACAGATCAAGATCAGGATGGGCCCGCGGCGCATTCGGTGGTCCTGTAATTTGACGGTAGCATAGGGTCCGGCGCGCATTTCGCAAGTGGCGAGCAATACAACCCAGATACGAAGCGCGCAAGGAATTCCGCTCGCGCGCTCTGCCGAGGCTGGCTGTGGAGCGCAGCGGAGTCAATGCGGGCTTCGCAAGCCGCGGGTGAGAGCACTAACCGAGGTTCGTCACCACCACTCCCTGACGGTCGTGGCTCAGGACGCTTCCGCTGATTTGACGGCACTTACTGAGCCGCGCGCGTCAGCAAGCGGTTCGAAATCCTGTCGGTGACGAACTTCGGCTAAATTAAATTAAGCTAAGAATTCTGACCGCGCCGGTGACGGCCAGAAGCGCCGCGCTGGCCCGCCACACGGCCCAGGGCAGCGGTTCCAGGCGGCGGCCCCGTGCGAGGGTGATCAGCTCGCGCGCGAGCAGCACGATCAGCAGCGCCAGCACGGCGGGACTCAAGGGATGGAATCCGAGAGCGCCCGCGAGGTCGCCTTTGGCGGCCGCGCAGACCCCGCGCGTCATGCCGCACAGCGGGCAGGCAATACCGGTCAGCCAGCGGAAGCCGCACAGCATCAGCGGGGGGTGGACGGGCGGCTGATAGAAACACGCGAAGGCGAGCGCCGCGGCCAGCGGGGCGGAGCGCGCGATGGCGCCGGCGCGCCTCACTGCTGCGCGGTCGCGGACTCGAACCCGACTAGGTCGCGGTAGGCCACGGTAATGGCGGCGAAGGTCCACGGGATCGTGATCAGCAGTCCGACGATGCAGGCCAGAACTCCGAGCAGGTTGATCAGGCCGGCTGCGATCACAAACAGGCTGAAGCCGAAGTAGTCGTTCTTGACGACGGCGTGGCTGGCCTGCATGGCGGGCCAGAAGTCCATGCGTTTGTCGATGATGAACAGGAAAGTGAACAGGTACATGGCCGCCAGCACGATGCCGGGAATCAGGCAAAACAGGCTGCCGACGAACACGAACGCGGAGATGATGAGCGAGGCTACGAGCGTGGGGACGAAGTAATTGAAGCCTTTGAACATGTCGGCGAAATCAACGCGGCCCCGCACCAGCTTGAGAATGACCGCCAGCTCGAGACCCGCGGCGAGCGGCCCCTGCATAATCACCGGCACGAGTCCGTTGATCACCAGATACAGCAGCCCCATGAGCGCGAACGCGCCCAGGTCGCCCTTGATGACGGTCCAGCCCTCGCTCAGCCAGGCGCCGGTGCTCGAGCGGATGCCGGCTCGTGGCACGAATTCGACGGCAGCTCTCGATTGCGGCGCCCCTTCAGCGGCGAGCGGCTGTGCCTGACCGCAGACGTTGCAAAAGCGGGCCTCCGGCGCAAGAGGCGACCCGCAGTTGGCGCAGAACACGCTTCCAGGGTTCAACGGTAGTCCTCCGCTAATGAATGTGAGGCGAGTATATCGCAAAACGCGTGATGCGATAATTCGGGTCCCGCATTCGACAGATGCATTAACGCGACCGACGCATCAGGCACTCAAAAACGTTCGCGGAGCCGCCACGGTCTTGTTGCGATCAGCCGCTCTTCAGCAACTGCCGGGCGATGACCAGACGCTGGATCTCGCTGGTGCCTTCTCCGATCGTGCAGAGCTTGACGTCTCGGTAGAACTTCTCGACCTTGTACTCCTTGATGAAGCCGTAGCCGCCGTGAATCTGGACGGCTTCATTGCAAGCACGGACCGCCATTTCGGAGGCGAAGAGCTTGGCCATCGCCGACTCCCTGGTCACGCGCTGCCCCTGGTCCTTCAGCCAGCCGGCGCGCAGAGTAAGCAGGCGCGCCGCCTCAATCTCGGTCGCCATATCGACCAGCTTGTGCTGGATCGCCTGGAATTCCGAGATCGGCCGGCCGAATTGCCGGCGCTGCTTCGAGTAGGCGAGGGCGGCGTCGTAGGCCCCTTGTGCGGTCCCCACCGCGAGCGCCGCGATCGAGATGCGCCCGCCGTCGAGGATGCGCAGGCTGTCCACGAAACCCTCGCCTTTTTTGCCGAGCATTTGCGACGGGGGCACGCGGCAGTTTTCAAAAATGACTTCGCCCGTGGCGCTCGCGCGCATGCCGAGCTTGTTCTCCTTCTTGCCAAGGCGAAATCCGGGAACGCCCTTTTCGAGAATAAACGCCGAGATGCCGTGAGCGGACTGGTGGCGGTCGGTCACCGCCATGGCGACGCAGACATCGGCGTAGTGCGCGTTCGTGGTGAATGTCTTGCCGCCGTTCAGAACCCAGCACTCGGCGTCGCGCACGGCCGTGGTGCGGGTACCCGCGGCATCCGAGCCCGCCTCCGGCTCGGTGAGCGACCAGCTTCCGATCCACTCGCCGGTTGCCAGCTTCGGAACATAATGCCGCCGCTGCTCGTCGCTCCCCGATTGAAAGATGTGGTTTGTGCACAGCGAGGTGTGGGCGGCCACGATCAGCGCAACCGACGGATCGACGCGCGCCAACTCCTCGATGATGGTCGCGTATTCGACATAGCCGAGGCCGGCGCCGCCGAGATCCTCGGGAAAGATCGCGCCCAGCAGCCCCATCTCGCCGCACTTTTTGACGACCTCGAGCGGGAAGATCTGCTCCTCGTCCCAGGTGAGGACGTGCGGCTCGATCTCGGCCTCGGCAAACTCCCGGATGGATTTGCGGAGGTGGGCCTGTTCCGGCGTCTGCTCGAAGTCCATGCGGCTCCTGGGTTCAGCGTAGCAGGATACTCTGCATTTGCTTGGACTTACAGGAGATGCAGCCGGTTACGGTCAAAATCGGACTTTCGCCCGCGGAGGACGGCGGCTCAGATCACTTCTTCGCGCGCGGCATCCCATTTCAAGGTGCGGCCCTGCCGGTAGCTGTCCACCGCCATGCGGCATGCGATCGAGACACGATAACCCACCTCGAATGGACAGTTCGGCGTGGCCAGGCCGCGGACGGAATCGAGAAAGTTCTGCATGTGCGCGTTCGTCTCGTTGCCTCGTGTGCGGCTCTGGCCCGCGATCTCGCCGGCAGCGGGCCGGTTGACCTTTTGCGGCGAATAGCGGATCTGCTGGGCTTTCGAGATGGTGCCGTCCGTGCCGAGCACGTCCTCGCTGCTGCCCAGATGGTTGTTGCCGAAGCCCGAGTCCCAGGAGAACAGGATCTCTTCGGGATGCTCCATGGAGACGTTCATGGTGTCGGGCACCTCGCGGCCATCCTTCCAGAGATAGATGCCGCCCGTCATGGTGACTGCCTTGGGGATCTCGAGAGCCATGGCCTTGTACCAGAAGGAGAGCTGGTGGCACATGTTCTCATACACGTTGCCCCCCGAGTAATCCCAGAAGAAGCGCCAGTTGACGTAGCGATTGGCGTCAAAAGGCCGCTGCGGCGCCTCGCCGAGGAAAGATTTCCAGATCACGTTCTCGGGGGTGACATCGGGATTGATGGGGCGCGACCACTGCGGCTTGCCATGCGGAGTGTTGCGGTACATGTGGGCGTGGATGGCGGTGATCTTGCCCATGCCGGCCTTTAGCATCTGCGCGGCATCCGCCATCAGTCCGGACGAGCACGATTGGTGCCCGACCTGCACCACTTTCTTCGCCTTCTGGTACGCGGCACGCATGCGCTTGGCGTGGTCCACGATGAACGCCATGGTCTTTTCCTGGTACACGTGCTTGCCCGCCTCGAGCGAAGCCACGAAGTGCTCGCAATGCAGATGCTGGGGCGTGGCGATGATGACCGCATCGATGGATTTGTCGTCGAGGAGGTGCCGGTGGTCGTAATAGGTTTTCGCCGTAGGCACAAGCTTGCGGGCGGCCTCCAGACGCTGCGCGTAGACATCCGCGAAGGCGACAAATTCAGTGTTCGGGCAGGCGATCGCCTCGCGCACCAGAGCCATGCCGCGGTCCCCGGGCCCGATAATGCCGATGCGGATGCGGTCGTTCGCGCCCAGCACAGAGGGTGCGGCGACTGTGGCCAGTCCGGTGGCCATGTGGCCGAGAAAATTGCGGCGCGAATCCATATATGTGTACTCCTGCGGTCTTGAGAATGTGGTGTTGCTTCAGTGTAACGCAGGGGGTTCAGGCGACTTGCCCGTCACGGCCAGCGGCAACGCCCGTCGCGGCCGTGTTCTACACCGTCTCCAACATCCGGTTCCAGAGGACCGATTGGGGAAGATTGCTGTAGTCGTCCAGCTTGCCCGCGCCAGATATACCTCGACAATTTGGCCGGTGTTCACCAGCGGAGCCGCGATCTGCGCCGCGGCACGCTTGAGCGGGCGGCGTGCCTGATACAGTAATGAATTCCATGCCCATACTGCAGCCGGCGAGCCCGGAAGAGCTCGCGTCCGCTCTGGCCGAGGCAGCCTCCGCGGGGCGCACGATTCAGCTCGGGGGCGCCGGCACAAAGCGGCTGATGGCGGGGCCGCTCGAGCCCGCCGGGATCAGCATCTCGACGGCGGCCATGCGGCGCGTTCTGCAGTACGAGCCCAAGGATCTGACCATCAGTGTCGAGGCCGGCCTTTCCTTCTCGGAGCTGGCGCGGTTGCTCGCCGGGAACCGTCAGATGGTCCCGCTCGATCCGCCGTTTTTCGCGGACGCGACGGTCGGGGGCGTCGTGGCAGCCAATACGAGCGGCCCGCGGAGGCGTCTCTACGGCACCGCGCGCGACCTGATCATCGGCATGAAATTCGCCACTCTCGAGGGCAAATTGATCCAGTCCGGCGGCATGGTGGTGAAAAATGTCGCCGGACTCGACATGGGCAAGCTCATGATCGGCTCGTTCGGGACGCTGGCCGCGATCGCCGTGGTGAATTTCAAGCTGCAGCCCATCCCCGAGGCCACCCGCTCTTTCGTGCAAAGCTTCGCCACCGCGGTCGAGGCGATGCGTGCGCGCGACGCCGTCCTGCAGGGCGTGCTGCAGCCCGCCGCGATCGATGTGCTGAATCCGCAGGCGGCGCAGCGCGTGGGCCTCGAGGGCTGGAGCCTCCTCACGCAGGCCGGCGGCAACCAGAAGATGATCGAGCGCTACGCCCGGGAGCTACGCGGCGCCCAGGTTGTCGAGGAAGACATCATCTGGACGCGGATCTGCGAATTCACGCCCGACTTTCTGCGAGACCATCCCGCAGGCGCCGTCGTGCGCACTTCGACCACGCTCGACAGCGTCCGGCAGGTGGTGGAGAACTTCCCCGGGACGGCACTGGCGCGCGCCGGTTCGGGCGTCTGCTTCGGGTATTTCGCCGACGCAGGCCAAGCGCAGCCGGGGATCAAGTCGGTGATCGAATTCGCGCCGGAGGAGCGGAAGCGCTCGCTCGACCTCTGGCCAAGTCGCGGAAGCGACTTTGAGATGATGAAGAAGATCAAGCAGATGTTCGATCCGCGCAACCTGCTGAACAGGGGCCGGCTGTACGGTCGCCTTTGAAACCGCCAGTGAGAAGTTATGGCCGCCGCTGAAACCGCCACCCCGCCCCGCGCCGGCAGGCATCCCGACGCGCCCCGATACGAAGACCTGTTCCGGTGCGTGCACTGCGGGCTGTGCCTGAACGCCTGCCCTACCTATCGCGAGCTGCGCGTCGAGATGGATTCGCCCCGCGGCCGCATTTACCAGATGGTGCAGGTGGCCACGGGCGAGGCCACCATCACGCCCTCCTACATCGAGCACATCGAGCTGTGCCTCGCCTGTCGCGGCTGCGAGACGGCCTGCCCTTCCGGCGTGCAGTACGGGCGGCTGGTGGAGGCTGCGCGGGCGGAGATTCAGGCCCGCACGCGTCATCCCTGGCACGTCCGGCTGGGGCGCAGGCTGGTGTTCGAGCACCTGCTGCCCTCGCGCGCCAATCTCCGGATCGCAGGCGCGCTGCTGTGGATGTACCAGCGTCTCGGCTTGCGAGCGCTCGTGCATCTGACCGGGCTGCTGAAGCGATTCGACAGGCTCGCAGAGCTCGATCAGCTTCAGCCCGGCGCCGAGATGCCGACCTTCTTCCGGCATTACGGCAAAGTCTTCCCGGCCGAGGGTGCGCGGCGCTACCGTGTGGCGCTTCTGGGCGGCTGCATCGCCAACGTGAGCTTTGCGCGCCTCAATGAAGCAACAGTGCGGGTACTGCGGAGGAACGGCTGCGAAGTGACGGTGCCGGACGATCAGACCTGCTGCGGGGCGCTGCACGTGCACGCGGGGCTGCGCGAGCAGGCGCGCAAACTGGCGCGGCGCAACATCGACGCGCTGCTCGCGGGGAATTACGACGCCGTCATCACCAACGCGGCCGGCTGCGGATCGACCTTGAAGGAGTATGACGATCTGCTCGAACACGATCCTGCTTACGCCGAAAAAGCGCGGCGCTTCTCGGCACTGATGAAGGACGTAAACGAGTTTCTCGCCTCCATCGAGCTCAACCGCGACATGCGCGCGCTCGACTATAGCGTCACCTACCAGGATTCCTGCCATCTCGCGCACGGCCAGAAGATCCGTGCGCAGCCACGCGCCCTGCTGCGCGCTGTTCCCGGCCTCACCTTCCGCGAGATGCCGCTCTCCGATCTCTGCTGCGGCAGCGCCGGGATTTACAACGTGCAGCACACCGAAATGTCGATGGCGCTGCTCGAGCAGAAGATGGAGAGCGTGAACGCGGCCGACCCCGACGTGGTCGTGACCGCCAATCCAGGCTGTATGATCCAGCTCCAGGCGGGCGAGAAGCGCCACGGCAAAGGGCGTCGCGTCGCCCACGTGGTCGAGATTCTTGACGAGGCCTACTCGCGGACCTAGCGGGCCGCATTTCTCACCAGCGTTCTCCGGCTGCTTGCGAGAAGCGACGCGATCTTTCGGCCAGGTATTCGCCCTTGAGATTGGACCGCGCTTGCGGCGCGGCTCGTACCGTAGGAGTTGTATTCGGCTACTGCATCTCCAGGATTGCCGATGCGGCTTGGGTTGCCCTAAACTGAGTTACCGCCCTAAGTAACGGGGTTGCGGCTTACGGCCGCAAATTTAAGCAAACTCTTGAGGGGCCACACAATGAGAACTCTTTCCAAAGCACTCGCTATTGCTGTGCTCGCGCTGTTCGCAGCGACGCCACACCGACTTGCCGCACAGCTTCTGTACGGCTCCATGGTCGGGAATGTGAAAGACCCGAGCGATGCGGCGATTCCGGGCGCATCCGTCACCATCACACACAAGGAAACCAACCAGACCCGCCAGACGGTCACGAACTCGACTGGCCTGTACAGTTTCCCGACGATCCAGAGCGGTGTCTACGAGCTCAAGGTCTCGAAGGAAGGATTCCGCAATGCCACGCAGGAGAACGTGACTGTAACCATCAATACGGTAAGTCGCGTGAACGTGGTCTTGCAGGTCGGCGTGGTGGCCGAGTCGGTGATGGTGACGGCGCAGGCCATGGCGCTGCAGACCGACCGCTCCGAGGTCCGGGCTGAAATCACGTCCAAGGCGTTTCGCGAGTTACCGGTGCCGGTGGGCCGCAACTACCAGCACCTGCTGAAAACCATTCCGGGATTCCGGCCGCCGACCAATGCGCATTCGGTTCCGACCAATCCCTCGCGCGCTTTGACGTTCAACGTGAACGGCGTCAGCTACAGCATCAACAATACTCGCATTGACGGCGCCAGCTCGATCGCCGTATGGCTGCCGCACGCGACCGCCTTCGTCCCCACGCTCGAATCCATCGACACCGTCAATGTGGTGACGAACAGCTTCGACGCCGAACAGGGCCTCGCGGGAGGCGCAGCGATCAACGTCCAGATCAAGAGCGGCTCGAACGATCTTCACGGGTCGCTTTTCGAATACCACACGAACCAGCGGCTCAAGGCGAAGCCGTTTTTCCTGCCCCAAGGCAGGGACAAGCCAAAGCTGGTCTACAACGAGTTCGGCGGCACGTTGGGCGGACCGATCGTGAAGGACAAGCTCTTTTATTTCGGAAGTTACGAAGGCACTTACGACCGGCAGTTTGCCTCGCGGTTCGGCACGGTGCCTACGGCCGCGATCAAACGGGGCGACATGTCGGAATCCCCGCGCGTGGTATACGATCCCGACAGCGGCAACCCCGATGGAACCGGCAGAACCCCGTTTCCCAACAACCAGGTGCCCGCTCGCCTCATCAGCCCGATTTCGAAGAAGCTCGCGGACCTGACGCCGCTGCCGAACCTCGAGGGTTTAACGAACAACTACTTTGCCGGGGGCAGTTACGCCTTCGACCGGCACCGAGCCGACACGAAAGTGAACTGGAACATCTCGGAGAAACTGACCACGTTCGGCCGGTTCAGCCTGCTGCATTACGACATGATCAACCCGGAGATGTTCGGCGCCGTCGGCGGCCCGCAGATTTCCGGCGCGGGCGGCAATCCGGGCATCGGTTTCGGGAACACCTACAGCTTCACGGGTGCGGCGACCTACGTTTTCACGCCAAACCTGATCCTGGACGCCTACTACGGCTACACCCGCATGGACACGTCGGTCGAGCAGTCACGGCTCGACGAAAAGCTCGGTCTCGATTTCCTCGGAATTCCCGGCACGAACGGAACGCGGCGGTTTGAGGGCGGCTGGCCCCGGTTCTCGATCAGCAGCTACACGAATCTGGGGATCGACAACGCGTTCATGCCTTACTACCGCCGCGACCCGCAGTATCAGTATGTGGCCAACTTTAATCTCACGAAGGGCAGCCACGAGGTCCGCTTCGGCATGGACTTTTACAACACCCACATGAACCATCTGCAGCCGGAGGCGACTGGCGCAACTCACGGTGCCCAGGGGGGCTTCACCTTCGGCGGCGGGCCGACCACCGTCCGGGGCGGCCAGTCGTCCAACCAGTTCAACAGCTACGCCACGTTCCTCATGGGGCTGCCGACCACAATCGGCAAGATCACGCAGGTCCCAGACGAGTACAACACGCGCCAGCGGAATTACAGCATGTACGTCCGCGACCGCTGGAACGTCAGCCGAAAGCTCACGTTGTCCTACGGCCTGCGCTGGGAGTATTTCCCGTTTCCGACGCGCGCGGACCGCGGTATGGAGCGCTATGATTTCACGCGCAACAAGATGCTGGTCTGCGGAGTGGGTCAGATCCCGAAGAATTGCGGCGTCAGCGTCGACAAAGACGACTTCGCGCCGCGCGTCGGTTTCGCTTACCGGATCACCGATACGTTCGTGATGCGGGCGGGTTACGGTATCACCAACGATCCGTTCTCGCTGGCGCGGCCACTGCGGACGAACTACCCGGTACTGCTCATTCAGAACATCACCGCCCCCAACTCGTTCCAGCCTGCCGGCCGGCTGGCGGACGGCATCCCGCGCGCCGTTGCCCCCGACCTCGGCAATGGCGTTCTGGACCTGCCCGGCACGTTCGCGGTTGTAACCACCGATGAGAAGTTCCCCCGCGGGTACATCCAGTCGTGGAACTTCACGTTGCAGAAGGAGCTCCTGTGGGGCTTTGTGGGACAGGCGGGCTATGTTGCGACCCGCTCGGTGAGGCAGCTTGGGTACCTCGATATCAACGCCGGGCAGGTGATTGGCGCCGGACGCAGCGGGCAGCCGCTCAACCAGCAGTTCGGACGCACGGCGGCTACGACGTTGGTGACGCCCTTTGGGACGAACCGCTATGATTCGCTCCAGGCGACACTGGAACGGCGATTCGCGAACGGGTTCCAGATGGGCACCGCTTACACCTGGTCGAAGGTCATCGGCAATAACGACAACAGCGACAGCGGTCCGGCTGTGCGCGCTCTGCGTTATTTCGATCGCAATCACGTGGTGCGCGGTTATGACCGGACCCACAACTTCCAGGTGACCAACATCGTCGAGCTGCCGTTCGGCCCGGGCAAGCGTTGGCTGGCCGGCGGCGTGGGCGCCGCCCTGTTCGGCGGCTGGCAAGTGAACAGCCTGCTCAGCCTCGTCACTGGTACGCCCTTCAGCGTCGGCTCCTCCGGCAACTCACTCGACTTGCCCGGCTCCAGCCAGACGGCTGACCAGGTGAAACCCACGGTCGAGAAACTGGGCGGCGTTGGCAAGGGCCAGTCCTACTTCGACCCGCTCGCGTTCCAGCCCGTGACCGAGGCGCGATTCGGCAACACGGGCCATAACATCCTGCGCGGGCCCGGGATCGCGAACTGGGATTTCGGGTTGTTCCGCCGTTTCGAGGTGACCGAGCGGTATAAGCTCGAGTTCCGCATGGAGGCGTTCAACTTCACCAACACGCCGCATTTGGGCAACCCCGGAACGAACGTCTCCAACTTCAATCCCACAGTCACCGATCCGCTTAAGCGGTTCGGGGGCTACACCGAGATTACGGGAATCGCGAACACGGGACGGGACGGCATCGACGAGCGTCAGTTCCGTCTCGGACTCCGGCTGAGTTTCTGAGTCGAGACCCCCTGTCGCCGCCGGGGCGTACGCCCCGGCGGCCCTTTTCAATCAGCTCGGTGCCTTCAGGCCTGGCCGGGCGTGCCACATTCTGGTCCGGGGGGGCAGCGCGCCTCCTTCGCCGCCACCAGCCGCTGGATCATGCTCCCCACCCAGTCGGCAGCGCTCGCATCGAAGCCGAGTTGAGTGGCGATCCATTTCGCCTGGGGAGTCACCACCCAGTTCTGTGGAATTCCGTAGCCGTCGAACAGGCCGCGCACAAAACCGTAAGCGAGCAGCGCCGGGAAGGTGTACTTGTTCTCTTTCATGTAGGGCTCCACCAGCCCCACTTCCTCATCCACCTTGAAGCTGAACACCTGGAAGTCGGTGCGCTCCTTGATCTTGTCGTACAGTTTCTAGAAGTGGGGAAGCTCGGAGCGGCAGGGGTCCGCACCTGGAAGGACAATTCGATCCGCGGCTGCCAAGCCGATTTGCGTGTATATCGAGAAGCTCGGGTTGCAATCCAAAAAAATGACGTCGTATACATGCTCGATGGCGGCGAGGAGGTCTCTAACCCAGTCGATGATTGCAACCCAGGTGTTCGTTCCGGGCACTTGGGTATTCGACGGGGTATTGATAGCATTTGCCTGAAGCTCAAGGAGGGGATCGCCGCAGACCAGATCGATGTTCGCCGGGATCCGGCGGTTGAATGTGACGGGACTCATTATAAAAATCTTGAGCAGCAAACTTTGGGACGTTATACGGCGACGGTAATCGGACTTGGCGGCTGTGGCGCCGGCAGGACACCCGGGCGTCCGGGAATTCAAATGGCAAGGGGGCGCCCTGGGCGAACGCTGTATTTGCGGGTGCCGGGTTACCTCGCGCGACCACTATAGGTCCCGGGAGGCACTTGGATTACATGAAGTAGTCTTTGACCTTTTCGAACAGCCCCTTTTCCTTGGGCTCATTTTCGGCGGGCAGGATCTCGCGCAATTCTTCGAGCAGCCTCCGCTGCTCGCGGGTGGGCTTGACAGGTACGCGCACTTCCACATGCACGTACAGGTCGCCGCGTCCGCTCGAGTTGAGCCGGGGCATCCCGATTCCCCGCACCTTTACGACAGAATCGGGCTGGCTGCCCTCGGTGATCTTGATGGACTGCAAGCCGTCGAAAGTGAGGACGTCGACCTCGGTGCCGAGGGCCGCCTGCGCAATGTTCACCGGCACCGTGCAGTGGAGGTCATCGCCGTGTCGGTCGAAAATCGGGTGCTCCTTGACCGCGGCGATTACATACAGATCGCCGGGCGGGCCGCCGAGAAGTCCCGGCTGGCCCTCGCCGCTGAGCCGCAGCCTTGTGCCGGTCTCGACGCCGGGGGGAATGTTGACGCGCAGCTTGCGATCGGCGCGGACGTATCCCTCGCCCTTGCATTTGTGGCATGGCCGGCGGATGATCTGGCCGCGGCCATTGCACTGGGAGCAGGTACGGCGGATCGCAAGGAAGCTCTGCTGATAGACCACCTCGCCTTTGCCGCGGCACATGGGACAAACCGAGAGTCCGTCGACCGGCTCGGCTCCGGTCGCTTTACAGTGCGAACAGGCCTCCATGCGCGGGACCTGGATCTCCGCGGTAAGGCCCCGGATCGCGTCTTCGAGCGTGATCTCGAGATCGTAGCGGACGTCGTCGCCTCGCATTGCACGGCTGCGGCGCCGGCCCCCACCGCCGAACAGATCGCTGAAACCGAAAATATCGCCGAGGATGTCGGTGAAGTCGGC
The DNA here is from genome assembly GCA_016178155.1 of Acidobacteriota bacterium. Lineage (GTDB taxonomy): Bacteria > Acidobacteriota > Terriglobia > Bryobacterales > Bryobacteraceae > JACOTZ01. The sequence continues at coordinate 18,053 of JACOTZ010000265.1, forward strand.
AAACGCGTTGGGATCGAATCCGCCGGCGCCCGAGGCCGCCGCTACGCCCTGGTGGCCGTAGCGGTCGTAGGCCGCGCGTTTCTGGGGATCGCTCAGGATACTGTAGGCTTCCGCCGCTTCCTTGAAACGATCTTCCGCATCTTTGTCACCGGGATTGCGGTCCGGATGATACTTCAGCGCCAGTTTGCGGTAGGCGCTCTTGAGCGCCCCCTCGTCGGCGGACCGGTCCACGCCGAGAATCTCGTAGTAGTCGCGTTTCGTCACTCTTCCCTACACGCGCATGTGCGCGCTGCTTCACGTTTCATGTAAAATTCTGTTCCCGCCCGCGACGCGCCATCCACCCAGGCCACCACAGGTCTCCGGGCGCGAAGACGTCGCGCTGCCCGCGTTATGCCGGCTTCACCGATACTTTCACCATCGCCGGCCGCAGCAGGCGGCCCTTGAAATTGTATCCACGCTGATATTCGTCGAGCAGCGTGTGATCGTCCAGCGCCTCGTCCTGGACCATCTCGACGGCGTGATGAATGTAGGGATCGAACGTCTGGCCCGCCGTCACAATCGGCTCCAGACCCGCACGTTTCAACACGTCCATCAACCTCTGGTAAATCAGATGGACGCCTTTGACGAACTCCGACTCCGCGAGTTCGCTGCTCTCGGCGGCCTTGAGGGCCCGCTCCAGATCGTCCACCACCGGCAGCAGCGCACGCACCGTTTCCATATTTGCGTACTCCGCAAATTCCAGGCGCTCTCTCTCGACACGGCGGCGAAAGTTCTCGAGATCGGCGGTGCGGCGCAAAAGCCTGTCGCTCAGCTCGGCCTTTTCCCGGGCGAGCTGGTCCCGCTCGGCTGCCAGCGCGGCAAGCGCCTCCGCCGGCTCCGAAGCGGGTACCGAAGCTATATCAGCAGCATCGACAGATTTCGTCTGCTCTTCCATGATTGCAGCACCTTCTCAGAAACTCGCGACCGGCCGCACGGCGCCGCGACTCCGGCGCAACCGCGGTCTCCCCGCGGTTGCGGCTCTCCAGAAACTTCCCAAGTTCGCTCTCGGCGACGCGCGGTAAGCCCCTCATGCGCGGCGACCCCGGCCCAGTGTCCGGCTCGGAACCGCCGGTCCGGCCCGCGGTCAACACCTGCTTTCAGCCTACCAAGCGCCGGGGACGGGTCCGACGTTCGAGATCGGCGCCGCGTTGAGAATCGCTGCGAAAACTCGCATGGCCCGCCGCTCTATCTCGCCAAGAACTCGGGACGCCTCCGAAACGCGGCCAAGCACTCAAATGTCCGGCTCGGCCACCTGGCTAGACGGGCGTGCTACGCAGTGCGTGGCCCATGTGCACGACGGCCGAGATCACGCGCCCATAATTCATGCGCATCGGTCCCAGCACGGCGATCTTGCCCGACATTCCCGACGGCAGCGGCACCGAAATTCCGATCAGCGACAGCTCACCCATGCTTGGGTGTGCCTTGGAGAGGCCCACGTGAACCCCGATTTCGCCCGCAGGCTCGTCGAGAAAGCATTCGATCAGCAACAGCAGCTTCTTCTTCTCCTCGAGCGCGCGGAAGAGCTCCCGCATTTTCTCGGCGGTAAGGTGAAGGTCCAACCCCACCAGGTTGGATGCGCCTTCCAGGTGGATCTCGGGCCCGATATCGATGTCGAGCAGCCCGCGCAAGTACAGCGCCTGGAGACTCCGCAGGATTGCGTCATAAGTAGCGCTCTCGCGCCGCAGCCGCTCTTCGACCTCGTGCTGGATGCGGTATAGATCCCAGCCGGTGAAGTTCCAGTTGACGTAGTTGCGAATTGAGTTCAGCTCGTCCTGGGATACCGGCTCGTCGAGCGTCACGACGCGGTTGTGAACCGACTGATCCCTGGTGACTACCACCATCAGGACACGGCGATCCGACAACAAGAGCAGATCCACCTGGTCGAGCATCTGGCTGCGCGGCGGGATAGCGGCGGCGATTCCTACGCCGCGCGTCATCTCCATGAGCATGTGGGACGAGCGCTCCATCCGTGCCGGAAGCGTGCCGAACCGGCCCAGTTCCACGCGCAAGCGGGCGAGCTCATTCGCCAGCAATTTCTGCATCCCGAGCGAGCGCACATAGCTCTGGAACGCCTTCTCGGTCGGGACACGTCCGGCGGAGGTATGCGGCTGCGATAGATACCCCTCCTCCACCAAATCGGCCATCGTGTTCCGGATCGAGGCAGGGCTCAGGTTTTCCTGGTGCCGCCTGGCAATTGTCCGCGAGGCGACAGGCTCACCCGTCTCAATATAGGTCTGCACAATCTCGTGCAGAATCTCCGTGTTCCGGACCTTGTGTGTTGGCTGGCGGCGCATGACCGTTAGCTGGTATCCACTAATCTCATTGTAAAGACGGCCTCTAGAACGGGCAAGGCATTGGCGGCCAATGCGACGGAGCAGGCTCGGCCGCGCGCGCGCCGGCTGGGTTAGGCCAAGGTCCGGCCGCGCTCGTCACCGCTAAGATGCTGTTACAATAGCACTTTCCAGGAGGCTCCGCAGCGGATGATCGCCAAGATACTGCGCGTGTATAGCTACCTCTATCACCTTGCGCTCAGCCTGTTCCTGCTGGGAATTTCAATCCTGCTGGGAATTTCAATCGTGGCGCTGTCCACGGATACAACCTTGCACCTGCGCATGCTTCCCGCCAGCGGCCGGCAGGAGATCCTTCTCCTCTGGGGCGGCCTTATCGGGCTGGTCACGATCATGCTGGCCATTACCGGCTGGTTTCGGCCGGTGTTTCCTTTGTGGACCCTGGCCGTCTTCGTGCTCATGCTCTACCGCTATTTCTACAAGCCGTACGTCTTCAGCGGCCGCGATGAATTCAATTTCGCGCTTTGGCTCAGCGCCGGGGCGCTACTCGCATTCCTGGCCAGTCTGACGCTCTTGCGCCGCAGAGAAAAAACGCGTTAGCGGAGGCATTGGGCGGACCACGTCAGGGGCTGAAGACGATCAGCTCCAGATCTCGTGAACCGGCCCGTACAGGTCCCGGTCCGCAAAGGGCACGTACTCGAAGCCGCGGCCCAGCGGATCGTCGCGGCGAATCGTCGTCCAGTCGATCCCCAAAGCCGAGTACACCGTAGCGGCAATGTCCTCGGGGCGGATGTCGCGGTCACGGCCCCAACCCGGCTCGACGGTGTTACGGCCGAACTCGTCCGTGTTACCGATTACTTTCGGACCTTTGATCCTCGCACCCGCCATGAGCACCGACTGCTGCAGGAAATGGTCGCGGCCGCCCTGGCTGTTGATGGGACCCACGGTGCGGCCGAACTCGCCCATGGCGAAGACAAGCGTCTGATCGAGCAGGCCTTCCTCCTTGAGGTCCGCCAGCAGGCTCCCCAGACCGAGATCAAACTGGCGCGACAGCGTGCGGATGCCGCCGGTCGGATTGTAGATCGCCGCGTGCTGGTCCCAGCCGCCGAGCGAAATCTGAATGAAGCGGGTCCCCAGGTTGGCGCGCAGCAGGTTGCGAGCCGTGATGCAGGCATTGCCGAAAGGAGTGCCCACATCGTTAGTCGTGCCGCCGTAGCGGTTCTTCTCGTCACCGCCGAAACGGAATACGCGATCGATGTCGTCGTTGTACATCAACTGGCGGCCGCCGGCGTTGAAGGCGGCCATCTCATTGAAGGCGGGTCCGTACAGGCCGGACTCCCTGGTTTCGGTATCCAGATTCTGCAGCAGTTCGTAACGCCGATCGAAGGCGGCGGTCCCGTCCGGATGCAGCGTATTGGGCAGCCCGTCGCCGCGCGGGCTCACATAGAACGGAGCGTGCCTCGGATCGAGGTAGCCCGCGCGCGGACTATTGCCCGTGTTCAGCGAGACAAACGCGGGAAGTGGCAGGTTCTTCGCCGCCAGCTCGAGTGAAACCACCGAGCCCACGTGGGGCGCGATCCGCGACAAAGCGCTTGTGGGATTGCGTGCGATCTGAATCCAGATCCGCGCCAGATCGTGCACCGCCGCCCACGACCGCACGGAGCGCAGCAGCGCGATCGAATCCAGGTGCTCGGCGATGGTCGGCATCAGACCCTGCGGGAACATGACGCCGTTGTAATCGCTCGGGTTTTCGAACTCCGGCGTCCACGGCCCCGTCTTCAAGTCGAACATGTCGGTATGGCTGGGCCCGCCATTCAGGTAAACGAAGATCACGCTCTTCGCGACGCCGAGCGGCTTCCCGGCGGCGCGAGCTACCGTTTCCAAGGGCCTCGTCGGCAGCAGGAAGTAACCGCTGACGGCGCTCGCCACATGGCGGAAAAACAGCCGCCGGCTTAGTTCCGGCTGCTGCCAGAAAAGGCTGCCCTTGATCTGGCTCCAATCGATTCCGAAGCGGTCTTTCATCGCAGATCTCTTAATAGCTGAAGAGGAAGTCCACTTTATTGACCAGCGCCCACGCCAGGTCTTCGAGGCCCGTGTTGCGGTTGGCCGCACGGCTCAAGTACTCCAGCGCAACCTGCCGCTCACGATCCGACGGCATCCGGCTCAGAAAAGTGAGAAACATCTCTTCGGTGACTGCGGCGTTGTCCTCGATACCCGCCATTTCCCGCAACACCGGCGAGGGGTTCACTTTGAGCCGGTCCGTCACGAAGCGGTCGTTCATGAGGTTCAACTGTTGCAGGATCGAGCCTGCCTGGTTGCGCGGCTCCGTGTCCCGGTTGCCGCGCGAGAACGCGCTGATAAAGTTCGTGTTCGCAATCGTGGTATCGGGGGACTGCATCGCCCAGACGAACGGCTCCGACTGCGGCAGCCGCGAGCCGCGCGGCATCGTAACTCCGTCCGCCAGCGGATAAGTATAGCGGGGCGGTCTGTCCGTCGCCTTCACAATCGCGTCATGGATCTCTTCCGCGTCGAGCCGGCGCGGGTAGTGGCGCGCAAACAGCGGCACGTATTCGATTCTCCAAGCGCCGTCGTAGCGCGAACTCAACTGGTAGGCTGACGACTGCGCCAACAGCCGCAGGAATGCCCGCATGCTGTAGCCGTTCCCGGCGAACGCCTGCGCCAGCTTCTCGAGCAACTCGGGATGACTCGCCTGCAGCGTCCAGGGCGCGGGCGGCGGATCCGAAGGGTCGAGCCGCGCCGGATCCATCTGGTCCATTGGTTCCACCAACCCGAGGTTGAACATCGCCTTCCACAGCCGGTTGGCGAAGTTGCGTGCGAACATTGGATCCGTGGTGATGAAGCCGGCGAATGCCTGACGCCAGGACTCGCCCGGCTCCGGTTTTCTTCCGTCGCGATACTCCGGCGAAACGTTCTCAGATGCCGCGCAGCGGTTCGTCTCGATGTTGCGAGGTAAACCGTTCGCGCAGCGGTCGGGCCGGTTCCCTCCCAGCGTGTTGGCGACATAGAACCCGGTCGGGGTATCGACCACGAGCGTGCTGTCGTAGAGAGGGTCCTTGTACTGCAGCGAGCCGCTGCCGTCGCGCTGATTCGGCCGCTGCAATTGCGTGCGCGCGAAAAACGCCGCCATGCGCCAGGCTTCAGTCCGCACCGCCGACTTGCCCGACAGACTGAACTGGTCCAGGTGACCCCGTCCGTTGTGACACGCGATGCAGTCGTATTGGCTCATGCCGAGGAATGCCGTGACGGACTTGACCATCTGCATGTCCAGCGTGTCCTGTCGCGGGCCCATGGCCGCCGTTCCGCGCAGGAGAAAATTCACCATGCCGGTCTCCTCCGAGTAGTTGTTTCCGGAGAAGCCGATCAGCTCCCAGACGAAGTCGGAGATGGGTTTGTCGGACGCGACCGAAGCCTTTATAAAGTTGTGAAACGCGTTGCGCCCGTTCACGCGCGGCGGAATGCTCGAAGTCGATAGATTGCCGGCGCCGTT
>JACOTZ010000266.1 GCA_016178155.1 Acidobacteriota bacterium
CACCGGCGCGGGTCGCCGGCCGGCTCCGGCGACACCGGATGCATCATGCCTGAGGCGCGGGTTACGCTGTAAGAGACCTGACTCAGTTATGAACCGCCGACAACTGCTTGGAACCGCCCTGAGCTTTCCGGCCATCCTGCGGGCGCGCCAGGGCTCGCCCGCCGACCGGCCCAATATCCTTTGGATCCTCGCCGAGGACCTGGGCCCCGAGCTCGCCTGCTACGGCTTTCCGCTGGTGGAGACGCCCAACCTCGACCGCCTGGCCGGCCAGGGGATCCGCTTCACGCGCGCCTTCGTCACCGCCCCCGTCTGCTCGGCCAGCCGATCGGCATTCAACGTGGGCCTGTATCAGACGACCACGGGCACGCATCACCACCGCAGCCATCGTGCGGACGGCTATCAGCTCCCCGAAGGCGCTCAAACGGCCTGCGCGCGGCTGCACGCGGCCGGTTACTTCACCGCCAACGTGCTCGAGATCGCACCCGGAGTCTCGGGCACCGGCAAGACTGACTGGAACTGGAACGCGCCCAAGAAGCCGTTCGACGGCACGCACTGGAACCAGCGCAAGCCGGGGCAGCCCTTCTACGCGCAGATCAACTTCCGCGAGACCCACAAGGGCCCCGCGTTCAAGGAAGCGCGCCAGCAGAAGAAGCTCATCAACCCGGAGAAGGTTCCGCTGCCGCCCTACTGGCCCGACCACCCGGTCGTGCGGGACGAGTTCGCCAACTATCTCGACTGCGTCAACCTGCTCGACCGCAAAGTCGGAGCGGTGCTCGATGCGCTCGAGCGCGAGAAGCTGGCCGAGAACACCGTCGTGTTCTTCATGGGCGATCATGGGCGCTGCCTGATCCGCGGCAAGCAATGGTGCTACGACGCGGGTCTCCATGTCCCCATGTTTCTGCGCTGGCCGGGCGTGACCAGGGCCGCGACCTTGCGCGACGACCCGGTGCTGTCGCTCGATATGACCGCCACAACGCTCGCCGCCGCGGGCCTGCCGCTGCCCGCGAGAAGGCACGGCCGGCCGCTGATCGGCAACGGCGCCGCCCCGCGGGACTTCATCGTCGGGGCGCGCGACCGCTGCGACATGACCGTCGACCGCATCCGCTGCGTCCGCGACCGCCGCTACAAGTACATCCGCAACTTCATGCCCGAGCGGCCGTACACGCAATACAACCAGTACATCGAGAAGCAGTACCCGACTCTCGGCGTCCTCAAGCAGCTCCATGCGCAGGGCAAGCTCAAAGGCTCGGAAACCGTCTTCATGGCCGAGCGCAAGCCCGAGGTCGAGTTCTACGACACGCAGGCGGATCCGCATGAAGTCAACAATCTCGCCGCCGCGCCCGAGCACCACCGCCGCATCGGCGAGATGTCGCTCCTGCTCGAGCGCTGGATCAAGGAGACGGACGACCAGGGCCGCTTCCCCGAAGCCGCATCAGCGCAATCGTTCTAGCCGAAGTTCATCACCGACAGGATTTCGAACTGCTTGCTGACGCGCGCGGCTCAGTAAGTGCCGTCAAATCAGCGGAAGCGTTCTGAGCCACGACTGTCAGGGAGTGGTGGTGACGAACTTCGGCTAGTGCGCGCGCGCCCTCATGGCGAGGGCGGCGCTGCCGGAGCGAGGGGCTCGTCGAGCGCCCCCGTCAGCTTGAGCGCTGTATACAGTTTGCGATAGCGTTCCTGGAGGAAGGCGCGGTGTTCGTCGAGCGTGACGCCGCGCGAGCTTGCGTCGTGGTCGAGCCGCAGCTCGGCGGCAGTGAGCCCCGGCCATACGCGCTCTCCGACGGCGCTCTGGAACACTTCATCATAGGTGAAGCCGAATTCGCGGATGCTCGGGAGCGCGGCACTGTAGTTGTCCGGCAGTCCCATCTCGCGGAAGGGGAAGTGGCGCGCCCAGTCGGTGTGATAGCCGATGCGCATGTTGTCCGGGTTCACGGAGACCTGCGCGTGGGTGACACAGTTGCGCGCGGGGATCTCGTACCGCGCCCGCAACACCTCGGTGAGCAGGCGGCCCGCCGTCACTTGCGCGCAGGTGACCGGAGAAACACCGCCGGGCGAGTCCGTCTGGCCCTCGAACGCGACCGCCACGAAGCTGTTGTTCAGGTTGAGATACGCGTAGCGGTCGTCGGCCCAGAGCGAGTTGCCCGCGTGATTCGCGGCCTCGCTTTCGTGCACAATCCGGAACACGCGGCCGAAGCGGTCGATCAGGAAGTTGTAGGACTGGTTGCGCCGCACCAGGCGGACCAGTGCCCGCGAGGCGCTGCGGAGCGCTTCATTGCGCTCGGGGGCGAACTCGCCGGAGGCGGTCTCGGTCGCGTGATAGACGATGCCGGCCGGCTCGGACCGCCAATCCTCGAGCGGCCACATCACGCGGCGATCGAGCACCTGGTAGAAGCGCGGCACACCGAGCACCTGGTGCGTGTTGTCGATCCGCAGCCCATTGCTGTACAGCTCGTAGCCGTCGCCGTCCTCGACCTTCCACACGCGCCCGTGGTCACGCGGCAGCGCGCGCTCGGGGAATCCCCCGTGCGCGCTTATCGAGACTTCGGAGTGGACCGGGGGCACGGGCAGGAGCATCGAGCAGATCCCGACCAGGGCCACGGCGGCCAGCAGGCGGGCCGCGGCGGCGCCAGATTCGGCGTGCAGCGTCCCGCCCGCGAGCGGCGCCGGTGCTTGGGTCCGGAGAGACAGGGAGAACCTACCCAATCCTCAAATCGGGCCAGGCGGCTCCGGCCGTTAGTCCTTAAGGTAACGAGGGCTCAGCTTGTGAGCAAAGGGCCGTAGTACGGTACCGGGCCGGGCACAATCGGAAGGCCAGCCGCGGGCCCGTTTCGGCCGAGCCAGTTAATTGCTCCGGCGCGGGCGCTCGTAGGGCTGCTTGATGTACTTTGCGAGTTCTTCCTGCGCGTTCTGCGAGTTGTCCTTGGTGCGGGCGGCGAGCTGGTACTCGTTGACGGCGCGATCCCGCTGGCCGGTCATATCGAAGATCTTGCCGAGATTGATGTGCGACCAGACCTCGGTCCACTTGGGTTCGAGGTCGCCGTCGAGCACCTGGCGGAACTCGTTGGCGGCCGACTGTAGGTTATTCTGCAGCATGAAAATTTCGGCCACGCGGTAGTGCGCGAGAGAGCTGTTGCGGTTGACATCGAGGGCCTTCTGATATTCCTTCAGCGCATCGGTGAACTCGCCCACTTCGGCAAACATCTCGCCGCGGCGGATCGCCACCGCCACGCGGATGGGGTTGCTGTAGCGGAGCACCCGGTTATTGGTATCGAGGACCACTTTCTTCGGCTTGCCGAAGGTCTCGACGATGAACTCGGAGGAAGTGCCCACCACCTCGATGCGCTTGTCCTCGGGGTTACCTTCGGTCTCGATGCGCAGTTCGACCGGCATGCGGAAGGTATCCAGGTCCTGCGAGACTTTGCCCATGACGCGGAAGCCCTTGGTGGTGCGGAATACCGTGTATTCAAGCTTGAACTCGGGAGCGCCGCTGGATTCGATCCACTGCAGGAAGAACCAGCCGATATTCTGGCCGGCCGCCTGCTCGACCACCTGGCGGAACTGGTCGGTGGTGATGGACTTCCAACTGAACTGGTTCGGCAGCGCCTTCATCGCCTTGAAGAAAGCCTCATCGCCGATGGTGTGCCGGAGCATCTGGAACACGGCCGCGCCCTTAGCGGCGGTCGTCGCCCAGTACTCGGGGGAGTAGTCCTCAAAGCGCGCCGCCTGGATGAGCGGGGGGTTCTCGACGGTGAGCGCTTCGATGTAGGTATCGCGGAGCTCGGCCTCCATGGCGGCCGCGCCGTGGGCGTGCTCGATGTAGAGCAGCTCCGCGTAGCGGGCGCCGCCGTTCTCGATCCACATATGATTGCGCGTGGCGGGCGAGAGCAGCGTGCCCCACCACTGGCGCGCCACCTGGTTCGCGAGCAGCCGCGGGTTGGCCGATTTGCCGATCCCGCGCGGCGAGAGGAACAGGATGCCGGGCGCCGGGTAGCCGTTCGGCGTGCCCGCCTCGGTTTCGACCAGCGCCAGGCTCGACTGCGGCGGCAGGCCGTAGACGCTCGTCAGATACGTCATGATGCGCGCGGTCTCCTCGCCGTACGCGCCGGCCATGTCCTTGCTTTCGCGGAAATACACGCTCATGGTGAGGCCCTGCTCGGTGACGCGCTGACCGTCACCCTGCACCACGGCGATGCTGCCGGGAAACGAAGGGTTGGTGAAGCGGAACTTATAAGCCACCTTGTCGGGGGCGCTGCGGTCGGGGCTCTCTTCGATGCCGCTGGCGATCACGCGATACCCGGCGGGCACCGAGACTTGAAGGTCATAGGTGTAGCGGTCGGTCGTATAGCCATTGACCGGGAACCAACGGGCGGGGTAGAGCAGGAAGGCGGCGTCGGGCTTGATGGCAGCGAACTTGATGCCGTAGACCGGCGACTCCTCCTGTCCGGTGAGCTGTCCATCATAGGCGAAGGTCACGGTCTGCGGCTTGCCCTTGGAGAGCGCGCCGGGGAAATTCAGGCGCACCGAGAAGTCCTGCTGCAAGCGCGATGCGGGCACCTGCTGGCCGGCGGCGTCGGTGATGCGCGAAACATTCAGCGCATTGTTGAGCTCGAACGTCGCGGTGGTGAGATTATCCTCGAGCGGCACGAAGCGCACCTGGACGGTTGCCGCGAGCGTTTGCGTGCGCGGATTAACTTCAGCCTCGATGGTGTAGTGCTCGACGTCCAGGCGAGGCGGGGCGGCACCGCGGCGCTCCTGCGCGCCGACCGGCGACCCGGCCGCCAGCATGACCGTCGCCGTAAATGAAAACCAGAACTTGCGAACCATTCTCTATCGTGTCTCCAAATGCTCGAGTACGGCCCGAGCTGCGCACTCCATCGCTTCCTCGGGCGTGGCCAGTGCGGCAGCCACTTCCGCCAGATCGCGCTTCATGCGGCAGCGGGCGCCGGCATCGCGCAGGAGTCTATTCGCCTCCGCGGCGAGCCGTTCCCCGGTCAGGTCGTCCTGAATGAGCTCGGGAACCACCTGCCGGCCGGCAATCAGGTTGACCATGGAGTAAAACGGAACGTCCACCAGGAACCTGCCGAAGCGCCAGCTCAGCGGGTGAACCCTGTAGAAGGTGACCATCGGCGTGCCGAGCAGCGCCGCCTCCATAGTGACCGTGCCACTTGCGGCGAGCGCCAGGTCCGCGTGTGCTATGGCGTCCCAGGTCTCGCCTTCGATTACTTGGATGGATGAGCCGCGTAAGCGTTCCGAAAAAAACGCTTTAGGGGCCCGCCGGGAGAATCCCGGGGGGGTGGCGAGTAAGAGCTGGGCTCCCGAGGCCCGCAGGTGGCGGGCGGCTTCGCCGAGCGCCGCGAGATGCCGCTCCACTTCGCCCACGCGGCTGCCCGGGAGAATGACAACGAGGGGACGGCTCGCATCCAGGCTCAGTTTCCGAAAGAACTCGTCTTTTGAGCAATTTGGGCGAATCGCGCGGGTCAGCGGGTGGCCGATATACCGGGCCCTCACGCCGTGCTTGCGGAAGAATGGCTCCTCGAAGGGAAAGATGCAGAGCACCTCACGCAGATCGCGGCGCATGCGGCGAAGCCGGCCTTTGCGCCAGGCCCAAACCTGGGGAGCGACGAGGTAGACCACGGGGATGCCGAGCCGGCGGAGCCGCGTCGCCAGGCGCAGGTGGAAGTCAGGGCTGTCGGTGAGGATGGCCAGATCGGGCCGTTCGGCGGCGGCGACGCGCACCATCCGGCGGTAAAGCCGGAAAATGCGAGGGATATGGGTGACCACCTCGAGCAGGCCGACAACGGAAAGCTCGCCGGCGTCGATCACGCGGCACACTCCGGCGGCGGTCAAACGCGGCCCGGCGCAGCCGAAGAAGCCGGTCTCCGGCGCGCGCGCCCGGATCGCTATAACTAGTTGGGAAGCATATAGATCCCCGGAAGCCTCTCCGGCAGAAACGAGGATCTTAGCGGGCACCATGGCCAGTGTAACAGGGACTGAAGGAACATCCGGCGGAATCGCTACATCTGTATCACAGGAGGGGTTCCGGGGGGCCAAAGCGCCGCATACCTGCCGGAACAGAGGGATCGGTCCGGCGGCAGTTCTGTTAGAATGATGGTCGTTTCAATGCCAGCTCAAGCGGATTCGGCGAACCTCAGCGTGGGGCAGTTCGCGGAGCGCTATCGCCCTGAGATGATCCCGCTTGGGAAGAAATTCTCCTACTTCACCGCCGCCGTTCCTCTGAACGAAGAAGAGCTGCGGGAGTACCTGGAAGATCCCATCGCGGCGCTGCCGCCGGTGATCGCGCAGCAGCTTCCCAGGGTCTCGATCCTCCTGGTGCCTTATCTCGAGCGGGCGCAGGATCGAGACCGGCCGGTGGAGGAGGGCGAGGTCATCTGCTTCGAGCGCCCGGCCGAGAGCGGCCTTTCGTGGAGCTCGTGCCTGCAGTCGAAAGACGAGACGGTGCTTGCCTTCGCCGTGCAGGACCAGGAAGTCGCCGATTACCATTACCGCTTCTACCATTCGCTGGCTGAGCTGACGGCGGATTCCTGGACCGAAGAGGCGCGCCGTGAATATTCGGCACTGATCCGCGTGGAGCTGCAATCCGAGGTGCACGGCGAGGTGGACGAGCCTAGCTGGCACCTCAAGCAGGAACTGCTGCGCCGCCAGAAGAACCTTCGGAAGGAGACAAAACTCTTCCGGGATTACGTGCGCCAGTCGTTCATCGACACGCTGACTTTGTACCTGCACGGCATCTGCTGCGACATCGACGTCGACCCGGGCCCGCGGCAATTGCCGAGCCGTTACCTGCGCAAGCGCCTGGCGCTGCTCAAACAGCTTTTCGGCGCCCCGGAAGGATACGCGGTGTTCCCCGAAGACCTGGTCACCGGGCCGGAACCGGCACCAAAAGCGTAGCGGCGGCCGACGCATTTCGACGCATCGCGCACAGGCGCCGGGCAGTTCGCCCAGGTCTTTGCCGGCATAAACCCCGCGGGCGGCACCAGCTTTCTTCAGGCCAGATTCGACTGCCGGGCGGCGGAGGCGGGGAGCAGCGCGGCGAGGAAGCGCTGCGCCGCCTCCTTGCCACGGTCGCCGATTTCGCCGGGCGGGCCGACGCAGCTCGGGCAGCCTGACTCGCAGGGGCAGCGGCCGATCAACTCGGCTGCCTGCGCGAGCAGTTGGGGCGCCAGCCGGAACAGCGGCGCGCTTTGCCCGATGCCGCCGGGATAGGAATCGTATAAATACAGATCCGGCTCGTAGGCTTTCAGCCCCTGCCCGGGATCTTCGGTGATGGCGACGCCGAGGTCGTGCGGATCGCACATCAGAAGCAGCGCGGCCACGCTGCGCAGGGCGTTGCCGAGACCGACCAGAGCGCTCTGCCGGTCCGCCGGCGAAAGGTCCGGGAAGGCCGCGAGAAACGCTTCCGGGAAATGCAGCCAGAACGACGTGGTGTGCATCTCCTGCTCGGGCATGGAGAGGTGTCCGGCGCCCACATTCTCGAGGGTGAAGAACTTCACCTTTTTCCACCCGACGACCTGGCGGTTGACCCGCACGTCGCCGTGAGCGGCGGCGGCGTCATTCAGCGCGGCGGACTGGTACTGCTCGAGGATTTTCACCTGCGCGTACTCGATGGCGTCGGTGAAGTAGTCGCAGTCGACGCGTCGCACATAGGCCTTGCGGCCCTCGTAATCGAATTTCTCCACCTGGTATTGGCGCGCGTCGTGCAGGTAGATCGCTTTCTCATGCAGGGTAGTGAGCGCGGCGGGGAAGGAGACTTCGCCGATGACCGCACGGTCCTGGGTGAGGTCGATCACCACGAAATTGTCGCTGCTGACCGACCGCAGGCTGACGGCGTCGGCGGGGTAGGTGTCCGATGTCCAGTGCCAGGCACCGGCGCTATGGTGCAGGAAACCGGTCTCCTCGAGGAAGCGGCACAGCTCGCGGGTGTCATGCGCGCCAAACTTCTCGCCGTCCCGGATGGGCAACTCGAAGGCGGCGCAGCGCAAATGGGCGAGTGCGATCTCGAGGTTATCGGGGTTGATGTGGGCGTGCTCGGGCGAGCGCGCGAAGAAGTAGTCGGGGTGCTCGACGACGTATTGGTCGAGGGGAGCGCTGCTCGCCACCATGACGGCAACGGAGGCGCTCTGCCGGCGGCCGGCGCGGCCCGCCCGCTGCAGGGTGGAGGCGATCGTTCCCGGGTAGCCCGCCATCACGATAGCATCGAGGGAGCCGATGTCGATGCCCAACTCGAGCGCGTTGGTGGCGACCACGGCGCGGATGTCGCCCTGGCGCAGGCGGCGCTCGATCTGGCGGCGTTCCTTAGGCAGGTAACCGCCGCGGTAGCCGCGCACGGCGTCCGACGACATGGGCTTCGGCTCGCATGCCTGCTTCAGATACGTGAGCAGCACTTCGGTGGCGAGCCGGCTGTTGGCGAAGACCAGCGTCTGGAGGCCGCGGTCGATGAACTCGAGCGCGACCCGCCGCGACTCGTGCAGGTAGCTGCGGCGGATGCCGAGCTGCCGGTTGACGGCCGGCGGATTCCAGAAGACGAAATACTTCTCGCCCGAGGGCGCGCCGTTGCGGTCGACCAGCTCGAAAGGAACGCCGGCCAGCGCTTCGGCCAGCTCCTTGGGATTCGCGATGGTAGCCGAGCAGCAGATGAACCGCGGCGATGAGCCGTAAAATTCGCAGACGCGCCGCAGGCGGCGCAACAGATTGGCGAGGTGGCTGCCGTAGACGCCGCGATAGTAGTGCAGCTCGTCAATGACAAAGTACTCGAGACGCTCAAATGCCTTGGCCCACTTGGTGTGGTGGGGGAGAATGCCGCTGTGCAGCATGTCCGGATTCGTGAGCACGATATTGGCGCGCTCACGGATTGCCTTGCGGGCATCCTGGGGCGTATCGCCATCGTAGGTGAACGCGCGGATACCCGCGCCCATGGCGTCGATGCCGCCCTGGAGCTCGTGGAGCTGGTCCTCGGCGAGCGCCTTGGTCGGGAAGAGATAGAGGGCTCGTGCATCCGGATCCGCGGCGAGGTGATTTAAGACCGGGAGGTTGTAACAAAGGGTCTTGCCGCTGGCTGTGGGCGTGACGACGACCACGTTGCGCCCGTGCGCGAGATGCGCGAGCGCCTCGGCTTGATGAGTGTAGAGCTGCTCGACGCCACGGGCGGCCAGAGCCGTGCGGACGGGCGGAGCCACCCAATCGGGCAGCGGAGTGCACTGCGGCGCGCGGGCGGGCTGATACCGGACGGCACGGATGGGCGAGTTAAACTCCCCGGCAGCCTGCTCGAAGCGCTCGACGGCGGCGGCGACGCCAGCGCGGTGCGCGAGCGCCTGTTGATCGGAGAACTCGGGGAAGCCGAGGGCGAGGGCAGCCGCGTGCTTCGCCTTTTCTTTGCTAGCCACGGGAATAGCTTACCTCAAATCGATGGTATTTGGAAATTTCCCGCCGCCAGCATGCTGGCGAGATTGCGAAACGAACCCAATTACGCATGTAAGTTATTCCTTTACAGTGAGTTGCAGGCTGGTGAACAGTGATGCCGGCTGGCCGGGAAGCCGACGGTTGCTCGCGGCGCGATCACAACGGGATTGAAATGCCGGCGCCGCGGCGTGGGACTGCGAAACGAAGCCAATTTCGCATGTAAGTTATTCCTTTGCAGTGAGTTGCAAGTTTGACGCCACGCGATGCCGGGCTTGCCAGGAGGCCCATCGTCGCTTGCGCGGCCGCAAACACCGCTGCCGCTGCTTTCGCGGGCAGCCATAAGAGCTTGCCGCGATGCCTGAATATTGACAACCGCTCTGACGGCCGCAGTTCAGCATGAACACTTCCGCCGCGCGCGTTCGCAA
>JACOTZ010000267.1 GCA_016178155.1 Acidobacteriota bacterium
AGAATTTCTTGTGCAACTGCACCTGGAGCCGCACGGTGTCAAAACCGCTCTGCCGCAGCTCGTCAATGTAGGCGGCGAGCTCGCGGAAGTTCATCTGCTTGTCCTGCATCACTTCCTTGAGGAAGTAGGATGGGGACTCGTCGAGCTCGGGGAAAGTCGCGGTCCCGCCCTGGAACGCACGCAGGGACACCGGACGGCTGTTCTTGAGATCGCGGCTCCAGCCGTTCTGGAAAATCCAGGTGTTCAGGCGCGGCTCCCAGCGCGCTTTCTCCGCCGAAATATGCCGGACCAGCCGAAACGTCGCGGGGTTGATCTCGTACACACTGACGCCGAGCATCTCGCCCGCGGCCTTGTCCAGATACCGGTAGTAGTAAATGCGGGAGCCCTGTCCGAAAATCCACTTGCGGTCGGGCCGCAGATAGGTCTGCACCGGCCGTCCCTTGATCTGGTTGCGAATCGCGTCCTGGATGCGGTTGGCTTCCGGCAGATAGGTCTGGTCGAAGGCAAACAGCGCGACGCTCAGCACCGTGCTGACCAGCAGCACCGGGACCGAGAGCCGGTACACGCTTACGCCGCAGGCCTTGAGCGCCGTCACCTCGTTATTCTTCGTGAGCACGCCAAAAGTCACCAGTACCGCGACCAGCACACCCACCGGCGTGAGAATGTAGACCAGGTGCGGCGTCAGGAACAGGAGATAGGTGAAGACGACGCTCATCGGGATGCGGTTGCGCACGATGTCGCTCAGCAGGTCGAAGAAGGTGAACACGTGCGTCATCAACACGAAACTGCACAGCAGGACGACGAAGTAGAAAAGAAAATTCCCGAGCACGTAGGCGTCCAGGATCTGCGGGACCATCAGGAAGCGCCGCGCGGGCGTGAGCGCGGCCGGGGGAGCGGAAGGCAGGCTGCCGCGGATCGAGCGCAGCAGGGCGGCGGCGCGATCGCGGACCACCGCCACCAGGTCGCGGTCGCCGGGGCGCTCCAGCCGGAACAGCAGCACCAGCGCGGCCAGCGCGAGCACCACGTTGGGCGTCCACACCGCGGCGGCTACGGGTACGGCTCCCTGGCGCGCGAGCCCGATCAGACCGATCAGCGCCATGTAGTAAGCGAAGCCGATCAGCACCGTCAGGACAACGGACGACGATTTCCCGCCCTTGCGCGAGGAGATGCCCAGCGGCAGGCCAACGAGCGCGAACAGCAGGCAGGCAGGCGGCAGCGCCAGCCGCTGGTGCAGCTCGATCGCGGCCTCGATCGAGTCCTTGCCGGCCGCGCCGCTCACCGCGTGCCATAGCGGCACAGTGTCCATTTCGGTCCAGGGCAGGCGCGGACGGACCGCAAGCGGTTTCTGCGCCTCGAGCACCTGCTCGCCATTCGGGAAGCTGGTGCTGACGTACTCGGTCCAGTCCTTTCCTTCACTGTGCGTGGAAGTGTCGGCGAGAGAAAGCTGGATGCGATTCTGCGCGACGTCCGGCGTGACCACGGCTTCCGAGGCCACGGTGATGCGCGGACCTTCCCCGGCCTCGTGAATGCCCGCGGGGCGTTCCTCGGGCGGCGTGATGTCGGCTATAAAGATGTTGCGCCAGCGCACCAGGGGCCCGGGGATCACATCGCCGACATAAAGAATCTTGTTCGGAAACTGCTCCTCAAACACGCGCGGCTGGATCTCGGCGGTAAGCTGCGCCGCAAGCAGCCGATTGATCACCCGAAAGCGTTCGCGGATGGAGAGCGGTGTCAGCCAGACGGCCGCCGCGGCCGTGAGCGTCACACCCAGTGTCGCCACGATGAGGACCGGCGCGAGCAGGCGCCGGCTGGGCACTCCCGCCGCCCGCATCGCGGTGATCTCGGCGTCGGAGGACATACGGCTGAGCGCGATCAGCACGCCCACCAGCACGCCCACCGGAATCGTGAACGTCAGCGCCTGCGGCAAAATCAGCGCAAACAGGTAGCCCACCGTTTCCGGGGAAGCGGCGCTGCGCACCAGCAACTCGAATAGTTTCGCGTTGACCTGCTGTAGGAACAGCACGAACGTGAACAGGAAGGCGCCGAGGACCGCGCTGGTCGAGACCTCGCGAAGAACGGCCCTGGCGAGGATGCCCATATCGAGCTATCGGGCAGCCGCGAGCGCCGGCGGCGGCACAATCGGCGGTTTGGGCAGATCGTCCCGGCCCTGCTCCAGCTCCAGATCTTCAAACAGCACCGAGGGCGCGATCACGGATGCGGGCGCGACGTAGGATGCGCCCCCCATGATGGCAAACGGCGCCAGGTTCTGGAGGAAGTGAAAGGCGTGGCTTTCGGTCGAGGCGGCGAGGATGTCTTTGAGCGATCGCACCGAGAAGCCGCGGAATCGCAGACCTCGAACCAGCTCCTCCCGCCCGTCCGGATAGATGCGGTAAACCAGCAGAGGCGTGCTCACGGGGCGCGTGCCGCTGCGGGCGGCGGCCGCGCTCAGGCGGCGGAGGTCGGCGAATGATCCCGAAGAAGGATAATCCATCTTGCGCACGATGATGCCGTACGGCTTGTTGCGCTGCGCGCAGAGCTCGATCAGTTTCTTCCTGAGCTCCTGTTCGCTCGTGGTTTCGGAAGCCCGGATGAACAGATTCGAGTACATCGCCGTCCGTGCGCCGAACGCCCCGGGGAGGCGCGCCCGGCCGTTGGATCCTTCGAAGCCTTTCACCGGCTGGCGGGTGAGCAGAAATGCCTTGAGGCGCCCCTTCTCGACCAGAGTCAACGGCTTGGGGATGACTCCCTCCTCGTCAACGTCGTAGTGGCCGACCAGGGGAATCCTGTTCCAGGACGTCTGCGCGGGATCATCGATCACGTCCATGAACTCCGGCAGAATGCGCGCCCCAATGCGGCCCTCCAGGTCGCTCACGGGAGTTGGAACCGGGCGGCCGGGCTCGCTCACCGGGCGGCGATGCAGGATCAGGTTCGTGCCCAGCAACTCCGCGAACATCTGCGCCGAGGCCGGGCCCTCGAACAGGATCGGACCGGCATAGGTTTCCGCGGCCGGCGCAGCGGCCAGGGCGCGGACATTGCCCGCGACTTCCTGGACCGCGCGCTGTAGCGCGGCCTCGCCCGGCAGGCCGGAAACGGCCAGCGCCTCGATGACGTCGGCATCGCGCACCTCCATGCCGTCGGAAGCGAGCCCGGTGGCGCGCACCTGCACCTGGAATAAATGGTCGGCCACGCGCGCACGGCTGCCCTCGGTGTTCAACAGGTTGCGGACCGCCTGCACCGCTTCGAACGCTACGCCCGAGCTGAGCACCTCGGGGTAGGCCTCGAAAATCAGCGAGAGTGCCTTGACACGTTTTGTCCAGAGCGTCTGGTCGATGGCCTCGATCGGGGCTTTCGTGATTCGTTCGACACGCTCGGCCGGCCAGAAGTCCGGCAGAGTGTCGGACACGGTGACGTTCTTCAGCGCCGCTTTCTTGCGCGCGATCGCTTCCATGGCCGTCTTGTATGCGCGGTCGGTGGCAAGCCAGAGGTGATGGCGCAGCGCCTCATAGTCGTCATCCAGCGGCATCTGGTCGGGGTCGAAGCGTGAGCCGGTGAAAAAATCGCTGAACACGTAGTTGCTGTTGTCAAACTTGTAGTCGCCGACCCGGACGCGGAGACGAGGCAGGCGGAAACGGTTCGAAGAGCTGCTGAGCAGCGCCCCAAGCGAAGCCGACACCGAGAAGGACTGCGCGTCGTCAACGACATATTCGACGAAGTACGGGGCCTGCAGAATCATGAGGCCGCGCGCGCGGTCGATCTCATCTTTCATGGCGCGCGTCAGAGCGTCGCCTGGAATCTCGACGGCGCCCGGTCTGGCACGCCCCGCCGGCGGCTGTTCGGGACCGGCGGCGGGTTGCGGCCTGGGTTCGCCGTTTCCGGGCTGCAGGTTAGGGGTGCGCACCCGCGGATTGGTCGCGCGCGGATTGCCCGGCGGCTTCGAACTCTGGGTATCGGAATAGACCCGCAGCGCGCCCGCGGCGAAAAGCACGGCCAGCGCGAAAACGGATGCACGTCTCACTGCAGTCCTCCGACGACTAGTGGCGCGGGCAGCAGCGGGGGCCTGTCGTTACCCTTTTCCTTTTTCTGAATCTCAATCTCCGAGACCAGGATCGCGGGTGAGACGGCGGCGACCGGCACGTTGCCCGACTCCGCGCCGCAATATCCGTTGAAGACTTCGGGCTGATCCGACGTGGCAATGATCCGTGAAAAGCTCGCGAGCGGCGTTCCGACGATATCGACGCCCCGGACCAGCTCGTCCGGCCGGCCGTCGGGATACACGCGATAGACCACCAGCGGGACCACCTTGAAAGCTTGGATGCCGCGGCGGCCGGTCATCGTGAACCCGCCCGTTACATGCTTGAAATACAGCCCGTAGGGTTTCTTCTGACGCCGGATCTCATTGATCAGCAGCTCGCGCAGCCTGGCGTTCGAAACCTCGCGGGAAGACTCTACAATCAGGTTGGACTGCCGCGACACCACTTCCCTGCCCGGCTGCCTGCGGCCATGGCCGTTCGACGTGGAAAAACCCTTGATCGGGGAGCGGGACATGAGAAAAGTTTTCAGAATGCCCTTCTCCACCAAGGTCACCGGCCGCGCTTTCACGCCTTCGTCGTCATAAGAATAAGAGCCATTGAGGTCGACTCCCGTGCTGCTCCGGCGCGTGGGGTCGAACACGATCGACAGGAACTCAGGCAGCACGGGGGCATTGACGCTCTTCGTAAAGGTCTGGCCGTCAGTTTCGTCCTTCTGCCGGTGTCCCTCGATGCGGTGGCCAAAGATCTCGTGAAAGAATACGCCCGCGGCTCGGCCGGAGAGAATCGCGGGACCCACAAACGGCTCCACCAGCGGAGCATCGAGCAGCGCCTGCAGCTCGGCGCCGACGCGGTTCACCGCCGCGGCCACCTCGGCATCCTTGGGCAAACGCGAGGCCTCTTCGGCCTCGAAGCTTTCCGAAGACGCCAGGTCCATGCCATCCGCGGCCTTCCCCTGCGCCGAGATCATGATCCGCGCAAAGCCGCGGCCGTGCTGCAGGCGGGTGCCTTCCGTATTTACGAGGTACTTGGTTTCGCGTTGCAGCAGGACCGTCACGCTGGATGCCAGGACGCCCGAATACTTGCGCATCCCGGCGGACCATTTGCGCGCGCGGCCCACCCACTCGTCGCCGGCCGTCGATACCGGCTGCGGCGGGTCGACGTGGACCACGGCCTCTTCCCGTGAAAAGTCATCGGACTGGTCTTCGCCCGCAACGTTCATCTGCGTGCTGGTGCGCAGGTTGACCAGACGTTGTGAGGCCAGACGGAAAGTGCGGTCGGTATCGAGCCACAGCTTGCGCCGAATGGGGTCGGGCAAGTCCTCCAGCGGAAGTACGGAGGCCGATGTGAATTGCGGCGATTCTCCCCGAACGCTGTGATAGTTGTCCAGCTTGGGATCGCCCACGCGCACGGTCACGTCCAGCAGCCGCCGGTGGCTGCGGTTGCGGGTCTGCAGCGCGCCCAAGGTCGCCGAAATGACGTCGCTCTTGCTTTCGACCACCGAATAGGCAACGAAGTAGGGTGGGATGTCGGCTTTCTTTTTGAGGCCGGCGAAGTTCCGCTCCAGCTCCCGCGACAGGATGTCGAGCAAAGGCGAGCTTGGGGAAGCACAGAGGGAAACGGCCAGCAAGGCTCCGGGGACTACGTATGCACGCACGCACAAACAGAATAGCAGGTGACCGCGAGAGCACCCGCCGTCATCTACCTCGAGCAGACGAATGCGATGAGAAATGCGGCGCAGGCAGGCCGCGGTTGCGGGCGGCCTCGACGTCCGGCTTCGGCGTCAGATCGTGACCAGTGTGTCCACGCCCCGGTTTTTCAGCCCCGAGAGCGCCAGGCCGTAGCGTCCGCGAACACCGGTCTTTTCGAAGATGTGCTTGAGGTGGATCTTGACGGTACCGGGGCGGATACCAAGATGACGGCCGATCTCTTTGTTTTTCAGCCCCTGTTCGACGAGTTCGAGAACCTGCTGTTCGCGCGGTGTCAGCTCGGAGCGCGGATACCGGTCCGAGCGCGCGGCCTCGCGGAAGATCGTGTCCTCCATCCAGGTGCTGCCGCTCAGGACAGCCCGCAAGCAGGCGAGGACATTATCGCCGCTGGCGGTCTTGCGCAGAATGCCCCGGGCGCCGGCCTGCAGGAAGCGCAGCGCTTCGGCCTCGGTAATCGAAATGCCCCACACCACCAGGGAAGTGCAGATCTTGTTTTCGCGCACGTGCGAGATCCAATCGAGCAGTGCCTGGATGCCGAACGCCTTGTCAACGATCATGAGCTCCGGCGGCGCCTGGAGCGTCAGCTCGGCAGCCGCCTGTAGCGAGTTGACGACACTGCTGAGATCGAGATCCGGGCAGCCGTCGATGAGCCTCTTCAGCCCCTCGGCAGTCACCGGCTGGGTCTCACAAATGGCTACTGTTCTGGAACTGCCCTGGGAAGTCATACCATTGCTATGCATGTAGTTAGCCCGTGTCGCGCACTATAGAGCTGCGCTCCTCCCTCTCGCGGACACTCGCAACCGTTCGCCGTTGGGCGACTGCGGCTCCATTTCCAGGCCGAGTAGCCGCGGCCTGCCTGCGGTAAGCCGCTGCCTTGCATATCGG
The DNA here is from genome assembly GCA_016178155.1 of Acidobacteriota bacterium. Taxonomy (GTDB): domain Bacteria; phylum Acidobacteriota; class Terriglobia; order Bryobacterales; family Bryobacteraceae; genus JACOTZ01. The sequence continues at coordinate 6,623 of JACOTZ010000267.1, forward strand.
CCAGCGACCGCTGTGGTAGAGGGAGATTGGGGGAGGGCCCCTCATGGTTTACCCTGCCGCGGCCGATTATCTGAGGTGAACGAGGGTGGTCTCCTAGTCCTGTCCCATGCCGATTCTCGATGCCCGCTACTATAAGACGCTGCTGATCTGCCCCAACCGCCCGATGGGGGTGGAGCTGGCGCCCCTGCTGAGTGTCGGCCTTCCCAATGCCCCCGTTTCCGAACTGTCGGACTATCCCACCCGCAAGCAGTTGTACGAGGTGACCAAGAGCTTTGAGCCGAAGATCTGTTTTCTCGATGTCACGAGCGACTACAAGCGGGCTTTCGAGCTGTTCGCCGAGCTCAGCGGCAGCGGCTCACTGCCGGTGGTGGCGCTGCTCGCGGGTAACGACCCCGACCTGATGCTGCGCTGCATCCGTCACGGGTCCAGCGACTTCCTCGTGCGGCCCTTCACCAGCGATCAGATCGATGCGGTGGTGGAGAAAATCGCTCGCCTGTACCCGGCGCCGGTGGCGCGGCCGGGCAGCGGCGGAAAGGTGGTCGCCGTCATCCCGGTCAAAGGCGCCTGCGGCGCCAGCACCATCGCCACGAATCTGACGTTCCAAAGCCGCAAGCTCGGCGCAAAGAAGGTATTGCTGGCCGACCTGGATGCGATCACGGGCAGCGTGTCCTTCCTGCTCAAGCTGAAGCACGGATTCAGCTTTCTCGATCTGCTGAACCGGCCGGACGCCATGGATGCCGGCCTCTGGAAGCAGATCGTCACCAGCACGCAGGGCATCGACGTCCTGCTCCCGCCCGAGCATTTCATGGAAGGGCTGGACGAGCTTCCCGATGCCACCTTGGTCATCGAATCCGCGCAACAGATGTACGACATCGTAGTGGTCGATTGCGGCGGCCCGTTTGGCAACTGGAACCTGTCCATCGCGCGGTCGAGTCACGAGGTCCTGCTCGTCACCACCAACGAGTTGCCGGCGCTCCAGGCTGCGCAGCGCGTGCTGGCCTACTACGACATGATGCGGATCGACGCCTCGAAGCTGCGCGTGGTGGTGAACCGCTACGAGCGCGAGATCGGCCTCACCAGCGACTCGATCGGCGCCGCGCTGCAGATCGAACCCTTTCACCTGATCCCGTCGGACTGGGATGCGGTACAAAAGTCGCAACTGGACGGCAAGCCTATCCAGGCGGGCACCACCTTCGGGAAGAACATCGTGGCCCTGGCGCAGCGGCTGCGAGGTGAGGGCAGCCGCGATGACTCGGACCGCGCTTCCCCGCTCTCGGGTATCCTGTCGATCTTCTCGAGGGCGCAATCGTGACCCGTTGCCGCCTGCCGGGTGAGGAGAAGGTCGGGCGAAACTTTTCTGGAACCTGGCAATCGAGTAATACATCTTACAAGCTGGAGCCACCCCGGTGTCCCGGTGTGGAAGAGGCCGGGGGAGCTCGCCAAAAAGGCCCGTGATACTCCTTGTGAGTTGCGAGCCGACCCGGTAGGTGTATTCCTCCGAGCACCTACCGGGATCTTTTTTGGGCCCCGGTTTCCTAGCGGGCCGCCGGCGGCCGTGTGAGCCGATAGAGAAACCGTCCCGGAAGCAGGGGCGCGACGTACTCGGCCAGCTTCGTTCCCGCCACATCGCGAAATGCAGTCGAGATCGAAAAGGCTCTTCCTAACAGTAAGTTACATTCAAAAATGAACGCGGAGCTTGAGCTGCCGCGTGCGGCGCTGCATCCGGCCAGCGCGCCTGTCATGACAGCGCTCAGAAGGCCGGACCCCGTGAACGGGTCAACGAACGACAGGGCGTCTCCAGCCGGATAGGTTGCCTCCGGCGGACGGGCGCCGAATCGATTCCGGAACACGAGGGGCCCGACGTACAGCCAGGGCATGGCGCGGCTCAGCGGGCGCGTCCGCTCGGCCAGCGGGGGGTGCGAGGCGAGCAGCCCGTCCACGTCGAAATCGAAGCGCTCCAAGAGCCGCTGGGGAGCGAGGCCGCAGACGTTCGTGAATCCCTCTTCGACGGGTGCGATCCCGACGTAGGCTCCCGAGAAGAAGTACAGCTCGACCGCATCGGACCGGGGCCCGGTGAAGTGGGCCTTGAATCCGAACAGGCGGCTGGCGCGGGCGGTCGCGGCATCGGCGGCACACCGGCCGCCGGCGAGCACGGTGGCAGCGGCCGGCTCGGGCCCGGGTTCGCGGCGCGGTTCGGCCCCGGCGGCCAGCGCGCCGCGATAGAGCAAATCGTCGAAGCGGTAGCGGCTCAGGCCGAAGGCGGGCTCGGGGAGCCCGGACGATTTCGCCCGCCGCCCGAAATGGAGCAACATCCTCCGAATCCGGGCGGGTCGAGCCTGGAGGAACTCGTGCAGCATGCCGAGTCTATCGAGCACGGGCGCGATCTCCGGCGAGAGAAACTCGCCGCAGACCTTGTGCCGGGGTAGCCGCGACTTTTCGACGAGCTCGACCGCGGCGCCGTCGAGCCGAGCCGCGATGGCCGCTGCCGAGCCGGCCGGCCCGGCGCCGATGACGCGGACGCGCCCGCCGTCAGTGGAAGTAAAAAACATCGGGCCGAATGATCCGCCCGTCGGTCGCGCACGGCCCGCATTCCTGCGCGTAACCAGGCCAAGCGGCCTTCACCGCGCGCGGCACCATAACCGGATGGTCCGGCACGTGGTATACCGACAGGGCCATGCGCGGATGCCAGCGGCTGATCGTCTCGCGGGCGCCGTTGACGGCGCGCACCTCGGCGCCCTCGATATCCATCTTGATGAAGTCGACGCGCGGCAGCTTCAGCTCGGCCACGAGTTTGTCGATCGTGGTCAGCGGCAGCTTCTCGACGGTTGCATGCGCGTCCTTCGGATGCATGACAAAGCTGTCGGCCGCCGAGTTGCGCGCGTCAACCTGGAGCGCCAGCATGTCGTCTTTGTCCCACACACCCTTGGGATAGACGATCACGCGCCCGGCCGCGATTTCCGTTTCAAAATTGCGGCGCAGGCACTCCAGGTTCTCGGGCGCGGGCTCGATGGCGACAACGGTCCGCGCGCCGGCCTCGAGCGCGACGCGCGTGAACACACCGATGTTCGCGCCGCAATCGAGCACCACGTCGCCCGACCGCACGAAGTTCGGACCCGAGCCGTAGATCCTGCGCTCCTGCTCGGCCAGGTTGAAGGGCAGCACATACTCGCTGCCCTCCGGCACCCAGAATCGGCCGCTTGGTGTCGCCCAGAGCTGATAGCGACTGTCGCGGCCGACGCGGCGGCTCGCGGCGAGGATACGGTCCTTGATGGCGATCTGGTCCCGCATATTCTGCTCGGACTGGACCGCCAGGGAAAACGGACAATTCGGGCTGCGGCCCGCCAGGACCATGGCGGACAGCCGCAGCGGCGGGTACGCATAGACGACAGCGCCGATCACGATCAGCGCGAGCGCGATCTTCCAGAGGCGGGAGAGGCTCACGGGTCCAGGGTAACAAAGCGCGCGCTCAGCGCCCCGGCGACTGGCTGATTCACCGTTTCACAGCCGGCCGGCGCCGCGACCCTATTGACCGCGCCTCTGCCTTGGACCGTCTAGGGATGCGAGAGGTAATCCATCCTGCCCCCATCGATGGTGAGCACTTGCGCCGTTAAGAAGCCGGCTTCTTCGGAGGCGAGGAAGGCGACGGCGTGGGCGATATCTTCCGGCTGGCCGACTCGTCGGAGCATGGCACGCCGCGACATGCGCGCGACGAGCTCCGCGATCTCTTCCGGCTTGCGCTGATCGCTCACCATATCCGTGAGGATGAAGCCAGGGGCCACGGCGTTGACGGTAACGCCGTGCGGCCCGAGGTCCATGGCGAAACGGCGCGTGAGCAGCGAGACGGCTGCTTTGGTGGCGGCGTAAAAGGTCGTGCCGGCCATGGCGGTGCCGTGCGCGGCGATGGACGACAGGTTGACGATGCGGCCCCAGCCGCGCTCCTTCATTCCCCTGGCCGCCGCGCGGGTGACGAAGACCAGGCCGTCCACGTTGGTGGCTCGCATGGGCGGCATCTGCTGCCAATCGAAATCGGCGAGGTCTCCGCGGGCAAGGCGTCCCGCGTTGTTGACCAGGATGTCGACGGGCCCCATTTGCCGCTCGATGCGGGCGAGCATGGCGTCCACCTGCGCGGCGTCGGCGACATCGGCCTGGAGGGCGAGGCCGCCGCCCATCAGCTCGACCACGGCTTCGGCCTCGGCGCGGCGGGCGCGGTAGTTCACGGCCACGCGCGCTCCCTCGCGCGCCAGGCGCAAAGCGATTGCCCGGCCGATGCCGCGCGACGCTCCCGTGACGAGCGCAACGCGACCTGGCTGGATGCTCATCGCTCGCGCCGCTCGGAGCCGCCGACCGGTTCGATGACGGCTTTCATGGAGCGCTTCGACCGGGGCATGCGCCAGTCCGGCCCAAAGCCGTGAATCTGGTCGCGTCCGAACTCAGCCTCGCGCAGCGGGCAGGTGAGTACGATGGTGCGGCCGACGGTGTCTACTTCGACGGCGTGCCGGTAGGCCTCGGCTTCACCGAACAGGAAGAGACGTTGCAGCATCTCGACCACGTAGTCATAGGTATGGTCGTCGTCATCGAGCAGGACGACGTTGAACATCGGCTCGAGCTCTTCGCGCGTCTCGTGGCCAGCCTCGGGAAGAGTGAAAGTCTGTCCCTGCATGCGCGGGCTTCTGCCTCTATTGTCCTATCCCCGGGCGAGCGCCTTGTGCACGTCGGCCACGTTGGTGCGCACGCCGGCACGCAGAAACTCCGCGGGGCCGCCCTCCTGCCGCCCGAACTTCTTCGCTTCGCCAACCAGGAAATCGCCGTAGCCATGGCGCAGCGAAGTCATCGTGGCGGGCTCCGCCATCTGCTGGATCTGCTCGAGCGGCTTTCTGAAGTTGCGGCTGACGATGTCGGTCAGCTCGTCAATGTAGGCGGCCATCTGCTGCAGAGGGCCGCGCGTGTGCTGCACGCTGCCGTGCCCGCCGATGACGTGCTGGAAGTCGAGCTCGGCAATCTTGAGCAGCGTATTGGGCCAGTCCTTCGGGTAACCGTCGCCTATGAACGGCAGGAATCCGTGCAGCACGTCGCCGGTGGCGATGACTTTGCGGGATGGCGACCAGACGTAGACGTCTCCCGAAGTGTGGGCGCGGCCGCGGAAGAGCAGGCGCAGTTCCTGCGCCTTGTCGTGGATGATGAGGTCGCGATCGAAGGTGACGTTGGGCAACTCGGGCGCGTAGCCGCGCATTTCAACTGGCGATGACGTCGGCTTTGGGGCTGAGCTTCCTGTAGGCGGCGCCGCCCTGGCTGTGGTCCCAGTGGAAGTGGCTGTTCACGACATACTTCACCGGCTTTCCTGACACCTCGCGCTTGAGCTGCGCCGCGAGGGCCGCGGCGGCGGAGGGCTTCGAGTGAGTATCGACGATCAGCACGCCGTCGGACAGCTCGAAGACGACGGCGTTGCAGTTGAGAATCGGCACGGGGCGCGCGACAGCTCCGTAGACGCCGTCGGCGACCTTCTCGATGTCGAAGAGCTTTGCGCCCGCGTTGGCGGCGGCGAACGCGTTGGCGTGGGCGGCGCGGAAAACTGCCTGTTCGAGAAGCGAGGCAGCGGTCCAGGCGGCGCCCAGCGTGCTTTTGAGAAAGCCCCGGCGTGAGTGGCCCATATCAGAAGAGATACTTTAGCGCATCTGGTAGACCGGCATGGCGTTGCGTGCCGCTGCGAGAACTCCAGGCGCTTGCGGAAGTCACATCGACAAAATCCTGTCGATCTTGCCAGCGCCGGTATCGGCCACCTGCGAGCCTCGCAGGGGCCACTTTCTCGCGGCACAGTCCGCGAAAACGCGTAGCTACTTTCGGGCGCAAAATTCCGCTCGTTGACAATCGCGGCTCGGTAACGTGTTGATCGCACCGAGCCGCGCGCGTTTCCCGGTTTCGTCTTGCGCAGGCAGCGTCAGCCAGCGGCTGACTGCGCGGAAGTGAGCGCGTCGATGACCGCGCCCGTGACCGCGCTGGTGGGGGCCGATCCGCCAAGGTCCGGCGGGAGGGCGCGGCCGTCAGCGAGGGTGCGCGCGACGGCGCGCTCGATGGCGGCGGCGGCGGAAGTCTGGCCGAGGTGCTCCATCATCATGCCGGCGCAGAGAATGGTGGCCAGGGGGTTCACGATCCCCTCCCCCGCGATGTCGGGCGCCGAGCCGTGCACCGGCTCGAACATCGAGGGGAAGCGCCGCATCGGGTCGATATTGGCGCTGGCGGCGAGACCGATGGAGCCGACGAGGATGGCGGAGAGGTCGCTCAGAATATCGCCGAACAGGTTGGAGGCGACGACGACATCGGGCGAAGCGCGAGCTCGAATGCGTAGCGGATGACGCGCTCGACGCCGCGCCGCGTGAAGACGGATGTCTGGACCGCCACTTCGTCGCTGGTGGAGTGATGCACAAAGCCGCCGACCTGCGCGTACTCGCCCTCGGTGTTCTCGCGCACCACCACCATGTCGATATCGCCGCCTTTCCTGCCGGCGAGCGGCGAACTGACGCCTTGGTACAGGACTGCGGGGCGCACGTTCGCAAACTGGTCGAAGGCCCGGCGGATCGGCAGCAGCAGACCGTTCAGGGTGATGTTGTCCTGGATGCGGGGATGGCCGACCGCGCCGAGCAGGATGGCATGGTGGGGGCGCAGCCGATCGAGCGCGTCCTCGGGCATCATGCGCCCGTGGCGGAAGTAGTGATCGGAGCCCCAGTCGAAGTCGGAATACTCGAGCGCGAATCCGAAGCGCTCACCGGCGGCGGCGAGCACCCGCTTCGCCTCCGGAATGACCTCCTGACCGACACCGTCGCCCGCGATCACCGCGATGGAAAAAGTCTGCATGTTACGGTTCCTCGAAAGGCCCCATCCTACCTCAGTGAAAGGCTTGCTCTTCTTATTTGCCCGGCAGTGCTCGCCGGAGACGCGCACTGCGCGTAATGGCCTGTACCTGATCGTTCAATTTTCAAAGATCGAGCCCGCATCGATTTCGCTTGCGGGCGCCGGCAAAGGCGCTCAAGCGGCCTGTTGTACCCGTTTATAGGTGAGCGCCTTTCCAGTCATCGGCAAAACGGGGCGCGAGTCACTGCAAATGCGCTTTGTGTTCCGCGCTTCCGTTCACGCCTGCGGCCTTTTTCCTTCGCGCGGCTCGAAGCTGATGAGCAGGCGCGAGCCGGTCGCCTCCGCCAGGCGCTCCAGCGTGCGCATCGAGGGACGCACGCGCCCGCTTTCGAGGCGCGCCACGACCGGCTGAGTGGTCCCCATCTTCCGGGCCAGCTCCTGCTGCGTCAGTCCGGCACGGTTCCGCGCGTCGATCACAGCCGAGGCCAAGACGAACTCTTCTTCCAGAGCCTCGTACGCCTTCCGGTACTTGGGCTTCTTCATCCATTTCTTGTGCAGCTCAGTTACACGCACCATGACTCACCTCCATCATTGAACCGATTTTGCGCGGGCCAGGGCCAGCTCCATCTCGCGCCGCGGCGTCTTTTGCGTTTTCTTGACGAAGACCCGGACGATCACCACGCGGCGCCCCACGGCGGTCACATACAGCGCCCGTGAAATCCCGCCGCGGCCCGCCAGCCGCATTTCCCATAGACGGCCTTCGATATGCTTTACGTGCGGCTCGCCGACACGCTCCAGGCCCTTTTCCTCAATGAGCCTCGCAATCCGCGCCAGCCTCGCCCGCATGTCCTCGGGCAAGGCCTCGGCCTCCGCGTCAACGGTTTCGTTCAGGGTCTCGACCGTCCAGCTCATATGCCAATATACCAAAAAGGATATATGCAGCCAAGCACTGGTTTTCAAGCCCCTTTGGGAAGCCCCACCTCTCTCTTCCATGTCCGGCGCGATCCGCAACAGCCGCGATCCCGCCCCAGGTTGCGCAAAAGTGGTAGCGGTTCCGGCCCCTTTTGTTGCGCGTCCGCTTGGGCATTCCGCCGTCGATTCCATGCGCGGGCGCTTTTCCGCTCCGGGAGCGCGCCTCCGCCTTTTCCATTTCCACAATTCACCATTCCGCACGGGGAAGGAGAGCGGTGTACACGAACCGGCCGTCAGAGCTACGGCAGCCATTCGCGCCGCCCCGCTGGCCCCCGGCGCGCCGTCATGCCCCCAGAGGCGTCTGCCCTGGCTTCCGGGCGTGGATGGAGGAGCAATCCCCGGAGTCTTGCTTCGTCGTCGGCAGCATTGTTTCCGGTCGTTCACGGCGGTCGCGAGGGACGGTTTCCCGGACAGCGGCCACGATTACCTGGGCTTGGACGGCCTCCGGCTGGTGGTGACGAAGCGAAGCCAATTTCCCGGAAGCAGCCGTTTGCTCAATGGGTTGCGGAGCTTCGGCGGCCGGAGCGACCGTGCGTTCGGCCGCAGCGGCGGGCGGGGGCTCGAGTGAGACAACCTCGGAGGGGGCGAAGGAGCCGAGCTCGAAGCGGGCCTCTTGCAGCGCCTTGAGCTCGTGGAGGCTGCTTTTGAAGGTGCGGTCGAGGGCGGTCTCGTAGCGGACGATGCGAGTGGGTCCTTCGGTGTGCGCGAAGGCTTCGCCGAGGCCGCCGTTGAAGCAGCGTTCCATGGCGGCGAC
>JACOTZ010000268.1 GCA_016178155.1 Acidobacteriota bacterium
CGAGTTTTCCGAGCCAGGCGGCCGCGGCTGACCGCTTACGCGCCGCCGAGCACGATCTCCACGACCTGCTCGGCGCGGTCAATCAAGAAATCCGGCGGGTAGTCGCGGAGCGTCTCCGGCTGGAAGCCATAGTTGACTCCGCAGCACGCGCTGCCCGCATTCCGTGCAGTCTGCACGTCGACGTAGCTGTCTCCCACCATGAGCGCGGACCCGGCGGCCAGACCCGTCTCGATCAGCAACGTCTCGATGCCCACGGGGTGCGGCTTCTTCTGCTCGAAACTGTTGCCGCCATAGACGCGAAAGAACAGGCGGCCCACACCGAGCCCGTCAAGAATCGCCTGGCTGATCTTGACCGGTTTGTTGGTGAGAACGGCCAGCCGCACGCCGCGAGCCGCGAGCTGCTCGAGGGCTTGGCCCATCCCCGGATACAGGCGCGTGTAATCGAGCCGATGCTCGTGGTAATAAGCGATGAAGTAGCGCAGCGCGGCCTGCACCTGCTCATCCGAGTATTCGGGACCGAGCGCGCGCCGCAGCAGTACGGGGGCGCCGTTGCCAACATATTTCGAAATCAGCTCATGATTGAGCGGCGGCAGTCCCAGGTGGGCGCGCGTTGCGTTGACCGAGTGCGCCAGGTCGAGCTTGGAGTCGATGAGCGTGCCGTCGAGGTCGAAGATGGCGAGCGGGAACCGCGCCGTGCTCACAGTTCCTGTGCCGGGAGCTTCTTCTTGTTGCGTTTGGTTGCGTCTTTCCACAGTTTCTGAATGTCTTCGTAGCGCCGCCGAAAGCCGTCCTTCAGCTCGTAGGGAGTGAGCGCCGCGGCCAGCCGCGCCGCTTCGATCAGATAGGGCGCGGAGCGCGACTCCACCACGGCGCCCGGCGCTTTCCCGGGCGTGAATGCCACCAGCAGCATCACCACCATGACGGCGAGCAGCAGCCCGCGCACCGCGCCCACGCCGGCGCCCAGCAGGCGGTCGAGCCAGGTGAGGCCAGTGAAGCCGATCATCTTCCCCAGCAGCCAGCTCGCGATCACGCCGAGCCACAGGACCAGGGCGAAAATAATCCAGAAAGCGAGGACGTTCGCGACCAGGCGGGAATGGAAGATGGGTTCCATCCAGATACCCGCCAGCCGGTAGAACCAGGCCGCCAGCAGAATGCCCGCGATTGTCGCCAGCAGCCCGATTCCGATGCGAATAAAGCCCCTGGTGAAGCCCATCACCACCGACATCACCAGGAGGACAGCCAGAATTGCGTCCAACCAGTTCACAGCGGCTCGCCAGTGAGCGCGGTGTACGCCTGCCGGTACTTCGCGCTCGTGCGCAGGGCCACTTCCACAGGCAGTGCGGGCGCCGGCGGCTGCTTGTCCCAATGAATCGATTCCAGGTAGTCGCGGACGTACTGCTTGTCGTAGGAGGCCTGCGGGCCGCCGGGCTGGTAGGTCTCGGCGGGCCAGAAGCGCGAGGAGTCGGGTGTCAGCACCTCGTCCGCCAGCAAGAGCTCGCCGCCGCTGAGCCCGAACTCGAATTTCGTATCGGCAATGATGATCCCGCGGCTCTCGGCATAGCGCGCCGCCTTCGAGTAGATCGCAAGCGTCAGCGATCGCAGCCGCGCGGCGAGGTCTCCGCCCACCATCTGCGCGACCTGCTCGAAGGGGACGTTTTCATCGTGACCGCTCGTGGCCTTGGTCGCCGGCGTGAAGATCGGCTCGGGCAGGCGGTCGCTCTCGCGCAGGCCCGGCGGCAGCGGGATCCCGCAGATCGCGCCCGAGGCCTGGTAGTCTTTCCAGCCGGAGCCTGACACGTAGCCGCGAGCGACGCATTCCACGGGAAACATTTGAGCGCGTCGAACCAGCATCGAGCGGCCCTCGAGCTGATCCCGGTACCGGTGCAGCGCGGCCGGGTACTCGTCAACGTTCGCGCTGATCAGATGATTGGGCACGAGGTCGCGCAGGAAGTCAAACCAGAACAGCGAAAGCTGGGTCAGAACCACGCCTTTGGCGGGAATCCCGGTGGCGAGGATGTAGTCGAACGCGGAAATGCGGTCGGTGGCGACGATCAGGAGCTTGTCCTCGAAGCGGTAGATGTCACGCACCTTGCCCCGGGCGTGCCGATCGAGACCCGGCAGATCGGTCTCCAGGAGAACTTCCGATTCCTTGATCACGGTGTAGTTTCAGTATCGCATCGGACGCGAGGCGGGCCCGTCTGCAGCCAGACTGCCTGGCCTCGCATTTCCCCGGCAGGCGCGCCTTCCGCAAGCGGAGCCGGCGTGCCGGTAAACCAGCAGGTCCGCTACCGCCCGGCCAGCCGCTTGGACAACCGCGGCAGAATCGACCGCTGCACGTCCATCACCCACTCAAAGATCGCGCCCTGCGACTTCAGCGTGTTGCGCAGCGCCTGCGTGTCGATGTCCTGCACCGCCTTCTTGCCCGCGATCGCCATGTGGGCGGCGACGCCCGCGGCCTGGCCGATGATCATGTACTGCGGCTCCATGCGCAGCGACGAATAAGCGACGTGGCTCGCCGAAAAGGCTACCGGCACCAGCAGGTTGGTGGCTTCTGCGCGCTTCGGCAGCATCACCCGGTAGGGCATTTGGTAGGGCGTGACCGGAACCTGCATGTCGCCTTCATTGCGGACATATCCTGCCAGCGTGACGATGCGCTGGATGTTGTGCGAGTCGCTGTTGTAGGAGCCCATGCCGATGGCGTCCGGCTTCGTCAGTTCGGTCTGCAGGTCCTTCTGCGTGACCACGAAATCGCCGACCATGCGCCGTGCCTCGCGAATGTAGAGTTGGTGCGGCCAGTGCCCGGTATCGACGAACTCATCCTTGCAGAGACCCCAGGTGCGCATCTCTCGCTGTGTCTCGGCGGGCACTTGCGGATCGTTGGCAAGAAAGTAGAAAAACCCCGCGATGTAGTTCTTGTGCGCCTCCCAGATTTCGGCGCGTTTCCGGTAGCTGGCCTCCGGGTACTCCCAGCTCCCGCCAATGTAATCGGTGGAGAACGCTCCCTGGTTGTTGATATCGGCCTTGCCATTCATGATGCGGTCGATCTTGATCAGCGTATTCAGCCGGGGCGCCCGGCCTTCGGCCTCCGTCCGGGCCTTCAGCAGGCGTGCGAGCAGCTCGTAATGCTTGGCGGTGTATCCGGGCGGTTTTGGAAACGCCACCTGGTTGGCTGGGACTTCGCTGAAGCACATCCGGAAGTTATACGCCTGCACTTTCCGGTCCGCCTCTCCGGGTTTGCCATACGGGCCGCGATAGATCTCGGGCAGAAGCTTGCGGTCGGAGATGTAAGGCGAGACATTGACCGTGAACTGGTGCTTCGGCGTCTCGCCGCGCACGCCTGCGAGCGACTCATCGTACTGGCTCGTCCCCTCCCGGCCCCACGTGTAGGACACGCCCGACTGCGCCATGAGGTCGCCTTCGTACGTGCTATCGACAAAAACCTCAGCCTGGAACGTAGCGCCATTCTCGACCTCGATGTCCGTGACGCGCGTGCCGGCTTTCTTCACGGCGGTCTTCTCCCGCAGCCGGTGGCGTAGCAGCACGGTAACGCCCGCCTCCTTGAGCATGTCGCGCAGGATCTTCTCGGCCACGCCGGGTTCGAGCGTCCAGGTGATGTCCTGGATATGTTTGCGCATATCATAGTGGCGGCCGGCGCGCCAGTAGAACTCGAGCGCGTAGCCGCCGATGACTTCGCGCTTGCCGACGTCGGTCCAGCTCAGGCCGCCTGATACCATGCCGCCGATATGGCTCCCCGGCTCGAGCAGGGCGACTTTCAGCCCTTCCCGCGCCGCGGCGACGGCGGTGATCGCTCCGCCGGCCGTTGCGCCATACACGACGACGTCGAACTTCTCCGCGCGCGCCATTGCCGCGCAGAGGATCCCCGCAACCAAACATGTTTTATACACTTCTAGAGCTCCCTAAGAAAAAATGCCAGTCCAACGCACCAATTCCCCCGCCGGAGGCCCTCGAATCGTGAGCCCCGGCCGGCTCACTTGAATGCAGGTGAACGCCGGCTAGTCTCGGCCTCGCCGCACCGAAGTGTCCGGGTCCTGTAGGTCAACGTGGGCCCGCTGCTCCACAAAAACGGCTCCTGCCATCGGCTGCTAGAACGTGAGCCGCGCGCCCAGCTGAATCCGCCGCGCAGCCAACGCGCCCGTGATGCGGCCGAAGGTGGCGCTCGCGTTCACACCCTGCGCGTTGGGCGAGAACCCCACGCCTGGATTGTTGTGATTGACGTGATTGAACGCGTTGAATGCCTCGCCGCGCAGTTCCGCCTTGACCCGCTCCGTGATCTGGATATTCTTGAACAGCGACAGCGCGACATCGATCATCCCCGGCCCCCGCAGATAGGCCATGGTTCGCGGCGCGTTGCCGATTGTCCAGGGAGCCGGGTTCCTGAATGCGTCGGTATCGAACCAGCGCTGCGGCGTGCGCTCCGAGTCCGGCAGCGATGGATCGCGGATCACGTCGGGGTAATTGATCCCGGTGAAATTGTTGGCGCCCCTGATGAGGAGGGGCGTGCCGCTTTCAATGGTTGTGATGGTATTGATCTGCCAGCCGCCGACGATCTGCCCCAATACGCCGCGGGTGTCGCCGAGCAGCGCCTTATTGGGCCCGATCGGCAGGTCCCAGACGGCGCTCGCCACCAGCCGGTGCGTGACATCGTTCTGATCCACGGCGCGTTCGAGCCGCCGGTCCAGCCGGCCGATGCGGAACGCGCCCGCATTGTTGCTGCCCGCGTTCGAAAGCGAGTCGTTGATCAGCTTGCTGTAGGTATAGGTCAACAGTGCGCTCAGCCCGTTGGAATAGCGCTTTTCGAGCGTGCTCTGCAGCGAGTGATAGATACTCGAAGCGCCATGGTTGGCGTGGGTCACGATCGAGAGGTAGTCCGGATACGGCACAAGCAGGCGCGAGCGCGTCACGGTGCGGCCTGAAAGAGCGCCGCTTTCGATCTGGCCGAAGAACGGATTCGCTACCTGATTTTGCAACTGCAATTGCAGCGAGAAGAACTGAGGATCAAGCTGGTTCAGATCGTAATTGCCGCCGAACAGTTTCGTGCCTTTGTTGCCTGCGTAGCTTGCCGAAATCACCCAGTTCGCCGGCAGCGCCTGCTGCAGAGTGAAATTCCACTGCTGGAGGTAAGGGGTCGGCGCGTGCCGGTCCTGATACCGTACGCCTTGGCCGCGGAAGGCGCTCGGACCTCCGGCGGGCCCGATCGGCCGGTTCAGCGTGGCCGGCCCTTGACTGAACTGGAATGCCTTGAAGGGGCCGCCGCCGGCAGCGACAAACGGCGTCGTTGCCGAGAAGCCCAGGGCGTTCGAGCTGTCACCCTGGGTGTCGCCCGACTCGACCAGCAGGTATACCAGACCGTAGCCGCCGCGGACGACCGTACGTCCCTGGCCGGTCAGATCATACGCGAACCCGAATCTCGGACCGAGATTGTTGTAATCGCGGTCCACGAAATGGCGGGGGTAATCCACGCCCGCGTACCGCAACACCCCGAGCATCCCGGTTTCGGGGTTGGTCACGAACGGATCGAAGTTGGAGTAGCGGCTGTGCCGCTCCACCGGCTCGGACGCGAGGTCGTACCGCAGCCCCAGATTGAGCGTCAATCGCGGCGTCACCTTGTAGTCGTCCTGGATGTAGGTTGCGTGCGACCACGAGTGAAAGGAGAATGCCGAATTGAACTGCTGCGAGCCGCCCGATACCTCGCCGAGCAGGAATGTGGCCATGCCGATGCCAGTGCCGGGGGGCGACTGCGGATTGTTGGTCAGGCCGGAACTGAAGTCGAAGTTGCCCGATTCGTTGCGGTGCAGGAACCAATTCAGCCGGAACCAGCGCTGGTCAACGCCCACCTTGAAGTTGTGTTTTCCGCGCACGATCGAGACCGAATCTGCAAACTGAAGCGCGTGCTGGGCGCGCACTCCGGCCGCGAACGGATCCGATCCCAGGGAGAGCACGCCGTTGATGTTGATGCGCGGGAACAGGTCGCGCGGGAAGATCGCGGGCATGCCAAGCTTGGTGGGCCAGTCGCCTCCGAAGCTCGGGTGCAGGAATGGGAGGTTCTGCCGCGTGACATTCGCCTTGAATTCGTTGATCACGGTAGGCGAGAACACGTGCGTCTCCGTGACGATGAAATTGTGGTTGTCACGCTGGTCGCGGCGCGCGAAGATGTCGGGGTCCGCGGCCCCGAGTCCCCAGCCGCTGCCCTGCCGGGTATTGCGGGTCCCGGAATAGCGGAAGAAAGTGCTGTCCTTATCGGAAAAGCGGTGATCGATGCGCACGCTGGTCACGCCCTGGTCGACCGGCGTGGCGGCGAGCGAGATGAAATTCAGCGAGTTGGTGAGCGCCACTTCGGGTATCGCGTTCGCCTTGGGCATGAACTCGAGCACCTTCAGCGAGACCGGATCCATTCGGTTCCGCGGCACTACGTTGCCCGGGAACAGATCACGCACAAAGCCGCTGCCGGCTGGGTTCGGCCGCGTCGTGGCCGGGTCGTAGGTACGGATCAGGTTGCCGAGGGCATCGAACGTTTTCGAGAAATCGCCCTTGCGCTGCTCGAGCGTCGGCACCGTGGCGCGGCGCAATGTCGAGGTGCGGTGCTTCCACTGCTCGTACCCGAAGAAAAAGAACGTCCGGTTCTTGCCGCTGTAGATCTTGGGCAGCAGCACGGGCCCGCCGATGGTTCCGCCGTACTGGTTGTAGCGCAGGATGGGTTTGATGCGTCCCGTTAGCGGGTCACGCTGCGTAGCGAAGGAGTGCCGCGCGTCGAGTGCGTCGTTGCGGAAGAACTCATAGACGGAACCGTGAAACTCGTTTGTGCCTGATTTCGTGGCGACATTGACCACGCCGCCGCTCGTCTGCCCGAACTCCGCCTTGAGCGCGTTCGTTTCGACCTTGAACTCTTCCACGGCATCGGTCATGGGCACGACCGAGATCTCGTTGTGCACGGGGACGGTGTTCATGCCGCCGTCGATGAAGAACTGGTTGCCGTAGATGGGTCCGCCATTGAAGGTGATCTGCGAGAATCCCTGGTTCGTGATCTCACCGAAGCCGTCGTCGCCCCGGTTGACCGGCCGCACACCGGCAACCAGCTTCACCAGGTTGAAGACGTGCCGGCCGTTGAGCGGCAACTCCTCGATGCGCGTCCGCTCCACCACCGTGCCGAGCGTGGCCTGCTCGGTCTGTACGCGCGATACCTCGCCCGTTACCGTTACCGTCTCAGCCAGCGCGCCGACTTCCAGGCGGATATCAATGCGCAGCCGCTGGGATACCTCGAGGACAACCTCGGGCCGGCGAAACGACTTAAACCCTGTCGCCGACGCGGAGATCTCGTAAGGGCCCACGGGCAGGTTTGGAATCGTATAGGTGCCGTCTTGCGAGCTGGTGGCTTTGTAGGCGATGGCCGTGCCGGTATTCGTCGCAACCACTTCGACGCCTGGCACGCGGGCCTCCTGGGCATCCGTAACAGTGCCTGTGATGGTCCCGAGCGGAGACTGCGCCGGCGCGGCTCCAGCGAAAAGCAGGCCTGCGAGGCAAACGGTGACGTAGGTTCGCATCTGGTGTCCCTTCCGCCCGCACGGCTGCACGGGCCGCCCGCAGAGGACCTGCAGGCTGTAGTACCCCAATGATATCGCGGCCTGGCACGGGAAGGTAAAAAATACTTAATTCGCCGTATGCAAGTGGCCCAGGATTTCGCCGATTCGCAACAGCGAAGCAGATGAAGGGTTCCGTGCGCCAGCAGTGGGGCAGGCTGACCGACGATGACGTGGAGATGATCGGCGGCGCAAAAGACAGGCTGCTCGGGAGACTGCAGGAGCGTTACGGCTGGTCGCGGGAGGAAGCCGAGCGCAACGCGGATGAGTGGTATCGGACTCAACACGAGGTCGAGCCCACTCACACGCGGTAAGCGTCGCTGCCAACCTCCTCTGGGCCGCGGCGCGCCAGGGCATGGATAGTTTGCGGATGTCTACGCGCCGTGGCCTTCTAAGGCGAGCCGCTCATGACGGCTCGCCTGCTTTGTCTTCGGTTGTTTGGCGCCTGACTGTTCAGCCGGCCAGCGGGAGCCGCCTACGCTAGCCGAGGTTCGTCACCACCACTCCCTGACGGTCGTGGCTCAGAACGCTTCCGCTGATTTGACGGCACTTACTGAGCCGCGCGCGTCAGCAAGCGGTTCGAAATCCTGTCGGTGACGAACTTCGGCTAGTTTGAGCAGCTCGTCCCAGGTCAGTTCTTTCTTGCGGTAAATCGCCTCACGGCCGAGGATTGCCGTCAGCGTGCTTTCGACCGCGAAGAAAGCGGCGTTCTCGATCTTGCCCGTGCGAGCGCCTTCGATGAATTCGTTCACTGCGTCCATGGTGATGTCGTATCTCGTGGGCACCTCGTCGGGCGGCACGCCCCGCTTCGGCTTGTTGTAAAGCTTGTAGCCTTGACGCGAGGTATAGATGGAGCCCTTATCGCACAGAAAGGCTTCTCCAACGTCCACGAATCCTCCGGCGGCGAACTGGTTGGCCGAGTAGCTGAACACCGTGCCATTCGCGAACTCGTAGGTGAGCGCAAGATTATCCAGGATGTTCCCGATATCCTTGCGCACGGCGCGCCCGCCGTAGCCGCAGGCGCGCACCGGGTGCGTACCCATGAACCAGTTCACCACATCGAGGTTATGGCAGTCCTGCTCGACGATGATGTCTCCGGAGCGCTCGCGGTAGAACAGCCAGTTGCGCATTTTCTCTTCGCTCGCGGGATGACCCGAGCGCACCGGCAGCCCGCCGCTAAGCCATGACGCGCGGACCATGCGGATGCCGCCTAGCTGCCCCGACTTCACGATCTGGTGGGCCGCTTTGTATTCCTTGCCGTAGCGCTGCTGGTAGTCGATGGAGATGCGCTTGCTCTTGTCGGCCTTCCTGGCCGCGGCGAGCACGCGATTGCAGCCCGCCACGTCAACCGCCGCGGGCTTTTCCATAAAAATGTGCTTGCGAGCGGCCACCGCGGCCTCGAAGTGCTCGGGGTGAAGGTACGGCGGGGTAGCGATATACACGGCGTCCACATCGCTCGCCAGCAGGTCCTTGTGGTTCCTGAAGAGCTTCGCGCCCGAGAATTTCGCCGCCGCGGCTTTGAGCTGGTCCTCGTAAATGTCGCAGAGCGCGGCGACGCGCCCGAACTCGTTTTTGGCGAAGAAGCCGGATACATATGTGCCGCGGCGGCCGGCGCCGATCAGGCCAACCGTGAGTGCAGAGTTCGCCTGAGAGCCGCGTACGATCTCCGGCTTGAGAATCAGCAGACCAAGGCCGGCGGCGCTGGTGGTCTTGACGAAATCGCGCCGGGCAGGCTCGGGTCGCGCGGCGGTGGGATCGAGATTGCGGTCGTTCATTGGGGTTCTCCTCTGTAAAATGCAGGTCTGAGCGGCCGGCGGCGGGCCGCTCGGGCATCGCGCGCCGGCGGCTGCATGGCGGCAATTCTATTCTCCAGGGGTGTGTCCCGGATCCGCCGCTCCGCGGACGCCGCGTGCGGCGGTTTGCCGGCCGCTCCTCAGCAAAACATTGCCTCACCGAAGGCTCGCGCGAACCGTGCACGATTGCGAAACGCACGCTTCGGCCCTCGGTTTTGGTATTAAGCATACCCATTATACTGAGGGTTCGCGTGAAGCTCTCGATTTTAATTCCGGTCTACAACGAGCGGACGGTTGTGGAGCGCAGTCTGGCTCAGGTGCTCGCGGCGCCTTTGCCGGAGAACATGGAACGCGAGTTGATCATCGTCGATGATTGCTCGACCGATGGCACCGGGGCGATCCTCGAGCGCATGGCCGCCTCAGAGGGACGCATTCGCCTCTTTCGCCAGCCGGTGAACATGGGCAAGGGAGCCGCCATCCGCGCGGCCCTGCAGCACGCGACCGGTGACTTCTGCCTGGTGCAGGATGCCGATCTCGAGTACGATCCCGCCGAGTACCCGAAACTGCTGCGGCCCCTGCTGGACGGACGCGCCGACGCGGTCTTCGGCTCGCGCTACCTCGCCGGCGAGCAGACGCGCGTGCTGCCCTTCTGGCACTCAGTCATTAACAAGAGCCTCACCTTGGTCTCAAACATGTTCTGTAACCTCAACGTCACCGACATGGAGACCTGCTACAAGGTATTTCGCACCGACCTTCTCAAGAGCATCCCCATCCGCGCCAACCGCTTCGGCTTCGAGCCCGAAATCACCATGAAATCGAGCAAGCGCAAGCTGCGAATCTACGAGGTGCCGATCAGCTACCATGGCCGCACCTATGAAGAGGGCAAGAAGATCGGCTGGAAAGACGGCATCAAAGCATTGGGTGTGGTCCTGTACTTCTGGTTGATCGACGACTTGTATGGCGAGCCCTACGGCCGCGGATTACTCAACAACCTGACTGGCACGCCTCAGTACCTGAACTGGATGACACGTCTGATCCGTCCGCACGTCAGCGACACGGTGCTGGAGATCGGCGCCGGGATCGGCAACATCACGGGCAGGCTCATGGGCAAGCGGCTGCAATATGCCGCTGTCGAGAAAGATCCGCTGTACCTGCACGCGCTCCGCAACCGCTTTCTGCGCACCCCTAACGTGGCGGTGAAATCGCTCGATCCCGATGAGCCGGCCGAGATGGCCGCGCTCGCGCAGCGCTTCGAGACCGTGCTCTGCCTGAATGTGCTCGAGTATGTTCGCGACCCCGGGGCAACGCTGCGCGGCTTGCGAGCCGCGGTCGCGCGCGGCGGCCGGCTGGTCGTGCTGGTGCCTCAGGGCAAGAAACTGTACAGCGCGGTTGACGCCAGGCTCGGCCACAAGCGACGCTTCGAGTTTCGCGAGCTCGAAGTCCTGCTGCGCGGCGGCGGCTTTGCTATCGAGCGCTCGTATCAGCTCAACAAGATCGGCAAGCCGGCCTGGTGGTTCTATGGCAGGCTCATGCAGCGCGGCCAGATCAACAAGGTCACCCTCAAGCTGTTCGACAAAACCGTCTGGCTGTGGCGGCGCATCGAGCCGCTGCTGCCCTGGCAAGGCCTGTCACTGATCGTCGTCGCGCGGCCCGCCGATTGACATGCGCGCCGTGTCACTCGATTATGCCGCTCGCCGGCTGGACATGCGCGAGCTGCCCGATCCGGAACCGGCCGGTCCCTCCGATGTTCTCCTCCGTGTTTACGAGGCCGGTGTCTGCGGCACCGACCGCGACCTCGCGCGCTTCCGCTTCGGCTATCCGCCCGAGGGGCGCTCGTACCTGGTCCTCGGACATGAATGCCTGGCGTGCGTCGCCGCAGCCGGCAGCGCAGTCCGGCGGGTCAAGCCCGGCGATCTGGTGGTAGCCAAAGTACGCCGGCCATGCGTGCCGCCGTGCCCCTCCTGTGCCCGGGAGCGAGCCGACCTGTGCCTCACCGGACGCTACACCGAGCACGGCATCATGGGAGCCGACGGATATTTCTCCGATTACGCACTCGCCGGCGAGTCGGAACTGCTGGTCGTGCCCGATGCGATGGCGGACGTCGCGGTGCTCGCCGAGCCGCTGAGCGTCGTCGAAAAAGCTGCCGATCTCGCGGTCGGTCTGCATGAACCGGGGGGCCGGAGCGCCGCCGTCGTGGGCGCGGGAACCATCGGCCTGCTCTCCGCGTTAGTGTTGCAGCTTC
Organism: Acidobacteriota bacterium; assembly: GCA_016178155.1. GTDB lineage: Bacteria > Acidobacteriota > Terriglobia > Bryobacterales > Bryobacteraceae > JACOTZ01. Next base: position 11,631 of record JACOTZ010000268.1, read on the forward strand.
GCGGCATCGCCACCACTGTTTGTTCGATCGAGCCGGAGGACAGCGCTCGCGCGAGGCTCGTACGCGCCGCCGGCCTGCAGTATACGACGCGGCCTGAAGGCCAGGCTGATTTCGTCATCGAGGCGGCCGGCTCACCTGATGCGGCCCGGGCGGCACTGCACATGCTGGCTCCACTCGGCGTCTGCGTGGTGCTTGGGGCGCCCCACTTGCCGGGCGAATTCCCGCTTATGGGGCTCATCGTAAATAATCAGAAGGTCGCCGGAAGCGTCAATGCCGGCCCTGCGCACTGGGAAATGGCGGTACGCGACCTTGGGTGTTTCGACCGGCGCATCCTCAGCCGGATGATCGAGCGCCGGCCATTCGCGCGATATGCCGAATCGATCTGTGGTGAGCCTGGCGAGAGGTCGAAGATCGTCCATGTTGTCGCGGACTGACATGGCCTGGGACCTTCGCGGCACGCTGATGGAGGATCCTGCGAACGGCGGCGGCCGCCGAAGCGGAGCTCAAGCTTCCGGATCGGGACGCCATGGCGTTCCCGGCGTGGCCCGCCTTCGTCTGCACTCCGTCGTCCTTCTTCTGTATTCTGGCTTCTGAATATGCCATCCCGCTTCCGACACGCAACCTGCAACGAGGTTTACCAGGGCTGGGACTTCGCCGAAGCCTGCCGGTCCATACGCCGCCTCGGTTACGACGGCATCGAGATTGCCCCCTTCACGCTCGCCGAGGATCCGCCGGCCCTGACTCCGGCGCGCCGCCGCGAGTACCGCCGCACCATCGAGGGCGAGGGCCTGACGTTCGCCGGGCTGCACTGGCTGATGGTGGCGCCCAAGGGCCTGCACGTCACCACACCCGACCGCGAGCTGCGCGAGCGAAGCTGGCGCCACATCCGCAACCTGATCGACTTGTGTGCCGATCTGGGACCCAACGGGGTCATGGTCTTCGGCTCGCCGCAGCAGCGCAGCAC
>JACOTZ010000300.1 GCA_016178155.1 Acidobacteriota bacterium
GGCGGTGTTGGCGTTTGCAGTGCCGCATGCGTCGGCACAGATTCTTTATGGCTCAATCGTCGGGAACGTCAAGGACCCGTCCGAGGCCGCAATTCCCGGTGCTACTGTCACCGCCACGCACAAGGAAACCAACCAGTCCCGGCAAACACAGACGGGCAATTTCGGTAACTACAGCTTCCCGACCTTGCAGGCGGGGGCCTACGAAGTCCGCGTTACCAAGGATGGCTTTCGCACCGCAACCACGGAAGTGACCGTCACCATCAACTCCGTGACGCGCGCGGATCTGAGCTTGCAGATCGGCGCCGTGGCGGAGGCCGTCCAGGTCACGGCCGAGGCGGCCGTGCTCCAGACCGACCGCTCCGAGGTCCGGTCGGAGATGACCGGGCGCACCGTCCAGAACCTGCCGGTGCCGGTGGGCCGGAATTATCAGAACCTGCTGCGCACGCTGCCCGGGTTCCGCGCCCCGAGCAACGCGCACTCGGTGCCCACCAACCCATCCCGCGCGCTTACCTACAACGTCAATGGCGTCAGCCAGAGCATCAACAATGTCCGGATCGACGGCGCCAGCTCGAATTCTCCCTGGCTGCCGCATATCACGTCCTTTGTGCCCACGCTCGAAGCCATCGACACGGTAAACGTGGTCACGAACAGCTTCGACGCCGAGCAGGGATTGGCCGGCGGCGCCGCCGTTAACGTGCAGATCCGCAGCGGCACAAATGACTTGCACGGCTCGGCATTCGAGTATTACACCGGGAACGCCCTGAAGGCCAAGCCGTGGATTCTGCCGCAGGGCCAGAGGAACCCCAAGCTCGTGAACAACGAGTTCGGCGGCACGCTGGGCGGCCCCATCATGAAGGACAAGCTGTTCTATTTCATGAGCTATGAAGGGACGCTGAATCGCGAGTTCGCGACGCGCCGCGGCACGGTTCCGACGCCGCTCGCGAAACAAGGCAATATGTCGGAATCGCTGCGTCCTGTCTACGACCCGCTCACCGGCAATCCGGACGGCTCGAACCGCACTCCCTTCGGGAATAACATCATCCCGCAGGATCGCATCAGCCCGATCATCAGGAAACTCGTGGCCCTGACGCCCGATCCCACGCAGCCGGGCTTCTCCGATAACTTCTTCGCCGGTGCATCGTATGTGTTTGACCGGCATCGTGCCGATACCAAGGTGAACTGGAACGTCTCCAGCAAGCTGACTGCGTTCGGCCGGTTCAGCCTCCTGCACTACGACATGGTCAATCCGCAGATGTTCGGCCAGCTCGGCGGCCCGGAAGTCTCGAGCGCCGGCGGCAATCCGGGCGACGCTGTCGGGGACACCTACAGCTTCACGGGCGCGGCCACCTACATCTTCACACCCAACCTGATCATGGACGCCTACTATGGCTATACGCTGGGCGAGACCAATGTCGAACAGGCGCGGCTCGATGAGAAGCTCGGCCTCGACTTCCTGGGCATTCCCGGCACCAACGGCACTAGGCGTTTCGAAGGCGGCTGGCCGCGCTTCGACATATCAAGCTATACCTCCCTCGGTATGCCCAATGCCTTCATGCCGTATTTCCGGAGCGACCCCCAGCACCAGTACGTCGCCAACCTGAACTGGACCAAGGGCTCGCATGAAATCCGCTTCGGCTTCGACATTTACTTCACCGGCATGAATCACCTGCAGCCGGAAGTGAGCGGCGGCGGAGCGCACGGCGCATCAGGCGGATTCACCTTCGGCGGCGGCCCAACCACGACCGTCGGCGGCCAGCCCGCGAACCAGTTCAACAACTACGCCACGTTCCTGCTCGGGTTGCCTACCACCGTGGGTAAGATTACGCAGATCCCGGATATGTATCACACGCGCCAGCGCAGCTACAGCCTCTATGTGCGCGACCGCTGGTCCCGAAACGCACCGACCGCGGACTGGAATGGTACAACCCTGACACGAACAAAATGCATATCTGCGGCGTCGGCGACGTGCCGGAGGACTGCGGCGTCAAGGTCAGCAAGAAGCTGTTCGCGCCGCGCTTCGGCTTCGCCTATCGCCCCTCGGACACGTTCGTGATCCGCGCGGGTTACGGGCTCACCTACGACCCGTATTCGCTCCAGCGGCCGCTGCGCACCAACTACCCAGTGCTGCTGACGCAGAACATTCCGTCGCCGCACTCCTACGCCTGGGTCAGCCGGATCGAGCAGGGCATTCCGCCCGCGGTGATCCCCAGCCTGGGCAACGGCATCATTGATGTTCCGAGCACCGTGGAACTTCACTTTACAGAAGCAGCTCAAGTGGGGTTTCACGGGCCAGGCCGGCTATGTGGCGACGCGCTCGGTGCGGCAACTCGGACAGCTCGACATCAATGCCGGCCAGGTGATCGGGGCCGAGAACGCCGGGCGCCCGCTCAACCAGCGTTTCGGGCGGATCACCTCCACCGTTATGGCAACGCCGATGGGCACCACGCACTACGACTCGCTGCAGGCCACGATCGAGCGCCGGTTTGCCCAGGACCTGTCGCTGTCCGTTGCCTACACCTGGGGCAAGGTCATCGGCTTCGCCGACAATAGCGACAGCGGGCCGTCGGTTTCGGCACTGCCGTACTTTGATCGCAACCGGGTGGTGCGCGGCTACGACCGCACTCATGCGTTGCACATCAGCAACGTCTGGGAGCTTCCTTTGGGTAAGGGCAAACGATGGGCAAGCGGCGGATTCGCCGCCGCGGTCATCGGCGGCTGGCAGGTCAATAACATCGTCAGCTTCTACAGCGGGACACCTTTCGGCGTGAGCGCCAGCGGCAACTCGCTGCGGATGCCCGGATCGGCGCAAACCGCCGACCAGGTGAAGGAGAATGTCGAGATTTTCGGCGCCGCCGGCCGCGGCACGCCGTACTTTGACCCGTTCGCTTTCGCGGACCTGCCGACCAACCGCGGCCTGGAGCGATTCGGCAATACCCGCGCGAACCTGCTGCGCGGGCCGGGCATCGCCAACTGGGACTTCGGTGTGTTTCGCCGGTTTGATCTGTCGGAACGATTCAAAATGGAGTTCCGCATGGAGGCGTTCAACTTTACCAACAC